>NZ_CP107031.2:882500-1200714 GCF_027474845.2 Maribacter aestuarii
AATATAAATTATCCCTAGGCATCGCCTAGTGGAGAATATCGGAGTCGAACCGATGACCTCCTGCGTGCAAGGCAGGCGCTCTAGCCAGCTGAGCTAATCCCCCGTAATTCAGTTGTCGGTTATCAGTTAACAGTTATCGGTTAATTGATGACTATGCGCCAACTGGGGTTACCCAACTTCAAGAATTTCCTTCAATATTTCAATCTCAATGAACGTTCCCCTTCCAAAAAAAGGGGGCCTGTAGTCCCAGGCAGACTCGAACTGCCGACCTCTACATTATCAGTGTAGCGCTCTAACCAGCTGAGCTATGGGACTGTCCCTACCACTCTTGGCAATGTACCAAAAGGGCAATTACTTGTATATTATGATTGTGGAGGCTACGTAGAGGGAACGATATCATGAAAAAAATAGACCGAAAGACCGGGACCGGAAACTTGTTTCCGAAAACCGTCGGGGACCGTCCTTAAAAGGACAATCTCTAGAAAGGAGGTGTTCCAGCCGCACCTTCCGGTACGGCTACCTTGTTACGACTTAGCCCTAGTTACCGATCTTGCCCTAGGCCGCTCCTTACGGTGACGGACTTCAGGCACTCCCGGCTTCCATGGCTTGACGGGCGGTGTGTACAAGGCCCGGGAACGTATTCACCGGATCATGGCTGATATCCGATTACTAGCGATTCCAGCTTCACGGGGTCGAGTTGCAGACCCCGATCCGAACTGTGACCGGTTTTGTAGATTCGCTCCGCCTTGCGACGTGGCTGCTCTCTGTACCGGCCATTGTAGCACGTGTGTGGCCCAGGACGTAAGGGCCGTGATGATTTGACGTCATCCCCACCTTCCTCACGGTTTGCACCGGCAGTCCCGTTAGAGTCCCCATCATGACATGCTGGCAACTAACGGTAGGGGTTGCGCTCGTTATAGGACTTAACCTGACACCTCACGGCACGAGCTGACGACAACCATGCAGCACCTTGCAAATTGCCCGAAGGAAAAGGTATCTCTACCCCTGTCAAAATGCATTTAAGCCCTGGTAAGGTTCCTCGCGTATCATCGAATTAAACCACATGCTCCACCGCTTGTGCGGGCCCCCGTCAATTCCTTTGAGTTTCATTCTTGCGAACGTACTCCCCAGGTGGGATACTTATCACTTTCGCTTGGCCGCCCAGGTCTCAAGGACCCGGACAGCTAGTATCCATCGTTTACGGCGTGGACTACCAGGGTATCTAATCCTGTTCGCTCCCCACGCTTTCGTCCATCAGCGTCAGTACATGGTTAGTCAGCTGCCTTCGCAATCGGTGTTCTATGTAATATCTATGCATTTCACCGCTACACTACATATTCCGCCAACTTCACCATGACTCAAGACGATCAGTATCAAAGGCAATTCTACAGTTGAGCTGCAGACTTTCACCACTGACTTAATCGCCCGCCTACGGACCCTTTAAACCCAATAATTCCGGATAACGCTCGGACCCTCCGTATTACCGCGGCTGCTGGCACGGAGTTAGCCGGTCCTTATTCTTACGGTACCGTCAACAGGCCACACGTGGCCCTTTTTCTTCCCGTATAAAAGCAGTTTACTACCCATAGGGCATTCTTCCTGCACGCGGCATGGCTGGATCAGAGTCTCCTCCATTGTCCAATATTCCTCACTGCTGCCTCCCGTAGGAGTCTGGTCCGTGTCTCAGTACCAGTGTGGGGGATCCCCCTCTCAGGGCCCCTACCCATCGTAGCCATGGTAAGCCGTTACCTTACCATCGAGCTAATGGGACGCATGGCCATCTTCTACCGGCCGAAGCCTTTAACCGGTAAACAATGCTGTTAGCCGGTACCACGGGGCATTAATCCAAGTTTCCCTGGGCTATTCCCCTGTAGAAGGTAGGTTCCATACGCGGTGCGCACCCGTGCGCCGGTCGCCGGCAAAGTGCAAGCACTTCCCGCTGCCCCTCGACTTGCATGTGTTAGGCCTGCCGCTAGCGTTCATCCTGAGCCAGGATCAAACTCTTCATCGTTGTTTCATTTGTATTCGTCCCAACGTCTCCGAAATTTCCGTCCCCGGCCCCGATCTGATCGATCTAATTCTTGATATCTTAAATTGTATATTCTCTACCGCCACCATCGAATAGGACCCGAAGACCCCTTCCGACGATGGCTTTGTTCTCCACAATATGTCAATGAACTCCATAAACCCGGGAAAAACTCCCCGGACATCGCCCCAAGTATCTCCCAAAGCGGGTGCAAATATACGCACCCTTTTTGATTTCACAATACTTATTTCAAAAAAAATAAGATTTATTTAAATAAAAGCATTAACTAATTGATTTATAGTTTTTTAAGTAAAATAAAAAAATTAAAAAAGGTAATTAAAGCCATAATCCATTGTTAACCAATGAGCTATTAGGAGACACTAAAACGAGCAGGATCTCCAATTGCTTGAAAACAACAATAATATCTTATCAAAAAAATCTATGAAAAGAAATTCCAGACCAACCCAAATCGGATAACAAAATCACGGTAAGGATAGTTAGGAGCTGCATAAAAGTCATAACCGCTAAAAGAAGAGTTGAAATGTTCGGCCTTTAAATAAATCCTAGTCTGTTGAATCTTGGCGTTAATGAAAAAATCCAAAAGTGGATAACCTCCAAGCTCTTCGGAATTTTGAATATAAAACTCACCTAACAAAGGATTATAGGCATCCATAGTATAACTGGAAAAATACTTAAAAGTAATTCCCGTTTGAATGAACATCGCTTTCTTGAAAACATCGGAAGAAAAATAGAGTGTATTCCTTGTGACCAATTGAGGGACATTGAGCACGTTCTCATCTTGAGAAACCGTCTGATACATTACGGTATTGTTCAATGCAAATTTTCGCCACCTGAACTCTTTAGCATACTTCAACTTAATATGCGATACACTGGAGGTTTCCTGAAACGGTTTAATGTTGGCGTTCTCCATCCCCTCCTCAACCATAATTGAAGAATCGTTGGCGAAATACGCATAGTTATCCAACGCGGTATATTTGGCTAGAAGACTACCCCACAAATCTGAATCAAAAGAAAACTGAAAACTATTAACCCTTTCTTTCTCAAAAACTGCGGTATTCTGCCAATTATAATTAAGGTACTCGCTTTGGTAGAGTAAAAAATTAAAATTGGGCATTCTGGAAGAAGAATGTATTCCAAACTTCAATTCATGTTTATCATTTAAAGTATATGCTGCTGAAGCATCCAAAATATTTCCTGTAAGGTCCCCTGATAAATTATACTTTAAGGAGCCCTTCACTTCAAAGGCACCAATTTTCTTATCATAATCACCACCTAAAGCGACCTCAGCTCCATTCAATCTATTTGAAATAACTTCACCTGCCTCTGTAATAAACAAGCTATTAAAAAAATAGTCATAATTATATAGATTGATACTCCCTTTAATCCTACCCAAGGTCTTGTTGTAAAATTCCGCGTTTAATTGATTGTAAAAGGTTTTAAGATTGGCTTTATCGTTTATGGGAGAAAGAATAGCCTCTCCGAAGTAGTCGTTACCTGCATTTTGTAAAAACTGATAGTATTTGGTCTCGTAATTGAACACATGCCCAATGGATAATGAGGTTCTCTCCACGAAAGTAGAATCCGTCCGTTTTCTTATCAATTTGTATTGATGGTCCAAATAATATCGTTTTCCCAAGATTTTATTGTCAGCATCATTCAAAAGCACATCTACCCTAGGTCTATTTATGAAATCCGGGTCCCCAGATTCAAATTGAAGCTCCTTCTGGGCCAAACCCCCGTTTTCTTCTGAAAGAATGTTCTGTGCCGCTATATGAGCTCTAAGAGAATACCTTCCATTCTTGGTAAGGTAATTAGTTGTTGTTCTAAAATTACCGGATTGTATTTGATCAAATTGATATTTGCCTAAGGATCTATGTCCTTTATAAGCAATAGAAAAATTTAGTCTTCGAGATGTATTAAACGTCAACAGGGCATCCAACAACTGCCCCTGTTCCAATGTGGTCTTGAAAAATAAATCTGTCATTGGAGTTGGTACATTATAATAGTCAATATCCTCAATCTCCAAATAATTATAATGCTTTGCCCTTGCCCCTAATACTGGATACATAGTGGACCTTTCAAAATCTACACCCAACTTATTATACGTCTGTCCAATATTGGAAAAAGACATCAATTCAAAGTCATCCCTTCTTAAATAATTGTACTTATATTCTTTTTGTATGGTGAGGGTGGTATCCAAGAATGTAGTATCTCGGGCAAATGAGATGATTTTATAATTTTCTATAGTTAATTCTTGAAGTGAATCCTGCTTAATATTCGAACTCGATTTTTGCAGAGTGGAAGGATTTAGATTTGCCTTATTATCCCTAAAAATACCTTGCGATTCCCGGACGAGCCTAAGGGAGTCTTTCGCCCTTTGTCTAGCACTTCCTTCTTGCGCTAAAGCATTTATACCTATAAGAACAAAGAGAAGGGGAAAAAGATATCTCATTCAGTGAATTTCTGTGGCAAAGTTAATTTTTTTGTTCCTAACCAAATGTGAAAGTTTAGGTAATAAAAAATCCCCAACATTACGAAGGGGATTCTGTTATTAAGAAAACTAAAGGTTATTCAAAAGGTACTACTTGATCAGAACTTTTATTAGCTACAAGAACAGCATTTAAATCTATCGCAGTACTTGCAACATTTGTGCCTGGATCATAACTAATAGCATCTAAATCATCCACCACCGCTGCAATGAAGGAAGGTATGACAGCTACTGTGCCCAAATCACCCTCGTTAATGTTTTCATTCAACAAGATTTCATTTTCATCTATGACCAATTTCACGCCCATATCAGTAAGTCTGATTCCTTCGGCAATGAAAACTTCTTGCCTTGTCCTGTACAACAAAGTTAATCCCGCATCATTGTCCTGCATTGCAGCGATATCAGCTTCTGTAAGCGATGTGCCAGAAACAGAAGGCACATCTACATTTCCATCTTGACGGCTTAATACCAATCCAGGTCGACCATTAACAACAATGTCAGCATTATCAGGTCTAGAACCCTCATCTACTTGTGATCGCTGCTCAATAGAATCATCAATATTTCGAACTTCCCTTGTCGCAATTAAATCCAATAACGCAGTTAAGTTTGTTCTAGCCGCAACAATATCATTATCAGATAATGCAGCCTCAGCTAAAATCAAATACGCCTCTTCCGCCTTCATATAATGCACAGGCGCATCTTCGTTGGGGTCCAAAAATGAATATTTTGGATCAAGAAAGTCGAGCGTTGGAAGCGGCTGAAGATCATCGAAAGTCGCTCTTTCATACAAGGCATCTTCAAACGTATTACTAGGACCGTTAGACTCATCGAACATTACGGTTCTATCAAAAGAGCTATCTAAAGACAACGCATTGTTAGCAGCATTCACGGCTTCTGACTTATTACCTAAATAGTAGTTTGCTCTCGCTTTTGCCAAATGATACTCAGGCTTTGCACTTATAGCAATTGCTGCATCAAACGATGCAATAGCGTTCTGATAATGTTGATCCGCTGGTACGGGCACACCTACTGGTTCCGCCGGCAACGCCGAGAAATACATTCCTGAGAACAAATAGGCTAAACCTTCAAAGTAATTAAACTCAGCCTCCGTAGTTGCATCGTAATTTGGATCTCCGGGACCAACCTCTGCAATTCCGAATTTCGCAAGTTCTCGCAATCGTTGAATATCCCTTTGGGTATCTCTCATATCCGGATCAGTAATCTGAATTTCTAGACCGTCCATAAACTGGTTGAAGAAAGTCTGCGTATTTACATAATTATCCGATCCTAGTTCCGCTAAGGTTAAGGTTTCTTGAAATACCAAAGCTAATTGTCTTTCCAAACCTGTAAGCCAAATGGATGATGAATTCGGTTGACCTACGACAGATGCTTCAGAAAGGTTAGGATTCTCAACCTCTTTAAAGTCAACAACATCGCCAAAGTCACCTGTACAGCCAAATATAAAAATGGCTACAATAAATGTTATTAGTTTTTTCATTTTTACAATTTTTTATTAAAATTCAAATCTTAATGAAGCTACGTAAGTTCTTGGTGCCGATTCTGTACCGTAGGCAAAACCACCACTTGCAAAACCATTTTGAGCAGCAATACCTGAACCTGTGGTTTCAGGATCAAATGTACCAGCTGTCCAATTGAAAGGGTTTGTCACGGTAACTCCTAAACGAATATTACTAAACAAAGGCTTAGCGATATCACCAAAATTGTAAGAAGCCCCTATATTTCTGACTTTTAAGAAGTCATTGTCAAAAACAAAGAAGTTTACATAATTAAACGGAGAGGTCGTCCCAATTAGCTCTTCTGGTATACCTGTATCATCCGTTCCACGTAAGTGCCTCAACAAGAAACTTAAATCTGTGATTTTTCCGCCAAATTGATAATCAGCAGTTGCAAAGAAATTAAAATCCCCATAAGTATAGTTCAATCCCATTGAACCAAATTTAGGAGCAAACGTATCTCCAAGGGCAGTATTTGGCTCAAAAGCATACGTGCCGTCATCTTGCAATATAGCTGCGGTACCTCTCAAATACCCTAAACTCTGACCTTCTTCAACTACAGAACCCAGAACCGTAAATCCACCGACCACAAATGCAGGGGCTCCACCGGCATCGGTTACTAAATTTTCATTCGTATTATAGGATAAGTTTATACTCAAACTATGCTTCTCCGTCTGTATTGGGGTAGCATTTAAGGCAAATTCATATCCCTTGTTCTCTACCTCTCCGATATTCTGAATTTGATTGGCTTGTCCTGAAGACGGTGGGTCCTGAGGAGTAAATAAAGCATCTTCCGTAATACCAATATATCTTGTTCCACTTAAGAACAATCTATTACTAAAAAATCCAAGCTCCAGACCAAATTCTGTCGTTCTTACACGCTCTGACACCAACTCATCATTACCTTGATTATCAAATGTAAATGACGGATTGCCTAGGAACGGGTTTTGAGCAAATGTCCTGTCCTGAGAAAAAGGCTGCGCGAAGTTTGTAGCTTCCCCATAGTTTGCTCTTAGTTTTATAGTTGAAACCACATCACTAATGCCAGAATTTATATAAAAATCATGATCGCTTAAGTTATAAGTCAAACCAATTTTAGGCAACAACAATGGGTCAGTGTCAGCTCCAGAAGCAGTGTTCTGATCCAATCTACCTCCAAATTCCAAGAAAGCCACATTATAAATACCAATGTTTTCCAAGAAATACAAACCATAGTTTGCATTTTCCAAAACAAAATCCTCAAAAATTTGTTCAGAGAAGTTATTCAGCGAACGTGTTCCATCGACACCGCCAGAGCCATCTAATCTATTTTGCCTGTCTGAAGTTCTAAAAAACTGTCCACCTAAAATTGTAACGAAAGAAAAATTATCCGTGTTGGCTCTATGGGTAAGGTTAAAATCGGTAGTTAACGTAAATGCCGACCTCAAAACCCTTGAAAGTTCACCTTGATCCGTAGTTCCCGGAGCAATAGCCCCTAATTCAACTTGAAGGGCATTGCTTAACAGCTCTTCTTGAACCGTATTCCTATTATCTATACCAATCGTAGCATTTGCTTGCAGGTTATCAGTAATATCATAAATAAACTTGTTAGAGGCGGTAATACGATTTGTGGTACTCGTTATATCTACCAGTTGTCCTATACGAGCATACCTAGCCAACTCATCTTGCCAATCAGCATCACTAATTTCCTCAGTATTACCTCGCGCAGAACCTTCTATACCGGAAAATCTAGAAAAACTGGTATTCGCATTGTAATCCAAGTTAGACTCGAAATTTACAAAAGAGAACGAACCTTGATATCTTAATTTATCCGTCACCTTAGCTGTTAAGCCAAAGGTGAAATTCCTTCTTATCTGCTCATTGATATCATTGTAACTGTCGTCCTTATATAAACTACCAGCAAAATTATAAGTAAATTTCTCGGAACCACCGCTTAATCCGGCTCTGTATTGCTGAGACCAACCTGGTCTGAAGATTGCCTCTGCCGTTCTATCATATCTTAAGAAATCCGTTGTTGCCTTAATGGCGCCCACATTACTTTCAAAGAACGCCGTACTTGTACCGTCCTTACCTTTTTTGGTGATGATTTGAATAATACCATTTGCAGCATCCGCTCCGTATAAAGTTGTAGCAGCACCACCTTTAATATATTCAATTCTCTCAATAGACTCTACCGGAATATCAGCCAATGCCGAAACATTCGCCCCACCAGTAGCAATACCTAGTTCAGGATTGGAGTTCAAATTATCAACCCGAACACCATCAATAATAACCACAGGTGTTGCGGAGGAAGCCGCAGAAATTGGACCCCTTGTTCTGATAATAGCCGCTGTACCCGGTTGTCCTGAGCTCAAACGTATTTGGGCACTTGGGGTAGTTGACTGTAATAATTGGTCTATTTGATTTGCTGGAAGCTTATCAATATCCTCAGCATCTAAAACGTCCACTGTAGTTGATAACTTTCTTCTAGCAATACCTGAACCCTGACCGGTCACAATAACCTCTTCCAAAGCCTGTGCATCTTCCACCATTTCAATGTTTAATGTGTTGGAGGCTCCGACCGTTCTGCTTACGGTCTTCTGACCAAGATAACTGAATCGTAATACTTGTCCCTCTGCAACATTAATGGTAAAATTTCCATCAAAATCGGTTTGGGTTCCGTTTGTAGTTCCTACCTCAACAACGGATACGCCCGGTAAAGGCAATCCACTTTGGTCGGTAACAACACCGGAAACTGTTTTTTCCTGAGCGTAGGAAAATGAGATGAACAACACCAACAACGGTGTTAACATCCATGTAAACTTCTGTTTCATAGAATTAGTTTTTTGAATTAGCTTGCGCCAAAAGTCTTAAAAATTACTTAACTATCCAAAGGCTAACTTACACCAAGAGATGTTATTGTTAAAAAAGAGCTGTTTATTATCATATTTACAAGAATTTCATTTTTTCGTTAATTTATTTTTAATTTTTTAACAATTAAAAGAAGTGTCAAAATCTTAAAACAATCTTAAAAAAGCTAAATGTTAAGTATTTTTCGCCATTTTTTTGATGAAGTAGGAACAGATGAAGCGGGTAGAGGCTGCCTTGCAGGTCCAGTAACTGCAGCTGCGGTCCAACTTCCCAAAGATTTTAAGAATGATATGCTAAACGATTCCAAGCTGCTTACCGAAAACAAGAGGATTTATCTGAAACCAGTTATAGAAATAGAGAGCAAGTCTTTCGCAGTAGCGCATGTAAATCCTAACAAAATTGATGAAATCAATATTTTAAATGCATCCTTCCTCGCCATGCATCGTGCCATTGAACAACTCGAAGTAGTTCCCAATTTTATAATAGTAGACGGCAACCGTTTCAATCCCTACAAGGATGTACCACACGAATGTATCATAAAGGGAGATTCTAAATATATGAGTATTGCAGCGGCATCCGTTTTAGCGAAAACCTACAGGGATGAATACATGGAGAAGTTGCACAAAGAATATCCCATGTACAATTGGAAAAAGAATAAAGGCTATCCTACTGCGGAGCACAGGGCCGCGATTAAAAAATATGGTATTACTAAATACCATAGAAAAAGTTTTAAGCTACTGCCTGATCAGCTTACACTTGAATTTTAAAAATCATAAATTTGTGCAAACCCGATTTCATGAAATCCATTTTACTTTTTTTGAGTGCATTCCTATTAATTAATAGCTGCAGTACAAAAAAAGAACAGAACGCTTCGCTTCTAACTTTCATTCCTGATAACTCCGCCATTATTCTTAAAATAAACGACCTTAACTCTTTCAGTCAAGAAATTGAGGGAAATGAAATCCTTACTAAACTAAAAACAACGAATTTAATGAAGCGGATTTCTTCCAGATTGAATCCTCTTAAATTCATCAATGGAGAATCCGCAGGATTATTATCCATTTCTCAAGGAGTTTCTAACGAATTCGATTATACCTACATATCTTCTGATACGGTACCCTTGATAAAACTAGATAGTGTGCAGAACAAAACCAAAGAGCTCCTTACTTATAAGGAATTTGAGATTCAAAAATATCGAATAGAAGAGGATGAATTTTATACCACTACTTTTTCCAATAAACAACTACTAAGTTCTTCTCAAACGATTTTGGAAAATATTATTTCAGATTCCGACGAAAAAAAATTGAATCCTACATTAGAAAAGCTGTATGAAGTTTCCAACTCCGCTAGACTTGGACACCTATGGTTGAACTTGAACGCGAGTGATGCTTTGTTAAAAAATCTCTTAGAAACTAATGAGGCGATTAAAGTTTCAAATTATGCGGATTGGGTTTCACTGGACATAGACCTAGGTGAGGAAGGAATATACTTGGACGGAATTACCATTGCGACGGACAGTGCCAACAATTTTCTCAGGTTATTTTCAAAAACAAAACCACTTTCTACCATAACGACTCAACTAGCTCCAGAAGCTGTGGATTCATACAAATCCTACACCTTTAATGACTATAAGGCCTTTGCCAAAAATCAAATGGACTATTTAAATACCGATGTGGCATTGTACTCGCTTTTAAATACGGTAGAAGAAATCGGTGTGGCAAAAGTTGAATCTCAACCAGTAGTGTTCCTTAAAACCTTTGGAACCGCAAACATTACAGACTATCTGAAGAGTATTCAAACCAATTCATTCGAGTTTCAAGGTGGCGAGATTATGGAGTTGGGGCAAACCAGTTTTTTAAACGACTGTCTAAATCCTTTAATTACAAATTTCACTGCCAGGTATGGTTCCATACTTGGTGATACCTTCATCTTTTCAGAAGATGCCCAAACACTGGAAAATATTATTGTACAATACAAAAGTGGCAACATACTTGAAAAAACGACACTTTATAAAAATGCCGAAGAACTCACGACCCAAGAATCTACCATCTTTTCATTGGCCAATGTGGACGGGTTTCTAGACAACTTAAAAGATGATGGTTTGGAAGAAATAGCCAAGGAAATTGGACAGCTAGATTTTTCCGATTATCTATTCGGGTCTCAGCAAATAGCGGAAACCAATTTCTACCACACCAGTTATTTTGTAAAGAAAAATTCCAAAACAACCACAAGTACCGGAGTAACTACTCTTTATAACGTACAGTTGGAGGCGGATATCGCCTTAAATCCTCAATTCGTCACAAATCACAGGACCAACAGGAAGGAAATTGTGGTTCAAGATGTAGATAACGTACTCTATCTAATTTCCACAAAGGGCAAAGTGCTCTGGAAAAAACAATTGGAGGGTGCCATCCAAGGAAAAATCCATCAAGTAGATATTTATAAGAACGGAAAATTGCAGTTGGCATTTACAACCAATAATCAGTTTTTAATTATTGATCGCAACGGCAAGGAAGTAACTCCCTTTACTAAAAGTTATGAAGGTGGCAATTTAAACCCTCTTGCGGTTTTCGATTACGAGGCTAAGAAGGACTATCGCTTTGTAGTTACACAAAACAAGAAGGTTTTCATGTATAACAATCAAGGCGCCATTGTGTCTGGTTTTAAGTACACAAATGCCGAGGATATTATTTTGAACGCGCCGCAGCACTATAGGATAGGCAACAAAGATTATCTCGTTTTTCAACTATCCAATGGAACTTTGAAAATATTAAACAGAGTTGGAAACGTGAGAGTTAAAGTATCCGAAAAAATCGACTTTTCCGAAAATGATGTAAAGCTTAACCAGAACAAATTTACATTAACTACGAGCAAGGGCCTCCTTTATCAAATTGATACTAAAGGTTCTATACAGAAGACAAATCTTAACTTAAACAGTGACCATGGAATGGACGCTACTTCCAAAACATTGGCCATCATGAATGATAATATTTTGAGCATTCGGGATAAAAAAGTAGCGTTAGACCTTGGGGTTTATTCTAAACCAAAAATTTTCTATCTCAATGACAAAATATATGTTTCGGTTACGGATATCCAAAGCCAGAAATCATATCTCTTCGATAGCCAAACGGAACCCATCCCAGATTTTCCTGTTTACGGAACTTCGGTACCCGATATGTCGGATATGAATATGAACAAAAAACCGGAACTCGTAATAAAAAGCCAAGACAATTCTTTTACGGTGTACGAAATTCATTGACACAAGATTTAAAAGTATCCATAAGGTAAATGTTGTAAACCATACAATCCTCTCACTTAACAATCTTCAATTTACCTATATTTATAAGGATACACTTTAGCTATCCTTGTTTTTTTAGGAGATAATTCTAAAATTATTTTTCACGTAAAGCGCACTATTATGAAAACTACGCATCCCTTTTTTAAAATACTTTTCATCTCACTAATCTTTCTTTTCTCTAGTAGCCATATCAATGCACAATTTCTTAAGAAACTAGGAAAAAGAGCAGAAAAAGCCGCAGAAAGGGCCGTTGAAAGAAGAGTTGACAAAGAGGCCACGGAGAAAACGGATCAAGCACTTGATAGCATTTTGGAGCCAGGATCCAAAGGCGGTAAAAAATCACCAATACCAAATGGAGATACGCCAATCGTATCCGGTTCTGGAAATAATACGCCGTCTTCAGAAAATACGACAGGAAACTCAACAGATTCTGGACCAAAAACACTGTCCGTCTACAGTAAATTTGATTTTGTTCCTGGTGATGAACAACTCTTTTACGATGATTTTTATAATGATTTTATTGGGGACTTTCCATCAAAATGGAATACAAATGCTGGTGGTGAAGTGGTCGTTCTAGGTGACGAATCGGAAAAGTGGTTTAAGCTAAAATCAGGATATAATATTCTTTTTATTCCCAACCTACAATCACTTCCAGAAGACTACACTGTAGAGTTTGATGTCATTGGAATTGGAGTTGATAAAACCTCATCAACATCACACTTAAGAGTAGACTTAAGTGATGATGAAAAATTTAAGGAAGGGGCCAATTTTGTTCAAGCAAGTATCCCTTTTTGTCAGTATACCCCTGTTGGCATTACCCTCGAAAACAGAAAAAACAACAAACGAGAAATTTACAGTACCGTTAAGGCGGACATTCGAAATGCCATCACAAATGGAGCGCATATCTCAATTGCCGTAAATAATGAACGTTTCCGGCTTTGGGTAGATGAGGCAAAATATATAGATGTTCCACAGGCAGTGCCCGCGAATAAACTAACCACCTTAAAATTCCATGCCAACAACTTTAAGGACGGTACGGAACAGTTATTTATTTCCCATATAAAGGTTGCCAAAGGAGGTGTTGACTTAAGAAAAAAACTATTATCAGAAGGGAAAATATCCACGAACGCCATACTTTTTAATTCTGGTTCTGACAATTTAAAACCAGAATCCATGGGAATTATCCGCCAAATATTTCAAGTATTGCAACAAGATGCATCTATAAACTTAAAAATAGTTGGACACACGGATGCTGATGGAGAAGAGAAAAATAATCTGACCTTATCCAAGAACAGGGCTGAGGCTGTAAAAGCCACATTGATTGAAATTTACGGCGTTGATGCTGACCGACTTTCAACCGATGGTAAAGGCGAATCAGAACCTATAGGGGATAATTCCACAACAGAGGGAAAAGCACAAAACAGAAGAGTAGAATTTATCAAACAATAATTACATAAATAATGAAGAAAACTATAACATCAATTTTAGTGTTCGCAATTAGTATTGTATTCTTGAACGCACAACAAAATTGCAGTAAGTATTATCCAATGCAAGAAGGTTCATCCTTTCAATACACCATGTACGACAAAAAAGGAAAGATGGAAGGTGTGACGGATTATACCATTACGAACGTAAATTCTGAAGGCGGTACTACAAATGCAACTTTTGAAATGAAATTTACGGATAAAAAGGGTAAACAAGTCTTTAATACTGACTATAACATCAGTTGTACCGATGGTGGTATTACCATCGATTTCGAATCATTGTTCCCAACCCAAATGATGAATCAATATCAAGAAATGGGCATTGAAATGGATATTACCGGTACCGATATTCAACTGCCGAACGACCTCAACGTTGGAAAAAAATTAGAAGATGCGAATGTGTCCGTAGCAATGAATATGAGCGGCATCAACATGAATATAACGGTGGATCAAACCAATCGTATAGTAGAAAAAAAGAGAGCATCACGACCCCTGCAGGTACTTTTGATTGTTATGTCATAACCGAAACCACTACCTCTAAAACTATGGGAGCAACACAAGAAATGAATAATAAAATTTGGTTAGCCGAAGGTGTTGGTATGGTGAAACAAGAAAGCTACAAGAAAAATGGCAGTCTTATGAGTAGTATGGAACTCACGGAGTTCAGTAAATGACAAAGGTTATAAAACAAAAAGCCACGGTCTAGACCGTGGCTTTTTGTTTTATCAATTCTGCCTCGAAGAGCTTTTCAAAATTTCGTAGAAGCTTCTGTTTTACTTCCTCTACATCTACCTGGCTTTTGCCCAGTTCAACATTCAAAGAGGTAACCGCCTTACCTTTTATCCCACAAGGAATCATCAAATCAAAATAGCCCAAATCTGCATTTATGTTCAACGCAAAACCATGCATCGTCACCCATCTAGAGGCTCTCACACCCATGGCGCATATCTTTCTTGCAAAGGGTTTTCCTACATCTAACCAGACCCCCGTTTCACCTTCGGAACGTTCAGCTTTTAATCCATATTCGGACAAGGTAAGGATGACCATTTCTTCCAACAGCCGAAGATATTTGTGAATATCGGTAAAGAAATTATCAAGGTCTAGAATGGGATATCCTACAATTTGTCCTGGTCCATGATAGGTGATATCCCCTCCCCTATTTATTTTATAAAATTTTGCTCCTTTTTTGGCTAGCTCTTCTTCATTTACCAAAAGATTCTGAATATCCCCACTTTTACCCAAGGTATACACATGTGGATGTTCTACAAATAAGAGATGATTAGGTGTTTCTAAGCTAGTTCCTTCTCTTCGGTTTTTAATTTTTATATCGATTATTTCTTGAAATAGAAATTCTTGGTTATCCCAAGTTTCCTTATAATCACTCAACCCTAAATCCTTGTAAAAAACCTTCTTGTTCATTACGACAAAGGTACGATTATCAGTTGGGATTATTAAGGATGACCAGAGCTGCTATTACTCCAGGCACCCAGCCACAAAATGTTAAAAGAAGTACAATAAGAAATGATCCGCATCCCTTTCCTATAACCGAAAGTGGCGGAAAAATTATGGCAAGTAATACGCGTATAAAACTCATGTGATTTGGATTTTTGATTGATGCACTTATATGTCGCCTAGGTAGCCGTTATGTTACAAAATCTCCTATTTTTATACCTAATGAGAAATGAAGTGAAATTTTTTGGACTTTTCCTCATCTTTTTGCTAGGAATTACAAAGGGGCTGTGCCAATATAGCTTCAGTGGGCATATTTCGGACAGCACGAGTAATAAAATGGTCTACCTATCCGTAATAGAGGACTATAGAAAAATGTCCAGGACTTCTTTGGAACAAATTATTCGCAAGACGGAAACTGATAGCACAGGCTTCTTTGAATTTAAGGGCGATAATCTTCTCTCAGAGAGTAGAATTTATAAGATTCATATTGATGAATGCTCGGAAACTATGGACAGCAGCCATTTCTTTGGAGATTGTAAGAACGCAAAAAATGTATTTTTCATAGCCAATGTTAATGACACCGTTTTCTTTCCGACCACGTTCAATGATGAGATTTTCTGTGATATTTCTTCTACAAACCCAAATTCCATCTTGCTCCTGAATATTGATATGCTCAAAGAAGAAATGATTTATGATTTTGCAGAATTTAGAAGTGAAGCGAATAAAAATCTTAACTCAAAAAAATGGTTCAAAAAATTCCAGGAGTATGGGAGAAGTCTAAACGAACCTTTGGCTGAACTTTATATCTATGCCTTTTTGTCCGATCGTAGAAATGAAATTTATGACTATTATTTAAGGGATATTCAGGAAAATCCATATTACACTGAGCTCTTTGAAAGACTACTGGCCAAGTATCCTAAGGCAAGATTTACACAACTTTATGAAGCTGAAATCCTGACGGACAAACAAATCAGTGCACAAGAAAAGTCAAATCACTTTTCATGGATATGGATTCTTTCACTAATTCTTGTATTTTCTTTATTCATCAATATATTCCTTCTTTTCAAACAGAAAAAATTAAAGCGGCAGCAGCAGAATACCGAGCTACAACAACTTACCCAACAGGAACAGAAAGTTGTTTCCTTAATCACTCAAAACAAGACCAACAAAGAGATAGCTGCAGAACTTTTTATAAGTGTGAGTACCGTAAAAACACATATAAATAACCTTTACAAAAAACTTAATGTAAGTACTAGGTCAGATTTGAAACACCGGTTTTAATTCATAGTTCCCAAAATCCACCGTAGGACTAGTCCCTATTTCCAACCCAATAATTATTTGATCGGCTCTGATTTTAAAGAATTTCGGCTCTCAAACTAAACTATATTCCATGAGAGCAATTACTTTATTTTTTATCGCATTATGCATATCACACGTATTAAGATCACAAGAATTTAATAGAGAGGTCTCTGTCAACGGAACTCAATTTTTGGTAGGTAGAGTATCTACTAAAGCTATTTCTAAAAAACCATATGGGACTTGGTTCACTCCAAATTTTGAAAATTATTCGGCTGACGTAACTACCATTTTAAAATTTCAAAAGGAGCTTAAAAACTATCAAATATTGATTTTTCTGGGGACTTGGTGTGGGGACAGTAAAAGGGAGGTCCCACGTTTTCTGAAAATCTTGGATATCGCCAATTTTCCTAACAAGAACCTTAAAATAGTAGCGTTGGACAGGAGAAAGGAACACTATAAAAAAAGTCCGACCGGTGAGGAATGGGGATTAAACATACAGAGAGTACCTACATTTATATTCTATAAAAATGGAAAAGAAGTAAATAGAATAATAGAAACACCGAATACTAAACTCGAGGAAGACATTCTTGCCATTCTTACTACAGATTCCTATGTGGCCCACAAGGCCAAATCCATGCATTTCGATTAAACCGAGCGATTTAAATCAATGATTAAAATGTTCATTCTGATTCCGAAAAAACATCAAAGATTTCCTTCCCATTTTACCACCCGACGATTGAAAGATTAGGGCATCTTACCTATCTTTGCGCCTTTAAACAAATTACAATGCAATTATCGGAGCAAGAAATCATCAGGAGAGAAAAATTAAGAAAGCTAAGGGAAATGGGCATTGACCCTTATCCGGCTGCTTTGTACCCCATTGATAGTAGTTCCAATAAGATTAAGTCTAATTATACAGAGGGTAAGAAGGTAACCATTGCCGGCAGGTTAATGTCCAGACGTATTCAAGGTAAGGCCTCGTTTGCCGAATTGCAGGATAGTGAGGGTAGAATACAGGTGTATTTTAATCGGGATGAAATATGTCCCGGCGAGGATAAGACCCTTTATAATGAGGTCTACAAGAAACTGCTGGATATAGGGGACATCATTGGAATAGAAGGGGAGCTGTTCACGACCCAGGTAGGGGAAAAAACCGTAATGGTCAAAAACTTTAAAATGCTTAGTAAAGCATTAAGGCCTTTACCCCTGCCCAAGCAAGATGCAGAGGGAAAGGTATATGACGAATTTAATGACCCTGAGTTGCGTTATCGTCAACGGTACGTAGATTTGGTCGTAAACCCTAAGGTAAAGGAGACCTTTATAAAGCGTACCAAAATAACGAATAGCATTCGCGAGTTCTATAATCAAAAAGGATATTTGGAAGTTGAAACCCCTATTCTTCAACCCATTCCGGGAGGTGCGGCGGCACGTCCGTTTTTAACACATCATAATGCGCTAAATATTCCTTTGTATTTACGAATTGCAAACGAATTATACCTAAAACGATTGATCGTTGGCGGATTTGAGGGAGTGTATGAGTTCTCCAAGGATTTCCGCAACGAGGGAATGGACCGTACGCACAACCCTGAATTCACGGTAATGGAACTGTATGTCGCCTACAAAGACTACCAATGGATGATGGATACTACGGAGCAGCTTTTGGAAAAGGTTGCACTTGATTGCAACGGAACTTCCAAAATTACCGTAGGTAAAAATGAAATTGAGTTTAAAGCACCCTATGCAAGGGTACCAATTCTTGAAGCCATCAAAACCCATACAGGCATAGATGTTTCTGGAATGGACGAGAATGAGTTAAGGGACACGGCTAAAAAATTAGGTATAGAGGTGGACGATTCCATGGGAGTGGGTAAATTAATTGATGAAATTTTTGGTGAAAAATGTGAGCGCCACTACATTCAGCCCACTTTTATAATGGACTATCCAAAGGAAATGAGTCCCTTGACAAAGGAGCATCGTGACAATCCTGCACTGACCGAAAGATTCGAGTTAATGGTGAACGGAAAAGAAATTGCTAACTGCTATTCTGAGTTGAACGATCCCATTGAACAGCGCGTACGTTTTGAAGAGCAATTAAAATTATCCGAAAAAGGTGATGATGAGGCCATGTTCATTGATCAGGATTTTATACGTGCCTTGGAATACGGAATGCCCCCAACATCCGGAATTGGTATCGGAATAGACCGTTTGGTGATGTTAATGACGAATAATTCTTCCATTCAGGAAGTATTGTTCTTCCCCCAGATGAGACCGGAGAAAAAAGCGGTTGAGCTTACTGAGGAAGAAAAATTGATTATTGATATTCTCAAATCCGATAAGTATAATGATGATAAGTATTATCTACATGAGATAAAGGAAGAATCAGGTCTAAGTAATAAAAAGTGGGATATAGTCACTAAATCATTAAAATCAAAAAACGTTATTGAAATCGAAAAAAGGAATGATGATTTACTGATAATATTTAAAGGCTAATTTCATACCTTAAAAATTTAGTATAGCTTAGAAGCCCTATTTAAGGCAACATGAACCTAAGCAAGAAAGTAGGTCTTTTACTAGGACCGGTCGCATTTTTTATTCTAATCGGTTTACCCAATCACCTAATTTCCGAACAAGCGGATGCCGTAATCGCCGTGGCGCTTTGGATGATAGTTTGGTGGATTACTGAAGCCGTATCCATTTCCGTCACCGCCTTGTTACCCTTACTTCTTTTCCCGCTATTGGATATAATGCCCATGGAGGATGTAGGTGCAAATTATGGTAGCCCTATTGTGTTTCTCTTTTTTGGTGGATTTGTAATGGCTCTAGCACTTGAAAAAGTCAACCTCCATAAACGCATTGCACTTTCTATCATAAATATAACGGGGACTACCCCAAATAAGGTGGTTTTGGGTTTTATGATTGCAACCGCTGTCCTAAGCATGTGGATCAGTAATACGGCAAGCACGGTGGTTATGCTACCCATAGCCATGTCCGTTATTCAATTATTGATTAACGATGCGGACGGATTCACTAAAAGAGACCGTAATTTTGCCTTAAGCGTCATGCTCGGGATTGCATTTTCCGCCAATGCCGGAGGAATAGCCACCGTTATCGGTACACCTCCAAATTCTGTTTTAATCGGACTCTTGGAAAACGAATATAATATTGAGATTTCCTTTTTAAAATGGATGACCATAGGCCTCCCCTTTTCTATACTAATGATTGCGTTATGTTACTTCGTTTTGGTAAAACTAATGTTCCCGAACGGAGCGCTACGGTTCAATGCTTCCAAAGAAATTATCGTAACCGAATTAATAAAACTAGGACCCACGAGCCGAAAGGAAAAAATGGTTCTGATCGTTTTTGGCATTACCGTTTTTCTCTGGATATTTAGAACGGTCATCAATTCTTTTATTCCAAATTTAGGCCTGTCGGATACCATGATCAGCATGTTCGCCGCAATCGCGTTGTTCGTCATCCCTTTTAACCTCAAGAAAGGCGATTTTATTCTGGAATGGAAGGATACTCAAAAGCTGGCATGGGGAATATTAATCCTTTTTGGTGGAGGACTGGCCTTGGCCAAAGGTATGTCCGTCACCGGAATCGTAGATTTAGTGGCAGGAGCCATCGCGGAAAGTGACATCAGTATATTATTGACCGCTACCCTATTAATTTTTTTAATGCTTTTTATGACCGAGCTAATGAGCAATGTTGCCTTGGTAGCCGTTCTGGCCCCTGTTGTGGCAGGTATAGCTATTGGGTTGGGGCTGCCAATTGTACATCTACTTATTCCGATAACCATTGCCAGTAGTTGTGCATTTATGCTGCCCATGGCAACGCCACCGAATGCCATCGTATTTGCTAGTGGGTACATCAGGGTAAGCGAAATGGCCAGGGCGGGGATAATTTTGAATGTTCTTGCGGTATTGCTATTAGTAGGGCTATTTCACTTTATTCTACCCATATTGTTCTAAAAGACAACGCCCTTGCATTGCGCAAAGGCGTTATACCTGACTAATTCAGTCCCGATTAATATCGGGGTAAAAAAATGATATTCCCTACTTAATAGACTTCAAAAAGGTAAGAATGTTACATTTTAGGCTTATGATTTCATTAACAATCGGATAAATTATTTTTTCGGTTCTTTGAAAAATTACCAAACTAACACAGGAAATGACTAAAAAATTGCTACTACCTTTATTGACTTTATTGTTCATTCTAAGCTATCAACCTACTGAAGCACAAATCTTCAAAAAGAAAAAAAGAATACCGAAAAAGAAGCCGAAAAACCAAAGAAAGATAAAATACAGCCTTATGACAAAGTAATTACGAAGGAAGCTATAACTGATACAGGTTTGTTTGATGTGCATGTGGTCGATGACAAACACTATTACGAAATTCCCGATTCCCTTTTCAATAGGGAGATGCTAATGGTGAGCCGCATCTCAAAAACGGCCTCAAAAATTGGTTTTGGCGGTGGAAAAATTAACACTCAAGTTTTACGCTGGGAAAAGAAAGATAAAAAAGTACTACTAAGGGTAGTTTCCCATGATGTGGTTGCCGCTGACTCTCTTCCTGTTCACGAAGCTGTATTAAATTCAAATTTTGAACCGGTCCTTTATGCCTTCGATATAAAGGCCTTTAGTAAAGATTCATTAAATCCGGCTACGGTTATTGAGGTAGATGATATCTTCACTAAAGACACGAAAGCGTTTGGTATGCCGGAAGGTTATAGAAAAAGGTACAAGGTTTCCCGTTTGGATGATGACCGTAGTTTTATAGAGGATATTAGAAGCTATCCATTGAATGTTGAAGCGCGGCATGTAAAAACTTACTTGGCCGGAGCTCCACCCAGTAATGGTAGTTTAGGTTCCATATCTGTAGAGATAAATAATTCGATGGTGCTTCTACCAAAAGAGCCTATGAAAAGACGGTATTTTGATCGGCGTGTAGGATGGTTTGCAAGAGGTCAGGTAGACTACGGTCTGGATGCCCAAGAAAGCAAGACCCTAACCTTCTTGGACCGTTGGAGGCTGGAAGTAAAAGATGAGGATATTGAAAAATATAAAAAGGGGGAACTTGTTGAACCGAATAAGCAAATAGTTTATTACGTAGATAGGGCTACCCCAAAACAGTGGGTACCTTTTATAAAGAAAGGCATAGAAGATTGGCAGGTAGCGTTCGAGGCCGCAGGTTTCAAAAATGCGATTATTGCTAAGGACCCACCAACAAAAGAAGAGGACCCAGATTGGTCACCGGAAGACGTACGTTATTCCGTAGTGCGTTATTTAGCATCGCCTATTCCCAATGCCAATGGACCTCATGTAAGTGACCCTAGAAGTGGTGAAATTTTAGAATCCGATATTAACTGGTACCACAACGTAATGACATTATTACGGAACTGGTTTTTTGTACAAACTGCTGCCATAAATCCGGATGCTCGTGGAGTCGCTTTTGACGATGAAGTGATGGGAAGGTTGATCCGATTCGTATCCTCACACGAAGTGGGCCATACTTTGGGACTTCCCCATAATATGGGTAGTAGTGTCGCCTACCCTGTAGATTCATTAAGGTCTGCAAGCTTTACCAAAAAGTACGGCACGGCCCCCTCTATTATGGATTATGCGAGGTTCAACTACATTGCGCAACCAGGCGATGATGGTGTTGCCCTAATGCCAGATATTGGAGTGTACGACAAATATGCCATACAATGGGGCTATAAGCCTATTTTGGATAAAACTGCCGAAGAAGAAAAAGCAATTTTGGATGAATGGATATTGGAGCATGCTGGTGATCCGCTATATCGCTTTGGACATCAGCAGGTTGGTGATATTGTTGACCCAAGCTCCCAAACAGAAGATTTAGGCGATGATGCGGTCAAAGCCAGCACTTATGGTATTGCCAACTTAAAGCGAATTATTCCCAAATTAGTAGAATGGACCAAGGAGGATGGTAAAAATTATGACGATTTGGAAACGCTATACGGTCAGGTTTTGTCACAATATAATAGATATATGGGCCATGTTTCCAACAATATTGGAGGGGTTTATGAGCACCATAAGACCTACGATCAGGAAGGGGCTGTTTATACCCATGTTCCAAAGGAGCGTCAAGCCAACAGTATGGCTTTTCTTCAAGAGCAATTGTTTCAAACACCGGAATGGATGCTAAATCAGGACATATTCGGTAGGATTCAATATTCAGGATTCGTGGAAAGAGTACGATTTATGCAGGAACGCACATTGAACAACATACTCAGTTTGGGCAAAATGGCCAGACTTATAGAGAATGAGACGGCAAATGGTTCGGAAGCTTATTCGCCGATAACCATGATGAGCGATTTAAGAAAAGGAATCTGGTCTGAATTACCTTCTGGACGCAAGATAGACACCTACAGAAGAAACCTTCAAAAAGCACATATTGACCGTTTGGCTTATTTAATGACTGCTGAGAACCAGAAGAAAAAACCTGATTTTGGAGGTTATCAAAAATCTACAGTAGTGAATACGAGTCAGTCCGATATTCGCTCCTTGGCACGCGCGGAATTGAACATACTTAAAAGGAATATTGGTAATGCTATTGCACAAACCTCGGACAGGATGAGCAAATATCACCTACAGGATGCAGAAGAACGGATCGACATGATATTAGACCCAAAATAGATGATTTCAAATTGCTTGTTTTAAGATGTAAATCGATAAAAAGCAAATATCTGGGATGAACAGATATCCTTAACCACATACATAAGTACCTTGCCATCAGGAAAAGCCCATTTCACAACAATGGGCTTTTTTTTGTTTTAATAAGTTATAGTTTAGGACTGAATTTAAAAACCCCTATCATGAGCAATAAACTAAAAAGTCTAATATACTTAAGTTGTTTTGTACTAGCATCCATAGCATATACTGTTACGGAAGATAAGGTTGAAGACTTTTCCCATGCAGAGGAGTTGGCCGAGGCAGATGTTATCATACAGCCCTTTACCGAAAATTCAGATAAGACAGAAACTAAATAATAAATCCATACTACCCAAATCTAAAGCACGGCCAACACCGTGCTTTTTTTTGTTCTAATACTATCTCTACCCCGTAAATAATTTCCCAAAAAATGTCTGATCATTAAACCATTGCTTCAAAGTTTGGTCATACTCATGTAATCAATAAAAATTAATGACATGAAAAAATTAGTGATGATAGCTTTTTTGTTATCAGGTATGATGGCCATGGCCCAAAAAGAAGAAACGAAAGATAGGAGGCACTCCATGAATGATTTATCTCCGGAGCAGATAGCTACCTTACAAACAAAAAAGATGACTTTAGCATTGGATTTAAACGAGGCGCAGCAAGCAAAAATGAAATCTTTGTTTGCATCAAACGCTGCGGAACGCAAAACTAAAATGGAGGCCCACAAAGCACGAAAGGAAAGTGGGGAGAAAATGACTTCGGAAGAGCGCTACTCTATTCAAAACGAGCGGTTGGATCATCAAATTGCACTGAAAAAGGAAATGAAAGCCTTGTTAAATGATGATCAATACGCGAAATGGGAAAAGATGCAGCACAGAAGAGGTAAACATATGAAGGTAAAAAGAAGCCAAAGAAAAAACTTAGAAGGCATAAAGAGCGAAAAATAGTTTTGATTGGATTGTTTAGTTAGGTTAGATGAGAAAGGCCCTGGCACTTTGCAGGGCTTTCTTGATACCTCGACTTTGCGTAATCGGAATTTTTTTGTGTGAATGCTATATCCTGATTGCAGTAACAAGTATTTTCTCATATTTCTATAAATTTGGATTGATGGTATTAAGTATCTTCTTAAACGGCCAAATGACCTAAAAAAATCAATGCAAAATTCTTTAGAAACAAGCTTTAAGTCAACTTCTCGCAAAATAATTAATAGACGTTCTAAAGTGAACAAGAACTAAAAATGAAAGCACCACCAGAAAATTTTGATATAGAATTTATAGACCATGTAGCTATTCGCGTAAAGGATATAGAAAATTCCATTGCCTGGTACGAAATAGTATTAGGATTAAAAAAGTATCAATTACCGGAATGGGGACCTTTTCCAATTTTTATGCTTTCCAATAAAGCCGGAGTTGCACTTTTTCCTGCAAATCTTGATGACGAAGAACTGAACAGAAGCTCTAAAAACGTAAAAATAGATCATTTCGCTTTCCATGTGACGCGGACGAATTTTGAAAAAGCACGGCGAAAGTATGCTACACTCAACCTAAAATTCACTTTGCAGGATCATCATTATTTTCATTCTCTCTATACCCAAGACCCAGATGGTCACACCGTGGAGCTAACTACCTTGGTTGTGGGTGAAAGTACCTTTTATAAATAAATTGATTGATTGCTTCAGTATTTACTCAAAAGCATGATTTATGAACATGGTTAATTTTTACTAACTTCAAAAAATATAGCACTACCAAAACAACCATAATCAAATGAAGACAATGACATGTAAACAATTGGGAGGTGCTTGCGAAGAATCCTTTACAGCAAATACTTTTGAGGAGATAGCTGAAATGAGTAAGCAACACGGCGTAGAAATGGTTAAAAAAGGAGACCAAGCACACCTAACGGCTATGGAGGAAATGAAAACCTTAATGAAGTCGCCTAACGCTATGCAAGCATGGTTTAAAAACAAAAGAATGACTTTTAACTCACTACCAGAAAATGAAGGTTCTTAAACTAATCATTACATTTCTTCTGGCGGCGCTAATGCTGTTCGGCGCTTTCAATCATGTGTATGCCCCTGAAATTTATGCCCCATTTATTCCAGACTTCTTTTCGGAAAGCTTTGCGAACATAGTGAGCGCTATAGCGGAGGGCATAATCGGAATTGCACTTATAGTTCCGAAATATCGCCGGTGGGCAGGATTGGGTTTCTGTATCTTAATGATTTTATTTTTACCGATTCACATCTGGGATTTCACCAAAGAAATTCCTGCAATTGGCTCCAAACTAGCAGCTGGTATCCGTTTGGCGGTTCAATTTTTGTTTATTGCCGCTGGATGGTGGATTTATAAAACGAGTCCAAAAACTACTTAAAATTTTATGTTTTCCAAGGCTGCAATAGTATCATCCAAATCTTGGTAACTAAGTGCGTCGTTCAGGAAATAACTTTCAAAAGCACTTGGGGGTAAATAAATTCCCTGCGCCAACATGCCATGAAAGTATTTTTTAAATAATTCATTATTACCCTTGGCGGATGTTTCAAAATCAACTACTGGTGTATCCGTAAAGTGAACCGATAGCATACTTCCAAATCGGTTGATCTGAAATGCCACGTCCTTATCGGACAAAACTTTTTTCAAACCTTTGTGTAAATATTCTGTTTTATTCGCGAGACTTTTGAAGACTTCTGGATTATTGTTCAACTCAGTGAGCATGGCAAGTCCGGCACTCATGGCCAACGGATTGCCACTTAATGTCCCTGCTTGATACACTGGACCATCTGGAGCTAGATAATCCATAATCTCAGTTCTGGCAGCAAATGCACCTACTGGTAATCCCCCTCCAATTACTTTGCCGAAGGTGACGATATCAGCCATCACACCTAAAACTTCTTGGGCACCCCCCTTTGCCAGGCGAAATCCTGTCATTACCTCGTCAAAAATCAAAACTATACCTTCTTCAGTACACAACTCCCTCAATCCATGAATGAAGTCATCAGTGGGCACAATACAACCCATATTCCCGGCAACGGGCTCTATAATGATGGCGGCAATCTCGCCCTTGTTGGCTTTCGTGAGTGTTCGTACCGCATCCAAATCGTTATAAGCAGCTAACAAGGTATCCTTGGCAGTTCCTTGGGTTACTCCAGGACTATTTGGACTTCCAAAAGTTACGGCCCCACTACCGGCTTGGATTAAAAAGGAGTCCGAATGACCATGATAACAACCTGCAAATTTTATGATTTTGTCCTTTCTGGTATACCCTCGTGCCAAGCGCACTGCGCTCATACAAGCCTCCGTACCGCTATTTACAAATCTAATCTTATCAATGTTGGGCACCATGGACACAGCCAGCTTTGCCAACTGGGTTTCAATTTCGGTGGGCATTCCAAACGAAGTTCCCTTTTTGGCTTTATCAATTACGGCGTTAATTACAGGTTCATATGCGTGGCCTAAAATTAATGGACCCCAAGAGGAGATGTAGTCAATTAGTTTATTTCCGTCCTCATCGTACAGGTATGCCCCTTTTGCTTCCTTAACAAAAATGGGGTCACCTCCTACTGCCTTAAATGCACGTACAGGTGAATTCACCCCTCCTGGGATAAATTGCTTAGCCTCTGCGAACAAAGCACTACTTCGTTTATAAATCATTTGCTATTTATTAAGGTTGGCTCCCTTAACCAAAAGTTTTTGACCAATGGAGAGGTCTGCGTTCCTGAGATTGTTCATCTGCATTAAGGCATCCACGGAAATATAATATTTCCTGGAGAGTGAGTATAAGGTATCCCCTTTAGAAACGACATGCACTAAATCCGCTTCTGTTGCGACTATCGATTTATTTGTATACCCTCCTTTGGCAATTTCCTTATCAAATTTATCCAACTGATATTTTTCGATAAGAAAAATGAGTTTTTGAGGATATTTTTTATCCGTGGCATAGCCTGCTTTCCGTAATCCATGTGCCCAGCGTTTGTAATCCGTATTCTTGTAGTCAAAAAGAAATGCATACCGGGACCGAGTGGTCAAAAAAGTACTATGATCGCGAAAGGAATACATGGGATGGTTATATTTTCTAAAACATTCCCCCTTTTCATCATCGTCATGAAAATCGTAATCGCCTTGCCACCCTTTATGACATTTAATTCCAAAATGATTGTTAGTTTTTAAAGCTAATTCCCCTTTTCCATAACCACTTTCCAAAAGCCCTTGGGCCAAGGTGATGCTCGCCGGAATTCCGTAGGCTTTCATTTCCAATTGTGCAATTTCAGAAAAAGTGTCAATGTATTCTGGGATGCTCTCAATTTTAAATGTGATGAATTCCCCAGAATCTTTTGGTAAGAAAGTATCCTTTGTCGTAGTTGTTGTTGTATTGGATTTGTTTTTCTTTCGTTCCGAAAGTACGTTTTGGGTACGTAAATTATCGGAGTAGGCTTTTTTGGATTTACATCCCATTATAAGGATGCCCAACAAAACTAACACTAGTATTCTCTTATTCATATATGCAACAAAGGTAATTTTTTCTTTTTCAGCACCTTATTCATACCTGCAATTCCCTGTAGCCCACCAGTATGAATGGCCAATATTCTAGTGCCCGGTGCAAAATTATCATTCTTAATCATATCCAACAACCCAAATAGCATTTTTCCCGTGTAGATGGGATCTAAAGGTATATCTGTATCTCTCTTAAAAGTATTGATAAAGTTGACCAAGGTTCCAGACACTTTTCCATAGCCTCCAAAATGATAGTTCGTCTGCATGCTCCAATTTTTTTGGTGGTCATTGAGCGAATTTCATCCAATAAAAAATTTCCCTTTAAAGCTGAGAACCCAAGGATTTCTTGATTAGGAGCAGAAGAATTTATCAATCCGGCAAGGGTTCCACCTGTTCCAACACAGGTAGCAACAATATCAAATTCCTTATCCTCATCAAATAATATTTCCTCACAACCTTTAATCGCCAATGCATTGGTGCCACCTTCTGGGATAGCATAAAAATTTCCAAACTCCTTCTTTAAAGTTTCTACAAAACGGTCATCCCCATTTTGTCGGTATTGCTCACGAGAAACAAACTTGAAGCACATGCCTAAATTTTTGGCCAATGCCAGTGTCGGATTCACCTCCCATTTTTCTTCCAGTTCATCGCCTCTGATTACCCCAATGGTATCCAATCCATTTTCCTTACCTGCCGCCGCTACTGCCAAAATATGGTTGGAAAACGCTCCGCCATAGGTCAATAACTTTTTAAAGCCCTCTTCCTTGGCGTGTAATAAGTTATACTTAAGTTTTCTATACTTATTTCCGGAAATGATAGGATGAATTAAGTCCTCACGTTTAATTGATAAACTGATATTTTTTTCCGCAAAAAGAGGAATATCTATAAATTGATTTTCACTTTGCAAGCTTACCGATTTTAGCGGTGAAGGTATTTAATAAAGCTAAAGTTCTTTCTTTCCTCCAAATAATTGGGATTGCTTTCATTGATATAAGCCTCTCTCTCAAAACTGATGTTTTGGTAGGCGCGGTAACTATTAAGGTACCACACCGTACGAAACAACCACTCCGTAAAATAAAATAGATAAAAAGGGAGGATGAGTAATTCCTGTTGTTGTTTCAGATGTATTTTTTCATGATTAATAAGTACCGCATCATTTTTTAGAGCATCGTTCTTAAGAAAGATAAAGGGCCAAAAGGATAGCCCTACATAATTTCTGTAAAACAAATGTCTAAAAACCAATATCATAGAAACGTATCACTTCGATTCAACACAAAGATAAATGTTAAAATTGACGGTAAGAAAAATCTCAGTTTTTCTTGCCAACAATGCCGTTGAAATGGCAAAATGGTTCTGACAACCTACTAACTAAGCATTTGAAATAATTAAGAATGAGGTTATCAACAGAAAAAACTAACTTTATACCAATGTTTTAACCTACAAACAGAATGAAAGAGATTATACCGCTTGAGGAGGGCGATTTTTACTGGTCAGAAGAAGGTTATCGTGTCTTTACCGAACAGTACCACCTAAAACGCGGATACTGTTGTGAAAGTGGCTGTAGGCATTGTCCTTATGGTTATGACCCCAAAACAAATCAACAGTAATACTTATGGTTTCGGCATGATTTTTGAGACCTAAAACGTTAGAAAGATAGTTTAAAAACAAAAAAAATCCCATGTTATGAAAAAATTGAAATTCCTCACCATACCCGTAATTTTGTTGGTCTTCCTTAGTTCTTGCACCTCCGTCCGCGTACTTTCGGATTACGACCAAAAAGCTGATTTCGATGGATATAAATCCTATGCTTTTTACAAAACAGGAATAGATAAAGCACAAATTTCAGATTTGGATAAAAAACGTATCCTTAGGGCCATTGAAACAGAAATGGGATCGCGGGGATTCGTAAAATCTGAAAATCCAGATCTTTTGGTGAGTATTTTCACTAAAGAACAAGAACGGGTAGACGTCTACAACAATAACTTCGGCTGGGGAGGCTGGGGCGGTTGGGGCTGGGGTTGGGGACCTGGCTGGGGCTGGGGACCGGGACTTGGCTGGGGCTGGGGCGGAGGAAGCAGCGTAAGCACCAGTACTCAAGGCTCTCTTTATATAGACCTTATTGATACCGAAAGCAAGGAACTCGTATGGCAAGGAAAGGGCGAAGGCACGTTGAGTAATACCAGAAGTATTGAAAAGAAAGAGCAGCGCATAAAGGAATTCGTTTCACAGATTTTGGAACAATATCCTCCAAATGCCGTGGCTTTAAAATAAGTTTTAGTTTGTGTTTATTTACAGGGACCTGAACAATTTTAGTAGATTGTTCAGGTCCCTTTTTTACTAGAGCAGCGGAAAGTGCTGACTATTTTTAGCCTCATTAAGCACAAAGGCGCTTTTTACTACACCTATATTCGGCAATGCAGCTATTTTAGACTTTGCAAAGTCATAATAGGCATCCAGGTTTTTAACGGTCAGTTTTAAAAGGAAATCAAATTCGCCACCTACTACATAACATTCGGTCACTTCGTTAAATTGCTCTACCCTTGCTAGAAAATCATCCATAAAACTTCCCTTCTGGGTATCCAAGGAGACAAAACTGAAAACAGTTATACTTTGTTCAATTTTTTTGGTATCCAAAATAGCTACATAGTTCTTAATATACCCTTCTTTTTCCAGTCGCTTAATACGTTCATAAACCGGCGTTTTGGTGAGATTTAGTTGCTCCGCAATTGATTTTGCAACGGTTTTAGCATCCCTTTCCAAAATTTTTAGAATTTGCCTATCGATGGCATCTAGTTTGGTTTCCATACTTTTTCCTGAATTTAACATAACATATATGTCTATATCCTATATAGTACTAAATGCTAGCCTTAAAATAGGAATTATTACTTAAATAGTAGATATATACGATAAAATAAGCCATTATTCATATATTTATTAGAAATATAATCACATGGCTTATAACTTGGCTCAGGCGAATATCGCACGATTTAAAGCCTCTTTGGATAGTCCACTGATGAAGGAATTTGTTGATTTTTTGGAACCGGTAAACCGATATGCAGAAGAAAGCAAAGGTTTCCTTTGGCGACTGAAAGATGAGGAGGGTCGATCAGCGTCCTACCTTGTGTCTCCGTTCAAGGATGAAATGATGGCGGTAAACATTAGTCTTTGGGAAGACGTAGACGCCTTCAAGAATTTTGTTTATGGAAGTGTACACAGCTACTTTCTAAAGAATAAAAAGAAATGGTTTGATATGCAAGGCACCTCCCTGTTTGTAATGTGGTGGCTACCAGAAGGAGAAATACCTACGCTGGAAACGGCCAAAGCCAAACTTGACACTTACGAAAAGTATGGTTCCACGCCAGAGGTCTTTACGTTCAGGACTTTTTACGATGCACAAGGCAACCTAATAGATTCTTAACTTTACAGTATTAGTACAAAAAATAAAATTATGTCAACGGCAACATACGAAAGCAATCCAATATTAGATAAGCTTCCAAAACATTTGAAACAATACATAAAACCTCAAAATTATGAGGACTATACGGCTATAAATCAGGCCGTTTGGCGGTATGTTATGCGAAAGAACGTAGACTATTTGAGTAAAGTAGCACACACCTCGTACCTGGATGGGTTGAAAAAAACTGGGATATCGGTTGACCATATACCCAACATGTACGGGATGAACCGAATTTTGAAAGATCTTGGGTGGGCGGCCGTAGCGGTCGACGGGTTTATCCCACCTGCAGCCTTTATGGAGTTTCAAGCTTACAACGTATTGGTAATTGCGTCGGATATACGTCAATTGGAACGCATTGAATATACCCCAGCTCCCGATATTATCCATGAAGGAGCAGGTCACGCCCCCATTATTGCAAATCCCGAGTACGCGGAGTACTTAAGGCGTTTTGGGGAAATAGGTTGCAAAGCCGTTTCCAGCGCCAAGGATTTTGAACTGTACGAAGCGGTACGTCACTTATCAATTATCAAAGAAGCGAAGGGCACGAGGCCAGAGGATGTTACCAAAGCGGAAAGCCGTGTAGAGGAGTTACAACAGAATATGGGCGAACCCAGTGAAATGGCCCTAATCCGGAACTTACACTGGTGGACCGTGGAATACGGATTGATCGGTTCGATAGATAATCCTAAAATATATGGAGCCGGTTTGCTCTCATCCATTGGTGAAAGTGCATGGTGTATGACGGACAAGGTGAAAAAACTTCCATATTCCATTGAAGCCGCTCACACCTCTTTTGACATTACGAAACCACAACCTCAGCTCTTCGTTACTCCAGATTTTGCATTTTTGAGTCAGGTATTGGAGGATTTCGCTAACACTATGGCGCTACGAACTGGAGGTCTTGCAGGTATCCAAAAACTTATCGAATCAAAAGAACTGGGAACCATTGAACTTAGTACGGGTTTGCAGATATCCGGTAATTTTGAATATGTCATTGCGCATGAGGGAGAGCCTATTTACTTTCAGACCAGTGGCAAGTCAGCTTTAGCTTTTAGGGAGAAAGAATTGGTAGGACAGGATACCAATCAACATGCAACTGGATTTGGCTCTCCCATAGGGCGTTTGAAAGGAATCAATATCACCATTGAAGAAATGAGCCCAAGGGACTTAAAAGCCTATAAAATTTACGAAGGGGAGTTGGTTTCCTTAGATTTTGAGGGAGGAATTAATGTGAGCGGAAAAATAGTTACGGGTACTAGAAATCTTCAGGGACAGATTATACTCATCACTTTTGAGAACTGTAAAGTTACACATCAGGGTAAAGTCCTGTTCCAGTCAGATAAGGAACTATACAACATGGCTATTGGAGAAAAAATTGTATCCGCTTTTAATGGTCCGGCCGACCTCAAAAGTTTTGACCTAATTGACCATGAGCTTAGCAAAACGATTTCTAGCCCGGTTGATGAAACGGAAAGTGAATTGGAGAGCTATTATAGACAGATCAGGGAGTTCCGAGAAGGTAAAAATACCACCATTTCAAGAAACAAAGTTTTCAAAGAGGTCCGGAATAAATTTCCAAAAGATTGGTTGTTATCCGTAGAACTTTACGAATTAGCGGTTAACAATGGGGATGAGGATTTTGCAAAGGAGATAAATGAACATCTGGAAACCGTTAAACAGGACAACCCTCAATTTGGTCATTTAATTGATGATGGGTTGTCCCTCATAAAACCAATAGAAGTAAATTAAACCACCCTACTTTTTATAAGTTTTATTTGACCATTGTGGTTGGATTCGTGTTCGACAACGTGAAACCATTTGCAATAATTGTTTGTAGGTTGTCCACCGAAAAACTTAGTCTCTTCCATTAGCCAACTGTCATCTTTAGTTTTGAGCATGGTCTTTGTGTTATTACGTATTTCACTCAGATGATTGGTATAGAAGGATAAGGGTTTTCCTTTGAGTTCTTTTCTAGCCCTATTCCCAAGCTGACTTCCAACATCCCACACATCGGTATCCTTTTTGTCAAAATCGCCCCATTCCTTATAATCAAAAGTATGAATCTGGTAATAGCGTTCGGTAGCAGCAAGATGCATTAACATGGCCCCAATGGAATTGGATTCCTCATCCAATAAAAAATCAAGTTCTTTCTGTGATATCCCGTCAATAGACCTCAAAACCGTGGCGCGCATCCAATCCATCATTGAAACTAGGATACTGATTTGGTCTGTATATCCTTCTCGTTTCCCAAATTGATGAATATTACCCTCTCTTAAAGTTGTAGTTTGGGCTAGAGTGATGGTGGGCAATAGTATGCCTACACTAACCAAACTACTTACTTTTAAAAAATCCCTTCTGTTACTGGTTGGCTTAAATCGTTCCATTTTTAAGTTGTTTTCTTAAATATACAACCTAATGGACAAGTCAACTTATTGCTTTTGAATACTTTAACAGGTAAAACACCACCCCCTAATCGTTAATAAATAATTCATGAAAGTCTTTCTTTACCACTTCATTATCGTAGACCAAAGTCCATCCCATGGAATTGGTAAGCAAATAAAATTTCTGCAACTCGCTTAACAAACGGTTTTGGGCATTAGTTTTTAGGGACGACGCTTCCACTTTTTTCATCAAGGATGCCTTTACATTCCTTTTGATGGTATTATAGTCCCCTGCATCAAAAGGATTTAAATAATCCGCCGTAACATCGTAATATTCAAAATCCGGATTTAAACTAATTTCCGGTTCTGGAATATAGTCAATGTGTAAAGTTCTGTTTTCCTCATCCAATCGGAATTCGATTTTCGATAGGTCATAGGCAATAGTAACATCCGCGTTGACCACCACCAGCGCCTTCTTGTCCGCCCGAAGTAATGGACCGAATAATTCTTTGGAATCCTTGTAGTTATAGACTTCTGCGAAATGACCCTCAGTTACGATCAATTTGGAAACATTCTTTATCTGTTGCTGTATTAGCATGGAGTTTTCCTGAAGTATAGATTTCGATTCCTTGTCATCCGAACAGGACCTAAAAATCAAAATTCCCGCCAATACTACGATAATACCTACTAAAACTCTTTTCATCTGTTCAAATTTTATTGTGTTTCAAAGGTCAGATGTTATTCGCCACTGAACACTCGGCTAGCATCGAGAGTTGTTATGGCTTATTTCATGTAGTAAATTCCATGAACGGATACGCTTCTTTTATATAAGCAATTTTATCCTTAAGCGACTTTTGAAACTTTTGATGCTGTTCCGATGCTGGATTAAAAGCCTTATGGCTGATTCCTTTCTGTATGTCCATCACCTTATCCATCGTTGGATAGACCTCCTCTGAAATCCACACCTCTTTAAATTTCTCCCAAATATAACCGATTGCCAACTCGTTAGGATGAACCATGTCCTGAGCATAGAATCGATAATCACGGAGCTCATCCATCATTAGTTCATAGGCTGGAAAATAATTTTGATTCCTACCATTTGTAGACAACCGCAGCTGATGAATGGCACTTACCAAATGCGCTTTACTACGTTGATTTTCTACAAAACCATCTTTAAGATGTCGAACGGGAGATACCGTAAATATTATCTGCGCCTCTTTATTTAATACTCGAATTTGATTTATTAAATGCTCCAAGGATTTAACTATTTCTGAAATGGATAAAATGCGTTTTTCAAATTCCTTCCTAGGCACTTTATGACAATTAGCGACAATTGTATCGGTGTCTAGATGTTGATATACCCAAGCAGTGCCCAATGTAATACAGAGATGTGTAGCTTCAGTTATTTGCTCATTCGTATGTTTTAAACCATCATTTAGTTTTTGAAGTATTCCTTCCTGTGTATTTGCACTTAAAGCTGAATGTGCATCAAAACAATGCCATCGTTCATTAAGAGAAAAAATCTCTTTTGCCGTATAGATTCGCTGTTCTACCGCCCTGTCAATAAGATTTTTAATAGCCAAAGGATGAAACAGTATCCCTAAGGGATTCTGTAACGATCGAAACTTAAAGTAGCCTAGCTTATCCCCTATATTTTGAGAGAAACATGAACCCAATAGCAACAGTCGACTCGAATAATCAATTTGACTATCGGCTTTAGAAAATGGAATTTGAGTTTGTAGTTTCATTTTATTCCATCGTTTTTAATCTAATGAGCGTGAGGGAACTAGGTAGGTTCAGACCATATACGCCTTAGCCTTGGCTAAAGCCTCGGCTATTCCGCCTGGATTTTTACCCCCAGCCGTAGCAAAGAAAGGTTGCCCACCGCCCCCACCTTGGATATACTTCCCAAGTTCACGGACAATCGTACCCGCGTTCAAATTTTTAGAGGCTACCAATTCTTTGGAAATATAACAGGATAACAAAGCCTTACCGTTTTGTTCCGTACCAAATATCAAGAATAAATCATCTCTGTTTTGTCCCATTTCAAAACAAAGGTCCTTAATACTGGCCGCATCTAAATCTAGTTTCTTGGCGAGGAATTTAACCCCATTTATTTCTTCGAGTTCCTCTGCCAAGTCTCCCTTTAGACTTTTTGCTTTTTCCTTTAATAATTGTGTGACCTGTTTCTTCAATTCTGAGTTTTCTTCCTGTAAACTGCTCACGGCTTTTAGAGGATCCTGGGCATTTCCAAGCACATCCTTAATTTCAAAAAGTAATTTGTTGTTCTCAGAATAAAAATCTTTTACTGCATCACTTGTAATGGCTTCAATTCTGCGTATACCAGCGGCAACCGCACCCTCTGAACGGATTTTAAAATGCCATATGTCCGCGGTATTTTTCACATGTGTACCGCCACATAGTTCAATTGATTTTCCAAAGCGAACCGTTCTCACAGCGTCTCCATACTTTTCCCCAAACAGTGCCATAGCGCCCTCGGAAAGGGCCTGTTGCATCGGAACATTTCTATTTTCCTGTAAGGGTAAATGACCTTCAATTCTGGCATTTACAAAATCCTCTACCTCCCTGAGCTCCTGGGCGGTCATTTTAGAAAAGTGGGAAAAGTCAAAACGCAAGTATTTTGAATGCACCGCCGAGCCTTTTTGCTCAACATGGGTTCCCAAAACCTCTCTAAGGGCCTGATGTAAAAGATGGGTCGCGGTATGATTAGCTTCCGTTCGCTGGCGCTGCTTACTATCTACAACTGCTTTAAAAGTTCCCTCTAATTTTTTTGGAAGGTTTTCTGCAAAATGGATAATTTCGTTATTCTCCTTTTTTGTATCAATGATATACACAACATCTCCATCGGCCGATTCCAAATAACCTTTGTCCCCTACTTGACCACCACCCTCGGCATAAAAAGGGGTTAAATTAAAAACCAACTGAAAAAGTTCACCATCCTTCTTGGAAATGACTTTTCTATATTTAACGATTTTCACTTCAGCCTCCAATACATCGTATCCAACGAACTCCTGTTCCGTGTCCGATTCCAAAACGTTCCAATCCTCTTTTGAGACTTCCGAAGCCGATTTGGAACGATTTTTTTGTTTTTGCATTGCAGCATCAAAACCCTCCTCGTCTAATTCGTATCCCTTTTCGCTTAAAATTAGAGCAGTTAGATCTATTGGGAAACCAAACGTATCGTACAATTCGAACGCTTTGGCACCGTCTACGGTCTTGGCCTTAGAATTTGAAATAATAGTATCCAATAAAACCAAACCCTGATCCAGGGTCTTAAGAAAAGAATGTTCTTCCTCCTTAATAACGTTCTCGATTAGTTGCTTTTGTTCTTTTATTTCCGGGAAAGCCTCACCCATCGTCTGGGTCAATACGTTTACCAAACGGTACATAAAAGGCTCCTTTGTGTCCAAAAACGTAAATCCGTAACGTACCGCACGCCGTAGAATTCGCCTGATAACATAACCTGCCCCAGTATTACTTGGCAACTGTCCGTCTGCGATGGAAAAGGCCACCGCTCTAATGTGATCGGCGATTACACGTATGGCAATATCCGTTTCCTCCTTATCGCCATATGTAGCGCCAGTAATGGTTTCAATCTCGCTAATTAGTGGTGTAAAGACATCCGTATCATAATTGGACTTTACGTTTTGGAGAACCATACAAAGGCGCTCGAAACCCATTCCGGTATCTACATGTTTGGCAGGCAGGCTTACAAGTTTTCCATCGGCCTTGCGATTATATTGCATAAAAACTAAGTTCCATATTTCTACCACCAATGGATGGTCCTGGTTTACCAGACTAGCTCCGGAAACTTTGGCTTTCTCTTCTTTGGACCTAATATCCACATGTATTTCCGAACATGGACCGCAGGGACCTTGATCACCCATTTCCCAGAAATTGTCCTTTTTGTTCCCCAAGATAATTCGGTCTTCGGGTACAATTTTATTCCATAATGCGAACGCTTCGTGATCCTTTTCTAGATTATCGGCATCATCACTTCCTTCAAATATCGAAACGTAAAGGCTATCCCTGTCAATTTTCAAAACATCCGTCAGTAATTCCCAGGCCCAAGAAATAGCTTCCTCTTTAAAGTAATCCCCAAAACTCCAGTTGCCCAACATCTCGAACATAGTGTGGTGGTAAGTATCCTTACCCACCTCTTCCAAGTCATTGTGCTTACCACTCACTCGAAGGCATTTTTGGGTATCCGCGACCCGAACGTTTTTAGGCTCCGAAATTCCCAAGAAAAATTCTTTGAACTGATTCATTCCCGCATTGGTAAAAAGCAAGGTAGAATCATCTTTTATGACCATAGGTGCCGAAGGAACTATTTTGTGATTTTTACTCTCAAAAAATCCTAAAAACTGCTTTCGTATTTCTTTGGAATTCATCTAAAATGCTAAGCTTTTACAAAATTTAACTGTTTGTTAAAAACAATTTTTATATTTGTTTGTTATGTTAAAACGAAAGCACAAAAATAGGATAAAATCCATTCATGTCTAAGGTAAAATACTATTACGACCCGGATACACTTTCGTACAGAAAGATAGAACCAGAAAAATCCAAGCGATACAGAAACATTGCATTTTTCTTCTTGGGTTCCTTTCTTTTTGGTCTTTTGGCCCTGATTTTACTTTTAAACACCAACATTGTAAATACGCCCCGTGAACTTTCCTTACAACGGGAAGTAAAAAACTATGAGCTTCAATTTGAGCTATTAGATAGAAAGATGGGGCAAATTGAAGAAGTACTGGCCAATATTGAAGACCGGGACAATAACATATATCGGCTCTATTTTGAGGCCAACCCCATTCCGGAAGAACAAAGGCGTGCGGGTTTTGGTGGAATAAACAGATACAAATCCTTAGAAGGTTTCAATAATTCCGAGATGGTCATTGCTACCACGAAAAGATTGGACATCATTAAAAAACAAATGGCGATACAGTCCAAATCCTTGGATGAAATCACCAAATTGGCAGAAGAAAAAGAAAAGCTTTTGGTAGCCATCCCTGCGATACAGCCAATAAACAACGATGACCTTACACGAATGGCTTCTGGATACGGTTGGCGCTCTGATCCTTTTACAAAGGCAAGAAAAATGCACTACGGTATGGATTTTACCGCCCCAAAAGGCACCCCCATATATGCCACAGGTGATGGAAAAGTGACTAGAGCGGATAATAATTCATCAGGTTACGGAAAGCATATACGAATAGACCACGGTTATGGTTACCTTAGTCTTTATGGGCATTTGAGCCAATACAACGTTAAAAAGGGCCAGAAGGTAAAACGCGGAGATCTTATCGGCTTTGTAGGAAGTACTGGACGATCGGAGGCGCCACATTTACATTACGAGGTCTGGAAGGATGATGACCGCATCAACCCTATCAATTTCTACTATGGCAGTTTGTCCGCAGAAGAATTTGAAAATATGCTGAAATATGCAAACCAAGAAAATCAATCCCTGGATTAATGCAAATTGAACTCCCAGAAAAAAGATATTACGGAATTGGTGAAGTTGCGCGTGCCTTTGATGTAAACACCTCATTAATTAGATTTTGGGAAAAGGAGTTCGATGTTCTACAACCAAAAAAAATGCAAAGGGCAACCGAAAGTTCACGCCACAGGATATAAAAAACCTTCAATTAATCTACCATTTGGTAAAAGAACGAGGTTTCACTTTGGATGGAGCAAAAATTCATTTGAAGGAAGAAAAGCAAAAGACGCTATCCAATTTTGAAATAATTCAAAAACTGGAAAGGGTTAAAACAGAGCTTATCAAAATTAAGAATCAACTATAACAACACAACCATGAAAAAAGGAATAATTGTACTTATCGTACTCGGAGTCATCGCATTTGGACTTTATAAATGGGGCGTTAGCTTCAATAACACTGCCGTAAGCCTTGAGGAAACCGCTACTAAAACTTGGGCCAATGTTGAGAGTTCTTACCAACGCAGGAACGACCTTATCGGAAATTTAATTAAAACCGTACAGGGAGCTGCTGATTTCGAGCGTGGTACTTTAACCGATGTAATTGAAGCCCGGGCAAAAGCCACCTCCGTAAATATAGACCCAACCAATATTACTCCTGAACAACTAGCGGAGTTTAACCAAGCCCAAAGTGGATTAAGCGGTGCTTTAAGTAGACTTCTAGTCACTGTAGAGCGTTATCCGGAATTAAAGGCCAATCAAAACTTTTTGGAACTACAGTCACAACTTGAGGGAACCGAAAATAGAATTAATGTTGCCAGAGATCGTTTTAACGCTTCTGTAGAACCCTACAATCTTCACATAAAAAAGTTTCCAAATTCAATTTTAGCCGGTATGTTGAATTTTGATGAATTGGCCTACTATAGGTCCGAGGCGGGATCTGAAAATGCTCCTGACGTTAATTTTGAGTTTGAATAAAAAAGAATGTCCAAAGTAGAAGATTTTTTAAGTGCCGAAGAGGAGCAAGAAATTGTTGAGACCATATTACTTGCGGAGAAAAATACTTCAGGTGAAATCAGGGTTCATATTGAATCACATTCGGAAATAGACCATTTTGAACGCGCAAAAGAGGTTTTTCATTTGCTGAAAATGGATAATACCAAGGAAGAAAACGGGGTGCTACTTTATTTTGCCGTAAACGATAAAAAATTCGCTATTTGCGGTGATAAGGGAATAAATAGGGTCGTACCGGATAATTTTTGGGAATCTACTAAAGAAGCTATCCAAAGCCATTTTAAGAACGGAGCTTTTAAAGAAGGTATTATTGCCGGGATATTGAAAGCTGGAACGGAATTGAAAAAGCATTTTCCTTGGATGCAGGGGGACACAAACGAACTAAGCAATGAGGTATCTAAAGGCTAGTCTTAGCTTTTTATTGTTCATTACCATTCTACCGCTATGGAGCCAGTTTGAAATACCTGAAAAACCAGAAAAGCAGACTAGTGTTTACGATTATATCAACTTACTGCCACCCGACCAAAAAAATTCCTTAGAACAAAAGCTTATTCGCTATTCGGACAGTACTTCTACTCAAATTGTTACGGTTATCATAGCCAGTACGGAAGGTGAGAACATTACCTATCTTGGAGCCAACTGGGGACAAAAATGGGGTATTGGCCAAGAAGGAAAAGACAATGGAATTTTAATCCTACTTGCTCGAGACGATAGAAGGATAGCTATTAATACGGGATATGGTGTTGAGGGCTCCCTTACAGATGCCATGTCCAGAAGAATCATCGAGAACATTATCATCCCCAGTTTTAAAACTGGTGACTATTATGGTGGACTCAATAGTGGCGCCGACGCAATTTTTCAGGTATTGAACGGTGAATTTAAGGAGGAACGGACTTTTGATAATTCGGAAGGATTTCCATTTAGTTCAATCATACCCTTAATCATTTTTTTTATCATATTGATCATCCTTTCCAAACGAAATAAACGCAAGGGAGGCGGTAGTGGCGGCAGAAAAGGCAGCGGCTTGGATTTATGGGACATCATTATTTTAAGCAATATGGGCCGTAGCGGACGTTCCAGTGGTGGATTTGGCGGAGGTGGGAGTTTTGGAGGAGGCGGATTTGGAGGCGGTTTCGGCGGAGGCGGTTTTGGAGGCGGAGGTGCTTCTGGTGGATGGTAAACTCCTACTGTTTACTTATGAAATCATATTCCTAACCGAACTTGGGCAATCAGGTATAAATTTGCTATCATTTTTCTAGCAAGGTTCTAATATTTATTTCTTGGACCTCATTAAAAATAGAACCATCGGTGGCCATTCCTTCGATATATAATTGGATGCTTTCCTGTCCGTAGGTTGGTATTTTAATTGAAGTAGGCTCTTTACTAGAAACTTTTACGGAAGGTTTCCAATCCAGAATACCATAAGCATCGAATACTTCAGATCGATAGTCGTTATAACCTGGGTTTTCGTAGGCTCTTGAACGGGCATAACCATTGGTGATTAAAAAACGGACGTATTGGTTCCTTTTCTCAGGGGAAACATAAAACCCCGGTCTAAGTTGAATTGAAACCATATGACTCTGATGTGTCCGGTCATCCGTAACGACCAGAGACTCCACTCTTGATAAGGGCATGGCATCCAGTTCTCCGGGGCTCGCAGCCATACCATTAATAAATATCATGGATATTGGATAGGGGAATTTATTGAACTGGAACTTCATTTCGCCGTTTTTGTAAATTGGTCTCAATCCCAATTTCCTAAAATAGGCAACCACAGATGGAATTGTTTTAATATCCTCATCATCTATAAATCTGGCTTCCGTAATAGTGGATAGTAGAATTTTTTTATTCTTAGTAATCTTTTCCATCACAACAACCTCGTCTAAAACGATAGTCCCATCTTCAAGTGAATCCTTAAAAAGATTAGGTATAAAAGTATTTTTTAAGTTCACATCAATGCTTTCTTTAAAGGACTCCAAATAATTTAAAGGAACCTGTTTTGGGACGCTAAAAGGATACAGATAGGTCTTTGCCCTACGTAATTTCCCTTTATCGCCTATGAGCGATATCGCCAAAGAATCTCCTTGATACAGATTCATATTCAGTTCAAAAGTCTTGTCCTTATTTATATCCGTATATCTAATAGCCCTTGTTTCATCTGTAGTTAAGTATACCTGTTTTTCTTTAGTAAGGTCAGCATCTTCAATTTTCCCCTTGACCAAAAATCCATTCTCCATGATATATTTTAACTGTATTTCTTTCATGGTTCTGGACTCCCAACCATAAGTCCCCATACCTTCCATAAGCAACCTCGTGTCCAACTCATAAAGTGATTTCCTATCTTGGAATTTCATGTATGGTTTCAAGGCTATAGACCCCTTCTTTAGATAGGGACTTAGAAGAAAGGATGTTCCTATGGAACTTTCAGGATTATATGATGAGGAACCACTTGGTAATGCAGAAATACTTAAGGAAGCCTCTTTAATCAAATTATTGGGCAATGCAAGATTAATCAAAAGGGTATCCCTGTTGAGCGTATGCTCCATCTTTAACGAGGAAATACGATTACTATCTTGACAATAATTGAAAAACATTCTATGTGCCACTGGCACCAAATTCGCGTTCAACAAAACAGCAGTGTTAACTCCGTAGGATATCGCATTACGTTTTAAAGCAAAAATTTCCTGTTCATCCTCAATAGTAATATCTTCCAGTAAAATTTTATCATCCTGAAAAATAGCCAACGTATATCTTTTATCCTTTTTGACTTTGAAAACTTCGTTTGAAGCGAGTAATCTTACCAAAATTTCGTCCTGTAAATTATTATCAAACTGAATACCAATTTCACTTGAAGTAACATGAGGAAGTTTTACCACTGCTTCCGAAGCACCGGCTGAGTATTTGAAGAAATAGCCCACTTCATCTTTTGGCATAAAGCTTATCCTTCCATATCCAAACTCATTTGTGGTCAAGCGGGAATGGATAATTTCATCTTTTTCGTTTACTAAAATCATACTATCTTGAGAAATACCGCGTCCGAGGTCATCCGAAAGCCGAAATGCAACTTGATTGTAAACTCCTTCAATGAGTTTACCGCCTTCTGGCCAAAACTCTAGACTCAAAGGTCGCTCTGAATTTAAAATCATCTTTATATTATCCAGAATTCTAATAGTTTGACGAAATGGCTTTAATTTTTCAAAATTTCGCATATGATTCGTCCAAGCTAACACCTTATAATGTGTGTCAACGAAAGAAGTATCGATTTCAAAATCACCTAATGCAATACCATTCTCCATGTAAAATGTTTTCTTTTTCAGAACCGTACCATCAGTTCCGTATATAGCTACATTTAGATTGGTGGTAAAATTTGAAGGGGCCTTTATTTTGTGGTCTTGAACATAGGCAGTAAACCAAAGAGATTCACCTTGGGAAAAAGTGGTCTTGTTCAAGTGGAGATGAATGTTCTCTAAAAGTTCTACACGCCTATTTTCAGATTGGCAAATAATGAGATTAAAAAATGCCAGAAAGGAAAAAAGTAGGGAAAACTTGGTCATTGTTCCTGATTACTTCAACCAAAGCAACAAAAATTATTCCATTTGCTACTTCTTCCGCATAAAAATGGTGATCGGAACACCGGTAAAGTCAAATTCCTCCCGAATCTTATTTTCTAGATAGCGTTTGTACGGTTCCCGTACATACTGTGGTAGGTTACAGAAAAAAGCGAATTGAGGATAAGGGGTTGGCAACTGGGTGCAAAATTTTATTTTTACATACTTACCCTTGTAAGCTGGAGGCGGATAGTTTTCAATAATCGGTAACATTACGTCATTGAACTTTCTGGTAATGATTTTTTTATTCCTGTTATTATATACCTCAACCGCAGTTTCTATCGCCTTAAAAATACGTTGTTTCGTAAGTACCGAAATAAATAATATGGGTACATCTGTGAAAGGTTCTATGGCCTGTTTGATACGTTGCGTATATTGCTTTATCGTATTGGTCTCCTTATCCTCGACCAAATCCCATTTATTCACTAAAATCACGATACCCTTATGATTACGATGCGCCAGCCAAAAAATATTGGCCACTTGACCATCAAAACCACGGGTAGCGTCCATTAGTAGCAAACAGACATCACAATGTTCAATGGCCCTTACAGAACGCATCACGGAATAAAATTCTAAATCTTCCTTGACCTTTGATTTTCTACGGATTCCTGCCGTATCTACGAGGTTGAACTCGAATCCGAACCTATTGTACTTAGTATCGATACTATCGCGAGTTGTTCCGGCAATATCGGTAACGATATATCTTTCCTCACCAATAAGCGCGTTGATAAACGAGGATTTACCAGCATTTGGCCTACCCACAACAGCAAACCTCGGCAGTTCGCTCTCTTCCTCCTCTACGTCTGGTAATTCCTTTACCAAAGCATCTAAAAGCTCGCCTGTACCACTACCATTAATACTTGAAAGCGTATAATATTCCCCTAACCCTAAGGAGTAAAACTCCACTGCATCTTCCTCCCTCATGGCGTTGTCCACCTTATTTATTGCTAAGAAAACGGGTTTGTTTACCCTTCTTAAAAGTTTGGCAACATCTTCATCCATACCTGTCACTCCAGTCTCCACATCTACCATAAAGATAATGGCGTCAGCCTCGGCTATGGCAAGTTCTACTTGTTTATCAATTTCCTTTTCAAATATATCGTCACTACCAACAACATAACCGCCTGTATCTATGATGGAGAACTCCTTACCGTTCCAATCACTTTTTCCATAGTGGCGATCACGAGTTACACCGCTAACGGCATCAACTATAGCCTCTCGACGCTGTATTAATCGATTAAAAAAGGTGGATTTCCCTACATTAGGTCTTCCAACAATAGCAACAATGGCGCCCATAAATTATATTTTGGCTGCAAAGGTAGTGTATAAGAATTAATGCCTCTTATCGATAAAATAAAGGGATACTAAATAATTACTTGGCTAAATAACTCGGAATATATGAAGAATGGGAATTTCGACCTAAGTAACCTTCCCCGACTTTTCGCTTTTTTATGACAGTTGCAGGAGTTCCGAATGCCATGACCATGCTTGGGATATGACTAAGCACCAATGCCCCGGCACCAACCACCGTATGTTCTCCAATTTCAACATTTTCTATTATGCTTGCCCCTAAGCAAATTGCAGAAAAACATCCTAGTATCAGATTACCACCCGTAGTTACTCTAGGTGCAAGGCTAGAATAATCACCAATTATGCTGTCGTGATCCAAAGAAGAATTAGTGTTCAAAATACAAAACTTCCCCACTACCGATCCAGAATTAACTACGGCTCCAGCCAATACAACTGCTCCCTCTCCTATAGTGCAACGCTTGCCAATAATAGCATTTGGATGAATAGCCTTTATATAATTGAAATCTGGTAAAATTGCAGATATTCGATCCTCAACTAATTTTCTTGACCAATTGTCACCAATTGCAATGATTCCACCTTGGACATTATATGCTGAAATGATGTACGGTAAATCGTATTCAGTACCTAAGACCGGGTATCCGTTGTGAGAAAGCCCCTTTTTCTTTATAGAATCTACGAAGCCAACAACTCTATATTTTCCTTCTTTCTCAATGCAGTCCAAAACGACATTTCCATGTCCAGAAGCTCCAATTATGATAATATTATGCATTTCATCGGGGTTTTTGTGCATTTTATCGATAATTCAAAGATACACAAAGTTTTTAAAGCTAGATTTTTTTCTTTGACTTAATCGATGAAATTCTTCACTTCGTTGAGAATATACAAGAGATTATGGTACGCGGAGTACTACCTTATGCTAAGAAATAAGTATAAAAATTATGGAATAAACTAACTGTTATAGCCAAACCTTTTTAGCTGTCGAGAATCACTTCTCCAATTTTTATTTACTTTGACATATAGCTCCAAATGCACTTGTTTTCCAAAGAATTTTTCTAAATCCTTCCTCGCCTCAACCCCCACTTTCTTCAAAGCCGCACCTTTGTGTCCAATTATGATTCCTTTCTGGGAATCCCTTTCTACCATTATTACAGAACGCATTCGAATAATATCATCATCTTCAAAAAATTCTTCTGTATCTATCTCTACCGCATAAGGAATCTCCTTCTTGTAAAACATTAATATTTTCTCCCTAATGGTTTCATTTACAAAAAAGCGTTCAGGTTTGTCGGTTAATTGGTCCTTTGGGTAATAAGGCGGAGCCTCTGGAAGTAGTTCTATAATCCGTTCAAATACATTCTTAATATTAAAATTGGATAACGCCGATATTGGATGTAATTCAACTTTAGGAAGCATTTCTTGCCAATACTGTATTTGTTCCTCTAGAAGCTCTTGAGTCGCAGTATCCACTTTATTCAATAAGAGTAAGACAGGAATTTTACTATTCCTTATTTTCTCAAAAAAAGCTTCGTCTTTTAAAGCTTTCTCACCTATTTCTACCATATACAATAAAACATCGGCATCCTCAAAAGCCGATTTTACAAAATTCATCATGGAAGATTGCAATTCGTAAGCTGGTTTAATAATTCCGGGAGTATCGGAAAGAATGACCTGAAAATCTTCCCCGTTTACTATTCCTAATATACGATGTCTCGTAGTTTGAGCCTTAGAAGTGATTATGGAAAGCTTCTCGCCCACAAAAGCGTTCATTAAAGTGGACTTTCCGACATTCGGATTACCGATTATGTTTACAAACCCCGATTTATGTTCTTTCATGCTTAAGTTTTAAGAAATATTTCTTTGCGGCTACGTTCACCTTTGGTGCAAGTAAAAGTACTGCAATCATATTCGGAATCACCATTAAAGCATAGGATAAATCAATCAAATAAGTAACAAAATCTAAAGAAACTACAGCGGCTATAACGATAGTAATTACGAAATAGTGATTGTAATATTTTCCAATTTTAGCATTTGTTAAAAAGGACAGGCATTTGACTCCATAATACGAATAAGTAAAAAGTGTTGATAGTGCAAACGCGGAAACAATAATCATTAGCAAATAATCCCCGTATCCGAATAAAGTGGTCCTAAAGGCACTTAAGGTCATCACGATTCCATCGGTGTCCTCCAGATAAGCCCCACTTAAAATAATCACGATTGCAGTAAATGTGCACACCATAATTGTGTCTATAAAAGGACCCAACATTGACACCAAACCTTCTCGGATAGGCTCATTATTTTTTGATTGCCCATGATACATAGGGGCACTTCCCAAACCAGCTTCATTAGAGAACATCGCCCTTTTTACACCCACAATAATCAAACCCCAGAAACCGCCGGTAACGATGGTATTAAAATTCCATGCCTCTGTGAAAATTAACTTTAACGATGGAAGTACTTCTGACGCGTTCATCACCATAACCACAATTACAGCAGCCAAATAAAGCATTACCATAGTGGGTACGATAGCTGTCGCGACTTTGGCGATTTTTGACAACCCCCCAAAAACAACAAAAGATGTTATTATTGCCAAGACGATACCAATGGTAAGTTTCCAACTAAAATCATCCATTTGAAAAAAAACTTCTGAAGGCTGTATGACACTCATGAATGTCTCGGTAAACTGATTTGCCGTGAACACTCCTAAAAAGCCAAATAGACCCGCAATACAGAAAAAGAAAGCTAAGGGCTTCCATTTTTTTCCTAAGCCTTGAGTGATGTAGAACATAGGTCCTCCTTGTAGTTTACCATCGGAATCTTCCCCTCGAAACATAATGGACAGACTCCCAGAATAAAACTTAATACACATACCTATGAGGGCCGTCATCCATATCCAAAAAACAACGCCTGGTCCACCTCTATGAATAGCAATGGCAACTCCCGAAATATTTCCTAAACCAACGGTTGCAGCTACTGCAGCCGATAACGCCTGCAGTGAACTTACGTCCCCTTTTGCACTTTTATCATCATATTTACCCCTGACAATGGCAATGGCATGACCAAAAAATCGATACGGTAGAAGTTTAGAAAAAAAAACTAAAAAAAGTCCGCCTCCAATAAGCAGCGTAAACATAGGCCAATTGGCAATATCATTGGCATCTGCAAGAAAATTATTGATCGATTCCATAAAAAGTATAAGCCCGAAGGTATGGATTTTAAGTATTTTTCAACTTGATGCTTATAAAAAGATTATTGATGCAAGTTTTGAAAATACTAAAAATCGGTTGTATATTTGTTCTTCTCTATCAAGAGTAGTGCTCATCTTGTCAACGTCATGTGTTGTAGTTTCAAAAACAGGTAAGATGAAACCCACATCGCGGGGTAGAGCAGTAGGTAGCTCGTCGGGCTCATAACCCGAAGGTCGCTGGTTCGAGTCCAGTCCCCGCTACTAGAAAACAAAGGGCTTCCGAGGAATCGGGAGCCTTTTTTTATTTCTTCTATTCATTAAAACTTATGAAAACCTTATCTTTTGTGAAATTATTGAAAGCTACTTAGTATATGCGAAAATTATCTTCAATTCCAATTCTTATTCTGTTGACTTCCTTCCTTAGTTATGGTCAATCAACAAAATTAAATTCCTACTCGGATTTAGAAGAACTTTATACTGAGTGGCGTGCTTTTGAAACACCTCCTCTACTAAACGGCGCCCCGGATTACAGAGCCATGACTTTTGATAAAAGACAACCCACTTTTCTACAGCTTCAAAGTAAACTCGGAGCCTTAGATACCATAAATTGGACTATAGCCCAACAAATTGATTGGCAAATTATTAAAGCCGAAATGAATGGATATGATTTCAATCGTCGTGTATTGAAACCTTGGCAACGAGATCCCGCATTCTATAAAACGATTTGGATGCATCGAAGTGATGTTCCCGCTCACGAAGGCCCTACCCACCATAAATTATTAGAAGTATGGCAATACACCTTTCCACTTTCCAAAGAAGAACATGATATTTTTTTAGAACACTTGGAGATTATACCTGCCTTGAATCAACAAGCGCAACAAAATTTAACAGGGAATGCTAAAGACCTTTGGGTGACCGGAATAAGGGACATTAGTACCCAGATAAGCGACCTGGAATCTTTGAAAAAGGAGTCAGGTATTGCGAGGGATAAAAAAATTCTTCTCGCCATAGAAAAATCAATAGAATCCACACAGGATTTGGTTTCTTGGCTGGAAGAACAAGCTCCTAAGAAAACAGGACCTAGCGGTATTGGTAAGGATAATTATACGTGGTACCAACAAAATGTTCATTTGGTGCCTTTAACTTGGGAGGATGAGGTCCTATTATTGAAAAGAGAGCTCACACGAGCATGGTCATCATTAAAGATGGAAGAACATCGAAATCGAAAATTACCGCCTTTGTCCGATGCGGATTCGCCTGAGGCTTACGAGGCATTGAGCAAAAAGGCCGCACAAAGTTTACTGACATTTTTAAACGACGAAGAAATTGTTACCGTCAAGGATTATTTTGAACCCGCACTTGAGGAACATCTTGGAACATTTGTCCATAAAGAAACACGAAACTTCTTTTGGATTACAGCCCACTATGACCCTAGGCCACTTTTTTCACATTTCTACCATTGGTTTGAATTGGCGAGGATGGATAAAGAACCTCATCCCAGTAAAATAAGAGAGACTCCATTACTATATAATATTTTCGATTCTAGAAATGAGGGTATGGCAACGGCAGTAGAGGAGTTATTTATGCAAGCGGGACTTTACGAAGATTCTCCTAGAGCCAGGGAAATAGTTTATATTATGATTGCACAAAGAGCCGCCAGAGGATTGGGTTCACTATATGCACACGCCAACGAAATGAGTATGGAGGAGGCCGGAAAAATACATTCGGACTACACGCCAAGAGGGTGGATGAAGACAGAAAAAGAACTTCTCATTTTTGAGCAGCACCTCTATTTAAGGCAACCCGGTTACGGAACCAGTTATATAACCGGAAAATATTTGGTGGAACAAGCGCTTGCAGAATACGCCCGCAAATTGGAGAATGAGGATCAAGTATTCGAACTTAAAAACTTTTTTGATGCCCTAAACAGTTTTGGAAATATACCAATAACCCTTGGTCAATGGCAGCTCACCGGAAATAGGGAGCATTTAAGTGAAATCATGGATTAAACCGTCTTATTCCCTACAATCGTCAACCACTTAAATGCGACCTTCTAAATCTAAACTTACCCGACAGCTAGGATTGTTAGCGCTTACCGCTACCGGTATTTGCTCCATGCTTGGTGCTTCCATAAACGTAGTGCCGTTCATGATCCAACGAAATGTGCCTGGAATTGGCCCTTATGTTCTCTATGCCTTTGCTTTTGCCGCCATTCCAGCCATATTTGCAGCATTCGCTTATGGAATTCTTGCTTCGGCAATGCCAAGAGCTGGAGGAAGTTATATCTATGCCAGTAGGGGTTTACACCCATATTTAGGCTTTATTGCAAGTTTTTCGCAATGGTTTGGCCTCAGCATCGTAATCGGGGTTATTGCCTATGTGACCATACCCTTTATCCGCGATATTTTTATGGAATTGGGTTGGAAAGAGGTGGCCTCTTCTTTAGAAATAGGATGGATAAGAGTTTCCTTGGCGATACTGTTAATTTGGAGTTTTGTACTAATTAATATTAGAGGATCAAAATCTTATACCGCTACACTTTTACCTATGATGTTTCTAATGTTCGCCTTAGGAGCAATCGTGATTGTAAGCGGATTTCTGTTTACTCCTTCCGACTTTATTGAGGCACTTGAAGTCAAAGAAAATAGAACTTTTATTCCAATAGAGGTGGCGCGTTTTGACTGGCGTATTTTTCTTTCTGCCGCAGCGCTTTTGTTTTCCAGTTTCATAGGTTTCGATTCCATTGCACAAGCGGGTGGTGAGGCCAAGAACCCCACACAAAACTTGCCAAGGGCTATTTTACTGGCCATTGTTTCAGTTGGAGTCTTTTATTTTCTATTTGCAACGGCAGTATATCACACCGTTCCCTGGAGTTTTATTGCAGAAGAGTCGACCCGGAAAGATATTTCCGCTCCAGGTCTGTTGAGTTATGTCTTACCTTCCAGTTTAGGCATTGCTATCCTAGTGGGTGCTGCGATTGCATTGATTAATGATTTGCCTGCTATGTTATTGTCCGTTTCACGCCTTATGTTCGCATGGGCGAAAGATGGTATTTTCCCGTCTTTTATAACGAACATACACTCTGAATTCCATACACCATCCGTGGCCTTAATATTGGCTGGCGCAATGGCAAGTATAGGTGTTTTTGGCTCTCATTTTGCAGGTGACTTCTTTTTGGGTATTGATATAATGGTCACTTCAATGATGGTTAATTTTCTTTTGATGTGTATAACATTACTAACATTGCCAAAAGTAAACCCAAGTATTTCAGAAAAAATTACGGTATTTAAAAACAAAAGGATACAAAGATTAATCGGTTGGTGTGGCGTCCTGTTTTTACTTTTATTCCTGTCTATACACACCTACAAGGACATCAGTTCCAGCGTAAAAGAATGGTATTTCCACTCTACTCCAGTCTGGTTGATAGTAATGGTCGGGGCAAGTATTATTTTTGCCATAAAGTGGAATCAAATGAAAAACAAGGGCATCGATCCAAAATCAATTTTTAATAAGCTACCCGAAGAATAATCATGAAAGAAACATTAAAGCTTGCAAAGGGATTAGAAATAAGTCGAATCATTACCGGACTTTGGCAAATTGCCGATATGGAAAGGAAAGGAGATACCCTAAATCCTGAAGAGACTGCTAAATATATGGAGCCTTATGTTGAAGCCGGACTTACTACCTTCGATATGGCGGATCATTATGGTTCTAGTGAAATAATAACGGGTACATTTAAAAACCACAATCCGTTGGGAAAGCAGGTGCAGCTATTCACCAAATGGGTGCCGGAACCGGGAAAAATAAGTTTGACGGATGTTAGGAAAGCGGTAAATACTGCTTTAGACCGAATGCAACAGAATAGTATTGATTTAATGCAATTTCACGCTTGGAATTATCCAGACCCAAGTTGGCTCGATGGCCTTTTCCACCTCAAAACATTAAAGGAGGAAGGATTAATAAAACATATTGGCGTCACAAATTTTGACGCCGCGCATCTACGAATTGCCTGTGCCAGTGGAATTCCAATAGTAAGCAATCAAATTTGCCACTCCTTGATAGACCAGAGGGCTTCCGAACAAATGACCAAGGTATGTAACGAATATGATGTTAAACTTTTAGCTTTTGGCACCTTGGCCGGTGGTTTTCTAACAGATAGGTGGTTAGACAAGAAGGAACCCTCCCAAAACGAACTCAACACTTGGTCTCAAATGAAATACAAGCGCTTTATTGATGCTGCGGGTGGTTGGGCTAAGTTCCAAAAAGTATTAAAAGCAAGTAAAAAAGTGGCGGATAACCACGGAGTTTCTATAGCTAACATTGCAAGTAGGTATATTTTTGAAAACCCAAATGTTGCTGCGATTATTGTTGGTGCCAGATTGGGTGAAAGCGAACATATTGAGGAAAACCAGACTATCTTAAAAATCAACTTGAGCCCAGAAGATGTTGATGTTATTAAAAGTGCTCAAAACGAGTTATCACCCATTCCGGGTAATTGTGGTGATGAATACAGGAAACCACCCTTTTTAACGGCGTCTGGAGATTTAAGCCATCATATAGAAAAGATTCCCAAACCTTTTGAAATTACGGAGTCAAGTCCAACAAGACAACAGATTTTTAGCGGAACGGAGTGGGAGGAATATGCCGGTTACTGCAGGGCGGTGAAAGAAGGTTATCGCATTCATGTTTCGGGCACAACGGCAACCCATAAAAGTTTAATGATTGGAGGAAATGATTCCGCCGCACAGACACATTTTATAATCGATAAGATTGAGGGAGTATTGCAAACGTTTGGAGCAACCTTACAACATGTTGTTCGCACCAGAATTTTTGTCAATGACATAAATGACTGGGAACCTATTGCTAGAGCTCATGGTGAACGCTTTAAGGGAATAAATCCCGCAAATACATTAGTGGAAGCTAAACTCGTAGGCGAAGGCTACTTAGTAGAAATTGAGGCTGAGGCCGTTTTACCTAGTTAAGCAAAAGCGCTAAGGCTTCAGCTACCTTGCCCTCTTCCAACCATCGTTTGGCCAGTTGATGGATTTTTTTAGTCTTTTCAGGATTTCCCGCGCCGAAATCTTTTGAAAGGCTTTGAACTTCTGAAATTGACCGTACACTTATAATCTCTTCTGATGTAGGTAACTTTTCAAGATTTCCTAATCGACCTAAATTATTCCCTGTTAAAATTGTACTGTTCCTAACCGATGCTGGTAGACTATCCACCCCAATTCCTTTGTTGCGAATCGGTTTTGGAATCTCGAAAAGGGAATCCCCACTGGACCTCGTATACCAGCTTCCACCCATACGCCCTACCAAATCCAATTTCTGAGTGTCTAATTGTCCATTTTCATCAAGGTAGTTTTCATTGATATGCATTAGTTCCACTTTGGCAAGTACCAGATTACCCGCTCCGGGGGTATCTGCAAGTTCAATTACTTCGGTAACGGTACATTCGAACGAAACTGGTGCTTCGGCTACCCTTGGAGGCCTCACTTTTTCGCTCTTAACCTCAGTAAAACCGGCTTTAACAAATTCATTTATACCCCTGTCATAAGCCGTACTGGCCAGGGACATCTGCTCCACCATTGGATAATTCACAATATTGATGACTACTTCCGGGACTTCCAATACGTTTTGGTGAGAATGTTTCAAGCTACCGTCCCTCCCACTTCGAGAAGGTGAGAATATCATTACCGGAGGGTTGGAACTAAAAACATTGAAAAAACTGAATGGGCTTAAGTTTACATTTCCGTCCGCATCGATTGTACTTGCAAAACAAATGGGCCTAGGTGCCACGGCTGTTAGAAGGTAGGCGTGAAGTTCGGGTTGGGAGATGTCCGAAGGAGAAATTGTCTTAGTACCGCTACTCATATAATCCTCGTTATCTTACTAATTGTTCGGTAATATTTGCCCACTAACTTCCCCAAAACCAACACGCACACCATCTTTCTCAGCAAAACCACGCATAATTACAGTATCATAATCTTCTATAAATGTGCGCTTACTGCCATCCTTTAAGGTAACTGGTTTAGAGCCTCCCCAAGAAATTTCAAGCATGGACCCGTAAGACGTTTCGTCCTTTCCAGAAATGGTGCCGGATGCCATTACATCTCCAATATTAATATTACATCCGTTTATAGTATGGTGTGCCAGTTGCTGTGCCATGTTCCAATACATATATTTATAGTTGGAGGTACTAACCGTCTGCTCGTCACCGTCTTTGGGGACAATGGTTACTTCTAAGACAATGTCATAATTTTTTTCTCCTTCATATTTCAAATAAGGCAATACCTCGGGCTCCTGAATTGGGCCCGCGACCTTAAAGGGCTCCAAAGCTTCCAAAGTAACAATCCATGGTGACATGGAGGACCCAAAACTCTTTCCTAAAAACGGACCTAATGGAACGTATTCCCATTTTTGAATATCCCTGGCCGACCAATCGTTAAATAGAACCAAGCCAAAAATATAATCATCCGCTTGGGAAGTCGAAACCGATTCGCCAAGGTTTGTATTTTTAGCCGTAATGAAGCCCATTTCCAATTCGAAATCCAATTTACTGCTGGCCTCAAACACTGGTGCAGAAGCATTCTTCGGTAAAATTTGACCTTTTGGTCTTTTAATAGGAGTTCCACTTACCACAATGGATGATGCCCTACCATGGTATCCAACAGGAATATGTCTCCAGTTAGGTAAGAGGGCATTCTCCGGATCGCGGAACATTTTTCCTACATTGGTGGCATGTTCAATGCTAGAATAGAAATCCGTATAATCCCCAATATGAACCGGCAAATGCATCTGTGCCTTGTCCTGTGGTATAAATAATTCTGGTAAATCCTTTAATGGTGAATCCTTTTGAACCAATAGACTTTGAACGTCCAATCGGACATTTTTAGTGATATGCTTTCCGAGCGCTATAAACTCGTTGAGTGTTTCCTGTTTTAACACCGATGGACTAACTGCAATGATTTCCTTCTCGGCAAGGGCAGCTAAATCTAAAATGGAATCACCTATGGCAACACCTGCTCTTGGCGAACTATTTTCAGTCGAGAAAATACCGAAAGGCAAATTATATATCGTAAAATCAGAGTTCTCAGGGATATTGAACCAAGTATCAAGTTTTTTCATGAAAGTATTTTAATTTTTATCCAACCAAGATTGATAGTATTTACCATCATCAATTTTCATGGCATTCTCAGTTAGTTGTAAAGGCTTGAACGTATCTATCATTACGGCCAATTCTTCGGTCTTCTTTTTTCCTATACTTGCTTCATAAGTTCCTGGGTGCGGCCCGTGAGGGATGCCCGCAGGATGTAAAGAAATATAACCAGGACCAATTCCAGTCCTACTCATAAAATCCCCATCAACATAATACAGCATTTCGTCCGAATCTATGTTGGAATGGTTATACGGTGCCGGAATGGATTTGGGATGGTAGTCGTACAATCGTGGACAAAAAGAACATATGACGAAAGCTCCTGTTTCAAAAGTTTGATGTACGGGTGGCGGTTGGTGAACACGCCCTGTTATAGGTTCAAAATTGTGAATGGAGAAGCCGTAGGGAAAATTATAGCCGTCCCAACCCACAACATCAAAAGGGTGAGTAGCATAAACCAAATGGTGCAACATCCCTTGTTTTTTAATTTTCATCAGAAACTCTCCCTTTTCGTCATGGGTCTGCAGATCTTGCGGTAATTTATAATCCCGCTCGCAAAAAGGTGAATGTTCCAACAACTGTCCAAACCAATTCCGATATCGCTTAGGAGTATAAATAGGGTGAAAAGACTCTGCGTAAAGAATACGATTGTCTTCAGTATCAAACTCGATTTGATAAATCATTCCTCTTGGAATGATTAAGTAGTCCCCATATTCAAAAGGTATATTTCCTAAAAAGGTCTTCAACGTACCTGTACCCCTATGGATGAACAACATTTCATCTGCATCGGAATTCTTATAGAAATATTCGGTCATTGACTTTTTAGGAGCCGCCAGACCGATATGCACATCGCTATTAACCATCATCGGCTCCCTAGATTCTAAAAAATCATCCTTAGGAGCTACATCAAAACCAATGAGTTTGCGTGAAGTTATATTATTTTCCACCGCAATCTTGGGACGCACGTCAACAGCCTTCTTAATCTCCTTTACTTGTGTGGGTCTATGAACGTGATAGGACAAAGAGGACATTCCGTCAAAACCAATGGTACCAAATAGTTGTTCGTAGTATAAACTACCGTCAGGTTTTTCAAACTGGGTATGTCTTTTCTGTGGAAATTTTCCGAGTTTATGATATATAGGCATCTTCTTTTTCTTAAGGGTTATAAGTTATGAGATACTCATCAAATTTTCTTAACGCAAACCTCATTAGTTTTAACTGAATTAGTGTAATGTACCTCTTAACTCTTGCTCTCTTTCAATAGCTTCAAAAAGTGCTTTAAAGTTACCTTTCCCGAAGGATTGGGCACCTTTTCTTTGAATAATTTCAAAGAACATGGTTGGTCTTGGCTCTATGGGACGTGTAAAAATCTGTAACAAATAGCCTTCGTCATCACGATCTACCAAAATACCTAATTCTTTTAAAGGTGCAATGTCTTCATCTATTTCCCCAACACGATCTAAAACAACGTCATAGTAGGTGTCTGGCACCCTCAAAAACTCTATCCCCCTGCTCTTTAAATCACGGACCGTTTGGATGATATCATCCGTGGCAACGGCAATATGCTGCACACCTTCGCCTTCGTAAAAATCCAAATACTCTTCAACCTGAGATTTTTTGGCACCTTCGGCCGGCTCATTAATCGGAAATTTAATACGGCCATTTCCATTGCTCATAACCTTACTCATTAGTGCAGTATATTCTGTAGAAATATCCTTATCATCAAAAGAAAGAATATTTACAAACCCCATCACGTTTTCGTAAAAATCTACCCAATGGTTCATACGGTTCCAACCTACATTACCCACCATATGATCTACATATTTCAATCCCACTGAATCCGGGTTATAATCTGGTGTTTCCCAAGCAGTATAACCTGGCAAAAAGATTCCGTTGTAGTCTTTACGCTCTACAAAGATATGAACGGTCTCTCCATACGTATAGATACCGGCACGTACTACTTTTCCGTTTTCGTCCTTTTCCGTAACTGGTTCCATATATGATTTGGCCCCTTTACTTATGGCAGTTTCATAGGCATAAGTCGCATCATCAACCCACAGGGCGACGACTTTAACACCGTCTCCATGTTTATCAATATGTTTTCCGATTACTGTTCCACTTTTTAGAGGAGAAGTCAATACCAATCGTATCTTATCCTGTATGACCACGTAACTTTCGCGATCCTTTAATCCAGTTTGTAAACCGGCGTAAGCATAGGATTGAAAACCAAAAGCAGCTTTGTAGAAGTGTGCGGCCTGTTTTGAATTACCAACATACAATTCTATATAGTCCGTTCCATTTATAGGCATAAAATCTTTTGCATTTTTATGCAATTTGGGTAAGGTAGTAGTAGCCATAATATTGTCTTTTTTATTTATTGTTGCATATGCAACAAATATATTGAATTTTTATATAAGTTATTAAATTAAATCGCTATTTAACAAGTCCTTCAGTGCGTTTAACATAGCCTCATTTGCCGCTCTAGTTCCAAACGATATGCGGACTTTTCCAGGAGCCCCAAAAACTCCTACAGGTCTAACCATAATACCTTTTTGTTCCATGAAGGCAGTGAATTCCAAATCCTGTATTGGCGGGTCTATCAAAACGAAGTTACCTTCCGTCGGCCAAAATTTTATTCCCAACTCCCGTAGTCCTTCCAATACAAATTTTCTTTCTGTACGTACCAAATCTACTGTACGATTTACAAAATCAGTATCTCTTAGGGCAGCGATAGCTCCTTCAAGGGCTAAAGAGGATAACAAAAAGGGTTTGCAGACTTTACGAACGTAGTTGCTAATCTGCAAAGTAGAATAACAGTATCCTACCCTAAGTCCGGCAAGTCCGTAAGTCTTGGAAAAACTATTGATAGCTATAATGTTATAACCCTTGAGTACAAAAGGCAAGGCCGAGGTATAATCGGCAGCTTCCGCAAAATGACGGTAGACCTCATCGTAGACTACGATTACACTTGAGGGCAATCTTTCTAAAAAATCGTGAAGTTTATTCTTGGGTATGTAATTTCCAGACGGATTGTTAGGTGAGGCTAAAAAAATCAATTTGGTCCGCTGGGTCACCGTTTCCAAAATGGCATCCAAATCATAGTCAAAATCTGCTGTCATAGGCACATTGATAGCCCTTGCCCCCATCCATCTTGTAAAAGCAGTGTAAGGCAAAAAACAGGGTTGAGATACGATAATTTCATCTCCATCGGACAAAAAAACCTTAGAAATTATATCTATGATCTCGGAACCGCTATTGGCGGTTACGAAATGATCTACTGTAAGCTGTTCATTAAAATCAATTACTAAGGCTTCCCTTAACCTAATATCTGTATTATCCGGATATAAACTAAGTTCATTAGTGGCCTTGTTAATTGCCTCTTTTGCTTTTTCAGAAAAACCCAATGGATTCTCGTTTGAAGAAAGCTTGTGTACCTCAACACCTTCCGGCATAACTATTTTTTTACTACCTCCCTTATAGGTACTGTCCTCTTGGATGTAGGTTTTAAAAAAATCGCTATGTAACCCTTGTTGTTTAACCATATTCAGTAAAGCCAAAATCTTACTCAAATGTAGTGTATTTTTTCAATATTGTTGCATTAACAACATTATTTTGTAATTTCACCTTACTTTTGGACGTACAACTATAAAATATGGACAGGACCGAGGGTTTTGGGGTATACTTAGATCGCACATTAAAAAAAGTGCAAAGTACTTTTTTAAGGGCCTTTACTGAAAATAATATAGACCTTACCATTGAGCAATGGGTTATCCTACGCCGTGTTCACCTATTAGGTTCGGATGCCTCACAAGCCGAGATAAGCAATACCAATTTCCGAAATAGGGCCACCACATCCAGAGTTATCAGTGGTCTTTGCAAGAAAGGCTTTTTGAGAAAATCGCGTTTTAAAGATGACCAGAAGCGTTATAAGTTAGAGATGACAGCAGAAGGCCAAGAGCTGATGGATAACGCTATGCCCATTATACGCGAGATTCGAAAAATGAGTATTGAGCATATTGATGAGGCAGAATTTGATATCTTCTTAAAAGTTCTGGACCAGATTTGGGAGAATTACGACCAATACGAAAGTAACCAGTGAAATGAATTAGTTTATGCCCTTATTGAGTAGAAAGCTCAACCTTTGCCACATCACGAAAATGCCAACTTCCCTTTTCCTGTGATAAAGACATCTTTTATTCATTTTGGTTTTACCACTATTTAATTTTTAGTAGATTTGCACCCACATTTGAAAAATCATTTTTTAAATGAGAGGGTCGCGTAGCTCAGCTGGATAGAGCATCTGCCTTCTAAGCAGACGGTCAGAGGTTCGAATCCTCTCGCGATCACCAATGTTTATAGGGCTTCCGATTTCTCGGGAGCTTTTTTTTTATGAAAGTGGTACAACATAGGTACAACAAATGGCATTTGCGTTCACTGTTTGCGATTACTTGATGTCTATTATGGGTCAATGAAACATTTCCCATCCCAATAACATCCTCCATAAATTCAGCTGTGCGACACGATCAAATGAAAATTACGTGTTGCGCAATTCGAACCGATTTTTAAGATTCGCTGAAAATTCTTCAAAAACCACCGTTTTAAAACGTTAAAATTTCCTTGGCTTTCCTTTGTCGGTACCTGCACTTCTAATTTGGATCGAACCCTAAAAAGAAATACCATGGAAGAAAACGAAAACGTGGTGGGGCTGCTCTCCGATATCAAGGGACTGCTCGGGCACCAAAAAAAAGTAATGAACGTCGACGACCTTGCCGCCTATACGGGTCTGTCAAAGAGCAAGATCTACAAGCTTACCCATCTGAAGCTCATACCCATGGGAAACAATCCCCATATCCGCCAGAAATTCTTCGACAAGGACACCATCGATGCCTGGCTATTGGGGGAACCCGATCTTTCGGACGAGACTTTGGAGCATAGATTCAACGAGCAGCAGCTGGTGAAGAACCGAAGGTAACCGGAAAACCATTGGCATGAAACCTAGGGAACGGAATTTTCAGGGCATCTGGATACCGAGATCGATCTACCTGAACACGCAGGTGAACTGGCATGCGAAGATCCTGTTCCTCGAAATACACAGCTTTACCGAGAACGGCAGGGAATGTTATATCTCCAACAGGTATATCGCCTCCTTTCTCCAAATTTCCGAACGACAGGTCACACGATATATTTCCCTGTTGAAGTCCCTGGGATGGATAGCGGAAACCTCCTTTAACGGAAGAAGGCGGTACCTGAAAAGCCTGTTGCGGTTCGGGCACCGAACCGGCGACCCTGCCTGGACAATGGTTTCAGGGCAGCCTGGACATAAGTGTCCGGTCAGCACCGACAAAAGTGTCGGGTATACCAAACAAGTAATAAAAAAAGGGAATAAACCATTTACTTCTTTGAAAGAAGAAAAAGAAAATAGAAATCCAATATTGGAATAGTCGCTATGGAAAAGGGATGGTCGGGACAGTTTCGGAAAAAGGCAACGGATGGAAAACCATTATGTTCCCCAGAACTTTTTAAAAAGATTTTTTGTAGGGCGGCACGGGAATATTATGCCCGTACCGATCTCGATTTCGAAGTTGATAGTAGCAACAAGAATTTCCTCGGGCATTTTTGCAGATATTGGAACCGGGACCCGGCATTCGAGGTACTGGAGAACATTTCGCTCAGAAAGGGATTGTTGGTCTTCGGTTCCTATGGTACCGGAAAGACCTCAAGTTTCAGGATCATACAAAACATGTCCGAACAGTACGGACTAAGGACACTGTGGTTTCCTATCATCAGCGCCCAGGAAGTAGTCGATAGATACAATGCCGAAAGGAACAAGGACGATATCATCCAATATTATTCCAAGGGGACCTTCCTGTTCGACGATCTGGGGAGCGAAACGGTCGGTAACAATGTGTACCAGTACGGAAAGGAGGACATATTCGTGCGGATCCTGCTCGACCGTTACAGGAATTTTGAAACCCGTGGGACAAAAACGTATATCACGACCAATCTGGACTATTCCCAAATAGAGCATCGGTACGGAAGAGACAGATCTTGGACCGTTTCGTAAGGATGTTCAATCGATTGAAATTGGACGGCCCGAGCCGAAGGAAATAGCTAGTAAAAGAGAAAATTTAAAATTCAGAATGTACACTGGAAACATCGCGAGAAATACATGCTAATCGGGGGGAAAGTAAGAGGAGAAGAGCAAGAGGGTAACGCGCTGAAGCGACGTTACTTTATTTAAGTTGTTATGTTTCAAGAGGTTATTGAAAATGCAAGCTTTGCAAAGGCCCATATTTGCGGCAAATGCAGCGGGAACACCAATAAAATGGTAAAAATTTGCGGCAAATCGCCTTCCTGAAAAATTGCCTGATTTTTGCCGATTTGAGTCAAATGGCTCCGAAAGCCCCATAAAATGGAAGAAATTTGCGTCAAATCACATTAATTGTACTGAATTAGAATGAGCGACCAATGCTATCCCCGAAACGGGAGCTATCACATAAACAACCGGGGCAAAGCAAGTTTTTAACCTAAAACTGAACCCACGCTTTGTTGCTTGCCAAGGACAATTCCGTTAAAAAATCCCGTTCCTGTGGAAGTTGAAAAACCTTCGGATATTTCAACCTCCTCGGTACCGCTGATAAAAGCATGGAGCGTAGAGAAAACGCCCCATACCTTTATCTATGCCAATGCTCGTTCACGTACCATCGACAAAAAATGATTGCATGCAGAATCAAATTAAGCAGGTTGCGCCCTATGGAATTTTTGCATTACGCTTATCTATCGGAACACTACAAAAATTCCACAGGATCCATGCGCAAAGTTTAAGGGTAAGTATTTGGGACGAGTATTTTTCAAATGAGTGGCAAAAATCGTTCGTTTTAAAGTACTGTACTAGGTTTATCACAGAAGTTGTTATTAGCATTGGTTCTCTGTACAAGTTAGTTTTTCGCAAGAATGGTAGACCCCTAAAACAAAAGTTATGTAAAAGTAAAATGTCTAATTAGTTCTTTCAAGTCAAGATACCATAAGCAAAATTATAAGTGTCAAAATTCCAATTATCGTAGTAATAATTCCAATAGTTTTTGATTTCATCCATCCAGAAAGAGCGATAAGTGATGAAAGGGCGATTATTCCAATCATAAAAGCTGCACCGCTGATCTTTCTCGGAAAGTCAAAGTCCTTCTGCTCAATTTCCAATGGATAACCATCAGTTGTCATTTGTAAAAGTTTTGTCAGACCAAATACGGAAACAAGAAAACAACAGGCTGCTACAGTCGCTATTATTAATAAAGAATTTGATATTCTATTATTATTTTTTGAAACTATTATGTTAGCAATGTATGCTATTGAGAAGCCAGCTAATAAAGCACTTATTAAAATGAAATTATTGGCCAGTTCATTTAAATATTCAGAAGTCATTTCAATTGTACCCATAATTAATTCTTTTTTCAATTTTAGCTATTACTACTCTTTTTTCCTAACATTAGGTATCAAGCGTTTTTTACTTAATATTCGAGAATATGCATGAGAAAATTTAAAAATTTGGTAGTATCTAGGATATATTTATAAATCTTTTGATAACTCAAAATAATACTGTTATCTATTTACTACTTTAAAAAAAAACTACGCTAAATAATCGCCTTCTGAAAAAAACATACTATTCCTCTTTGGTAATGTTCGGGCAGCCCATTCGTATCCTTAAGCTTTTTGGTTCCTAAAAATTCAAATCCAAGTTTTTCATAATGTCCGATTAAACCACTATTTAAACCAACAGTATCCATACGAATATATTTAAGGCCTTTGTTGTTTCCATATTCGTTCGCCTAATGAATTAATTTTTTAACCAGGTTTTGCTCTCTAAAACTGGATTTGTAGCAATCCGATGAATATAAAGCGAAGGCTCTTTGTTTTTGTCTCCCCAAATTAATTCGTCATTTAATGTTGTCGCCCATATGCATGCAATTTTATCTTCAATCAATAACTTCCATTGTCTATTTTCCTCTATTTCATTTAGTATTAAATCATTCGGAAATTCAGGCCAGTGAACTTGATTTTTTGATTTCATATAGTTCGTTGCGGAGCTGTACAGGTTAAGTATGTTATCTATATCTATCAGTTTACTATTTTCTATACTCATACGGCTTGTTTTATGGTCAATATTTAGTTTTTCTATCTGTCGGAAGGCATAATTTTTTTGAATTTATTTAGCGTCTGTTGAAATTTCTCCATGTTAACCGGTTTTAGTATTTTCTTGTCAGATGGCGGGTATTTGTATAAAAGTTCTTTTGGTCTTGTTGGTCTTTTTTCAAAACCACCGCCACAATTTGGACAGACATTTTTTAAAATAGTGTCAACGCAATCCTTACAAAAAGTACAATCAAAAGTACAGATCATAGCCTCCTTACTATTGTTTAGTAGTGGAATGTCACAATTTTCGCAGTTTAATCTAATCTCCATAACGCTATTTATTAATTATCGATTTGTAAAATGGTTGCCTCTTCACTTTCAGTTTCGTAAATCAGCAAACCTTGATGTTTTTTGCCAAGTTGGGCTACTAACTTTCCATCTTTATTCCATGCAGCACTTTTTCCATTACTCATAAAATTATCGCAGTAACCTACACAGTTTGACATGAGTATCGGTATCTTAAATTCTTTGGCTATTGATGAAAAATGTACATAGGCCTTTTTATTTCCCCTTTCAGGCTTGGCTACACTTGCAATGTAGATATCGGCCTTGTTTTCTACGGCTTTTATAAAGTGTTCCCGCTGTAGTGTCTCATAACAAATTCCAAAAGCGATTTTCTTTTCTTTTATAATTAAGAAAACCTGATTGTTACTACTAACAAAATAGGGTAATTCATCAGCATGCAGTAGCTGTTTGGAGTATATCAATCGCGCTTTATGGGGTCGAAATAATAGCATACTTATGTTGATGCCCTCTTTAGATTGGGTTGGCATTCCTATGCCGATTGTGAGTTTGTTTGTATCAGCTACTACTTGAAAGGAATTGAATCTTTCATCGTCTATAGTACAAGCAAGTTTTTCGGCCAATTCCGGTTCGTAGCCTATAATGGATAGCTCAGGAAACACTATCAAATCGGGCTTCGAGGGTAGTGCACTTTTAATTAAGTTCAGATGGTTCTTAATATTCAGGGAAATAGCTCCTTTTTTAGCGGATGCTTGTACAATGCCTATTCTCATTTAATTTGGCATTAATTCTTCTAAAATAGATATTCCTCCTGAATTGTCCCCAGAGGTCCATTGCCAAGTTTCATGAAGTTGTATTGCACCATTATCCATAATTAGAGGTTTTGAAAAGCATATTCCCGTCATTAGTTCTCCTTTGGTATTTACTTGATGATAGCGCATTTCTATGGTCCCATCTTTGCTGACTAAACCAATGAGGTGTCCTTTTCTTATTTGCCCACCTCGGTACTCCGAAGTTAGAATATCACCGCTTTGCTTATACTCGAAAATGGTTTCTTCTGATGTTTCTCCGTTTTCTGTATTTTGAATAGCCCTGAATCTTTTTTTATCGTAGTTCATACATTATAGGATTGAAACTCTGTGAATATGTTATTTTTTAGAGTATCCCATTCTTCTCGAATGATGCTATAGTAAATATCATTTCTACTCTGGCCGTTTGCATCTATATAATTGTTTCTAAAAGTACCTTCCCTTGTTGCGCCAAGCTTTTCAATCGCTCGTTGAGATCTTATATTTTCTTGGTCAGCACTAAATTGGATACGCCGAAACCCTATAGTTTCAAAACCGAATTTCAATAACTCGTATTTACAAGCTTTGTTTAATCCAGTTCCTTGAAAATCCGTTCCATACCATGTCCAGCCGATTTCACATTTTTGGCTGGATTCATTCAGATAACCGTATCTGGTGCTGCCTGCGACTTTACTAGTTGCCTTATCGATAATGATAAAGGGATAGCAGTTGCCCTTGTTTTTATCGGAAATGGCATTCACCACATAATTTTCGAAATCCGACTCGGCATTCATGTTCATGCCCATATAGCTCCAAATTTCTTTTTCAAAGATGATGTCTTTAAGCTCCACATTTCTTGGATGCTCAAAGGGCAACAGTAGAACCGAGTCGTTTTCTAATTGTACTTCTGCGTTTAGAATTTCTATTTTCATCAGCGTTAACTTTTCTTCAGATACTTAGCTCTCCTTTTAAAACTATTTGAGCCTCACTTTTTATCAATAATTTAGAAGCACTAATTAATTCAACTTCCATAAATCCGGTCCTTTTAGAGCATTGAAATGAATTCATTTTCTTTTTGTTCAATCGATTACTCCAATATTTTGCTAGGAAGGTATGGGTCCCTCCTGTTACAGGGTCTTCATTTGTGCCGCTCCAAGGCCAAAAGTATCTTGATTCAAAATCAAAATTTGTTCTATGAGAGGGCGCGGTTATCAATACTCCGTTTATGGAATCATGTGAGCGCTTTAGTTTTTCAAAATCTGGTGATAGATTTTCTAATTGTTGACTACTTTCAATTTCAAGAAGTAGGATTTTTGTTTCTTTATTGAACACACTATTTAGAATGGTTTCAATACCAAGTGCTTTTAATAATTCATCAGGTACATTTTGTGGTGCAGTTTCATAAATTGGGAATTCCATTTCAATTTTTACTCCACACTTTCGAATCATTAAATCCAAATTCTGGATATTCTTAAAATGTATTGTATTTATTTTTGGGTTAATTTCAAAAAGAACTTTTGAAGCAGCTAATGTTGCGTGTCCACATAGTGGAATTTCCATCACTGGCGAAAAATAGCGGATAGAATATTTATCCTGATTTTTTATTTGTGTGATAAATGCTGTTTCTGAAAGCCCTAATTCTTTGGCAATAGTAATCATTTGTTCATTCGACAGGGTTTGATTTAATAAACAAACACCAGCTGGATTACCCTTGAAGGGCTTATCTGTAAAAGAGTCAACTATATAGGTTTCTATGGCGTACTTCATTTTTATGAAATGTTTGGTTAATTCCGTTGCTCATATTGTGGTCGTTTATATACCATATGCTTTTTTCGCGCTTTCAATTTGCTCATTCTCGGTTGTTTCTGGATAGAGCAGATATCTGGGTGCAATTATGGGCTTTACGTTTTCTATATTTATTTTTGTAACTGTATTAAATGGATATCTGCCCGCTGTCATTTTAGTCAGTACTTTTTTTATCTCCAAGAAATCCGGAGCTTATGAATTTATAATTTCTGCACGTCCTTTAATCTGATATCCCTTTTGAACTAGGATGTCGATAAAACTTACACATACGCTTTTATGAGCTTTAATATTCTTAACAGTTTGTGGGGATGCGATGTTGGCAATGATGATTTTATCTTTCTGATAAGACGTAAATATCTCTTTGGGCGAGACATTTGGAATGTTTTCGGTTGATATCGTTGCCAGCCAGCATAGAACGCTTTTGTCAATTGAAGCCCTTATCTCCTTTGTTAGTTCCATTGTTGTAATTCAATTAAGTTTCCTTCTGGGTCTCTGGCATAAACGAAAGTAATTTCACCAACGCCTTTTACTTCTTTTTTGGTGATTATACCTTGGGTTTGCCCACCATTTTGGATGATACACTCAAGTATTTGTGCCACATCTTTAACCTCGAAAGCGATATGCCCGAAACCTCTTTTATTAGGTAGTATAGGTCCCTTTGGTATGCCGTTTTGATATTGGTAAATTTCTAGCGTTGGCCCGTTTTCGCCATAGCCGGGAAGCAAGAGGTGAGCGCCCTCTAGCTTGGCGTTTTTTAGACCTGTACCCTTGTCTAACCATTCGCCTGATTGTTTCCTGATAGGAGGGACTATTTTACAATCGAAAGTTGTAATATAAAAATCTGCAAGCTTTTTCCAGTTGACACTTACAATATTGGTATGGGCAAATCTCATCGCTGTGTTATTAAATGGTGTCTGGATCAGAAACTGTAAGACTATTGTTCACATTTCCTGTGTTCAGGGTAGCAGCGGGTTCAAAAAGCATTACATGCACTTCCTCAGGAGCGTAAGGCTTATGTGCTACCCCCTTTGGAATAACCACAAGCTCCCCGGCTTGTAGATAAAGGGTTTTGTTATTCAGTTCGATATATAATTCTCCACTGATGACATAGAACAATTCATCTTCATTTTTATGATGGTGCATTACGAACTCACCTTTGAACTTGGCCACCTTCACGAGTTGATTGTTCAGCTCACCTACAATCTTTGGCGACCAGTAATCCTCAAAGCTGCTGAATTTGTGTGCAATGTTTATTTTTTCAATTTCCATGTTACTGTCATTTGAAGCTGTTAATGAACCGTTGTTTTTGGAGCATGTCCTATTTTGAAATTACACGAATTGGCGATAAAGCACATTTTATTGGCTTCTTCATGAAGTTCAGTGGCTTTAGTAATCATCGTTGTATCCTTTACTTTTACTTGAGGATGGAGTGTAACTGCAATAAAAGATCCGCTTCCGTTTTCATTTTCGCTCATGACTCCTGTGGCCTTATCTAAGTATTCAGTGACCGTAATTTGATTCACAGCGCATAAATGCAAATACCATAGCATGTGGCACGAGGCTATAGATGAAAGAAAAAGTTCTTCTGGATTGTATCGGGAGGGGTCGCCTAAAAATGATGGGTCAGAAGACCCCATGATGGGGTGTGTTTTACCTTTAATATGTATTGAATGATTTCTGTTGTAAGAACGATAGCTCACTGTCCCCTTGCCTTTGTTTCCTGTCCATTCCAGCGCAGTTTCATACTGATGTTTTTTCATTTTTTTTCATTTACCAATTCGTTGGCGATACGCTCGCCAAAGGATGCTTTTTCTAGATTAGCCTCCAGCTGTTCTAAATGCGGCATAATCTCCGTATTTTCATTAAGAAGCTCTAGGGTCACTTTTTTTCCTATTTCCCAGATTTTTGTAAATAAAGGCATCGCGTCCTCTGCTTTTTTGGTGAGGTTGAAAATGGTTTTCCTTTTATCTAAAGGATCTTTTAGATTTTTCAGATACCCTTTGTTAATCATCTTACTGGTCATATTCATAACAGATTGATGGGTGAATTTTAATCTATTAGCTATTTCCATAACAGAGACATTAGGCTGATTATTTACGATCCACAATACTAGATACCAATTAGGTTCTGTATCCATGTCAAAATCACGGTACATGGCACGTAAACTATGGGACATTTTATCACTAATGCGTTTTAACCTCGTATCAAGGTTGGCGTAGCCTAATTGTTTTACTAAATCGTTGTCCATTGCTTTAATGCTTATACAATTATACAAAATACGCAGTTAACTGCGTAAAATTGCTATAAAATATTTTGAGATTTGAATTTAAGAGAATTACCGTTCTAACTTTTCCTTATCCGCAATAATTGTATCTAGTTGTTAACTAGTACAGAGGCATATACTTTATGATTGTATCCAATAAAGTCCAATTTTATTCAAAAGTTCAGAAGTACCAAAAGCAGCCGATTAAAGGAACGAGTTGAGGAAATTGAAGTAGTTCTGAAAAATATTCGCTTTATAAAACTATAAAATATAATATAAAATCAGCTTTGGAATTGAGTTGTCTACATCTCAAAATCTATATATTATACCATAACGCCTTTAAGCGTTCATTTACAGACCAAACCCATACACTAACAGAATAAAATTTTCTTTATACCAGTATTCTATCACATTTGCTGGAAAGTAAAGGTAAATGCGATTATTAATTCTATTACTGTTTTTTGGTTTAACTAGTTCCTACGTAAATGCACAAAATGAAACCTATCAAGGCGTAGTTGTAGACGATAATTCTAAAGAAACCATACCTTTTGCTACGGTCGCAATTTACAATGACTTCGTTTTAATCACCGGTACAACGACAGATGAAAACGGGCAGTTTAAACTGAAAGTAGCAGAAGACTTCACCCATTTTGAAGTCAGTTTTATTGGGTATGAAAATACCAAAGTTCAATTTACAGAAATACAAAATCTTAAGAATATTAGGTTTGTCCTCACACCATCTATTACAGCTCTGGACGAAGTAGTCGTGCAGGGAGAACAAACTACTTCACAACTAAAAATTGACCGAAAAATCATTAATCTAGGGGCCGACTTACAACAGGCAGGAGCTACCACACTTGATGCCTTTGACCAAATTACAGAAATACAGACCGATTTGGGTACTGGAAGTTTATCGCTAAGAGGAAGCGGTAATGTTCGCCTTCTTATTAACGGGAAACCATCCAGCATGAACCCCACAGAACTGTTAGAACAGTTACCGGCATCATCAGTGCAGCGCGTAGAAATTATTACCTCACCTTCGGCCAAAAATCAAGCAGATGGGCTTTCGGGCATTATTAATGTAATTCTTAAAAAAAATGGCACAAAGGGCCTAAATATGAACTTAAATGCAGGAGCTGGAACTATGCGTTATAGTTACGGGGTCGACGGTAACTACAATCTTTCTTGGCTTAATTTTAGATGGAACCTTTCACAAACCGGCAGGGGTATGAACAGTAAGCAATCTATTTCTCAATTATATGATAATGGGAATACTCGAGATTTTTTTGCGCCTCATGATTTTTATGGCTTGTCAAAAAGATTGGATACTGGGTTGGATTTTTTCATCAACGAGAATAATGAACTCTCGGTTGGGTTGGATTATACAAGGGATTTTCATGGATTTTTTAACGATACCTTTTACAGCAACGTGCCCGATAGAGAGGATTATGTGTATACCCGTAATTCTTCGCATGACCATGAAACCACCAATTTTAACGTCAATTATAGGACAAAGTTTACTGGAGAGAATCACTTTTTAGAATTTGATTATCAGTTTTCCAACAACGATAACCTTTTACCCGCTATTGATTTTGAAGAAGATGTCTTCCTTTTCAACGAAGACCGCAAAAACGATAATATTCTCAATGCTATTGCATTGGACTATTCCTTACCGCTAACAGAAAAAATTTTAGTAGAAGCAGGGGGTTCTTGGAACGGTAGAAACTTAACCAGCTCTCTTTTTACTAATCTCGCTGGAGCTCCAGAATCATTCGATGTTTTTAAATATGATGAATCATTATTGGGAATTTACGGCCTAACAAATATTACTTCTGGAAAATTAACCTATCAGGTGGGGCTTAGATATGAAAACCTTATATCTAATTCTATTAATCTTTCCAATAGCCAAACCACAGATTTAAAGTTTTCGAACCTGTTCCCCTCCCTTCATATATCCTATACCATTAATGAAACGAACACATTAAATATGGGATACAGCCGAAGGGTATCGCGACCAAACTTTAGGAACATCAATCCTTTTCAAGCTAGGAATCAATATTTTGAATGGGTGGCCAACCCAAGTCTTCGGCCAGAATTCAGCAATAACCTAGAAACCAATTACCAGTACAATGGAGAAAAGTTAAGTGCATCTGCTGCTTTCTTTTATCGATACAGAACTGACGTCATAGAGCGTTTGCAGAATATTGATGCCGAAGGAGTTCTGCGCAACGTTTTTGATAATATAGGTGAAAAACATTCTTACGGGGTGGAGGCAAGTATGAGTTATAAACTTATGGATTTCTGGAACAGTCAACTCTTCGCAAACTATTATCACACCACAGTAGACCAAGATATATTTCTGAGTTGGGACGAGCTGTATTCATCGAACCTGATTTTTAAAAACACCTTTAAAATAAGTAAGGCCTTAAGTGCGGATATCTCTTACAGACAGAATTTTAAAACACAAAACGTCTTTGATTTTATTGACGCCAGAAATCGAATAGACGTCGCGGTTAGGCTAAAGCTTTTGGAAAATAGGCTGGCCATGAACTTGCGTATTGTAGACCTGCTGGATAATAATTTAATGTATAGAACCGCTGTTACCCAAAATGTTACACAGAATGAGGTGTGGCGATTTCAATCACAAACCTTTGGCTTCCTACTAAGTGCTAGTTACAAACTATTTCAAAACAAAGGAAGAACAAGAAACAGGAAAAACAGAAACTACCAATACGGTGGTACAACAGACTAATTTTTTTAACTACTACTTATGAAAAAGAAATCGCAAATAGCCATTATTATATTGTTAAGTGCTACGGTTTATAGCTGCGGACAAAACAATAAAGAAGAGATATCAGTAAAAGAAATGGCGACATGGCAAACGTTTGACAAAGGTAAAAGTACTATACAGGGAGATGAACTAAAAGTTGAAGAAATAGAAGGTTCAGATGGTTATTTTTTGATTAGTCCAAAGGTATATGAAACCGATTTTACACTTACGTATAAAGTAAAGGCATTATCGGAATCAACCGTGTTGATTACCCTATTTTCGGTCTTACAAGAAGGTGATAATGGCACTTTTTCAGTTCCTTCAGAATCTGCTACACCACGAGAGGTCTGGAATTGGCGTAGTGGAATGAAACACTACAATTTAACTATTAATAACCGCTCACACGGTATTACCCCGTTCTTTTTTAAGAACGTTCCTCCCAGTTCCAGAGGTTTTAATGAAAGACTCGAGGAAAATATCATGGAAGTGGGTCAGTGGTACGATGTCGAAATTGGAAAAAAAGAAAATCGATTATGGTTTAAGTTAGATGGAAAGCTATTTTTTGAAGTTGAAGACCCTGAACCATATCAAAAAGGGCGACTTATTTTTAGAATAAGCGGTACTACTGGAGAAAAGGTCATTTTTGCCAAAGCGGCTTTTAAAGATATTGTTATTTCATACGAATAGAGCGTACTTTGTAGCCAGTGGAAAACCAGAATACCTATCAGAAATTTATACGAATTGAACCCTTTTTTCATGGGCTGCTGTGGTGTTTGGTATTGTTTTATCCCTATATGAAGTATATGGGCAGAGAAGGTGGATATCCTATGTCTTTTTTGCATGAGCTAAATTCGCTGTTCTTTAAGATGACAATATCATATTTTTTATATGTATGGTATTTCCCTAAGAAGCAGCACTTAAAATATCTGCCAATTGTACTTATTGTGTTTGTGCTTAATGTCTTGGGCTATAGTAATACCGACAACTATTTTCACGCTAACTCCCATGATTTTTGGATAAATTTTGTATCGCAATCATTAACCTACATTGCATTCAGCTTTGTCTTTTTCACCATTTTCATTATTAAAAAAAGTTATAAAAAACAGCTAGAGATACATCAACTTACGCAGGAAAAACAGCAAGCCGAAATACGGGCGCTTAAGGCACAGGTAAATCCTCATTTTTTGTTCAATACGTTAAACACCATCTATGCCAATGCCCTTAAAAAAGATGATAAAACACCTGAATTGATTTTAAAACTTTCGGATGGATTTAGATATATGCTGCACGAAGGCCAAAAGGAATTTGTTACTATTGAACAGGAGATACAACACCTAAAGGATTATGTGCATTTACAGGAAGAACGATTGGCAAAAAAGATAAAGGTTAATTTTTATACCAGTATTGATGATCAAACTCAGCTAATTGCCCCTTTGTTATGTATCGGTTTTGTGGAAAATACCTTCAAATATACCAGTATCTTAAAAGGAGAGCAGCATGAGATTACCATCAAAATAGAACTGAAAAACAAAACCTTTACGCTCTCCTGCAGTAATCCATTCGATGCCAAAGCAGTTGATGAAATTGATGTAGATTGGAAAGAAAGTGGCGTCGGTATAAAAAATACCAAAGAAAGACTTGCCCTTTTATATCCTAAAAAACATACGCTAGTTATTAACGAAGAAGATGGTGTTTTTAAACTAAAACTAGAAATACGGTTATGATACAATGTCTGATTTTAGAAGATGAGCAATCTGCGGTAGAAATACTCGAGGCTTACATTGAAAAGACTCCTTTTCTAAAATGCTTGGGTTCTTATGAAAGCGGATTGGATGTTCCTCAAAAGCAATTGCAAACAGCTGATATTTTGTTTTTGGATATCCAGTTGCCCGAGTTAAACGGACTATCCTTTTTAAAAACCTTGCAAAACCCACCATTGGTTATCGTAACGACCGCCTATCCGAATTATGCCATTGAAGCTTTTGAAGAAGCGGTAACGGATTATCTGGTAAAGCCTTTTTCTTATGAACGTTTTTATAAATCCCTCTCCAGAGTTCGTATGGTATTAGCAGAGCAACAAAAAGATACCAAAAATCAAATCTTTCTGTATGCAGATAAAACCATTTATAAGACCAATATAGAAGATATTCTTTATTTAAAAGCAGAAGTAGACTATGTAAATGTGGTAACCCAAGAAAGAGAGGTTCTCGTACTCGATAGCCTGCAGAATTGGTGTGAAAAGCTACGCCAATTTAATTTTAAAAGAGCACACCGTTCCTATATTATTAACCTGGACCAGATAGAAAAGGTTTCTGGAAATCAGATTTTCGTAAAAGGTAATATCCTCTCAATTGGCAGAACCTACAAACAAGATTTTTTGGAGGCTTTACAGAAAACCGGACTTTTTTAAGTTCGTCTACAGTTGTCTACTTTCTAGCTACACTTACGGAGTGCATAGCCACTTAAACCATACCGATTAAGCAATTGTCCTATTTTTCATGTTTAATTTAATTGCAAATCAATGACACACAGAAGGCTTTTTATAATAGTTCTAATCATCTCGCTAAATCTATTCGCCTGTAAACAAGCGGAAAAGCAAGTTGAGAACCCTCAGATTGACATTACAAACCCTAAAGATATACTCGAAGCAGTTGAAGCTGCACATGGCGGATGGAATCATTTGCGCAGTAAAAATGATGTGGAATACCATTATGAATATACCGTTCCAGAGGGTAAAGCGGATATTTCTACCGAACGCTACATATTTGATTCTGAAACCTCATTTGGTCACTATACACGGCACGAAATAAATACCCTGCCAAATGAAGATGGCATTGTAATACATCTCTTTGATGGTGAAAAAACAACCCTTACACTTGATGGGAATGCGGTTGAGAACGAACAAACTATTTCGGTTGGTCAATTCGTGAGACGTGCCAATTATTTTTGGTTTGTTATGCCTTATAAATTGAATGACCCTGGGACAATTGCAAAATATTTAGGCAAAGAAGTTTATAATGGTATTGACTACACAAAACTAGAAATCACCTATGATGCAAAAGTAACAGGAAAAGAAAAGAATGATATTTATATCCTTTACGTAAATCAGAAAACGCAGTTAATAGACCGGTTTTATTTTTCATTGCCTTTTTTAGGCATCAATGCACCCGTAATCTTGGCGGAGTATACTTATGAAATGGTTGAAGGACAGAAGCTGGCAACAAAAAGAAACTATTACTTGCCAAAAAAAGATGGGACGTATGATACCAATCCAAGTATCACGCAAAAACTTTCTAACATCAAATTCAACAATGGATTTACGCCAGCCAGTATTGCTCATGTTGGGTAAGGATGAATCACTATTATTAAGACATGTTGACATCCTAACATCAGATGTCTATCAGACATCTGATAACTATTTATAAAATAATCTATCAAATCTTAATCAATTAAAATCAAAAATATGAGTATCCTAAAAAATGTGGTTCTTGTAACCATTTCACTGACTTTTTTCTGTTGTCAATCGCCAAAATCAGAACGTGATATTGAAGACGAGTTTGTTGAAAAATATGCTCCTAAAGATTTAAATACATATGGATTTACCCTTGCTGTAGATTCAAAGATACCGGAGGTACATCAACTTTTTAATGATTTGTCGGCAAACTTCTACTTTTATGGCGATAAAGAAGAGTTTGAAAAAAAGCGGCCAAGATTATGGAATTAGACCCCAATTATCCTAGTGGATTTTTAATGGGAGGTTTTTATGAGCAAGATCCTGAAAAACATAAAGAAAAGGTAACCAAAGCGTTTGAACTCTCTAAAAAAACAAATCTAAAATCTGAAAGAGATATTATGCAAGCAGAGTATTACCTGCTAGTAGAAGATAATTATCCTAAAGCACAAGAATACTTTAAAAAAGTAGTGGATATGTACCCTGATAGTGCTGCGGCCATATGGTCTTTAGGCATGGCCTATTATTACAATGGCGAATTTGACAAGGCGTTAGAATGCTATAAAAAAAGCACTGAACTAATCCCAAATTTACCTAAGGGATATGAGTTCATGTCTGTGATGTATTACTCCAAAAAGGACTATAAAAAGGCCTTAGAATATTTGGAAAAAGCTGAAGAATATGGCGCGAATGCCAAAAATGATTTTTACTACGCAGAGTATGTGGCTATGGTTTATAATAGAAATGAAATGTATAATAAGACATTAGATTATATTGAGACTACGCGCAAATACGGTGAGTTGTATAAGAATAGTGAAACCTTCGAAAAAATAGCAGAGATTGCCAAGGCTAAACTAGATTCTATTCAGGCAATGTAGCGATAGACAGTTAACATCACTAAAAAAGGCCATCTAATAATTTAGGTGGCCTTTGTATTTGCTTTTATAATGAAAAGCTATGAGTTTTAAACTGAGAATAGATGTAACTCTGATACTGACATTGCTAATAGCTAGTTGTGTTACTTACTGAAATGGCTTTGGAAAAAAGCGCTTCATTTGATGTAAGTTTACAATGAGGCGAAATACCAATAACGAGGTCTATAAGATTATTGACACGACCAAAATATACAAGCTAGTTTCCGTTTTAAATATTGATGGCAAGAACAGTACGTATTTGAAAGAAATTAATACGTACTTTTTAAAATTCTATACTGATGACAAAGTAGGTAAGTTTTTTTTATTGCTATAACATTGATATAAATTCTTTAAATCCTAAAAAAGCGACCATTGGTGTTTATAAGTACTCCAAAGGAGAACTAACGATGCAAACCTATTTTCGTAGTCCTCAAGGTGCCGGATTCATAAAAGAAAGACTAAAGAAACATACTACCGATTTTCTGGAATTTGGAAATGAAAACTATGGTAGCGGGTATGAGAAAGTAGATATCCCTAAAGAATTTTTAATCTACACCCCGGATTGGTAGCACCTTTGAACCAACTTAGTCAAAAATATAACTATAAAAAACTCCCTACCCATGACATATTGCCATAGATAGGGAGAATTTAAAACACTAATCCAAATTTTTGTAAATAGAAATGCTACAGAAGCTTATCTGCCTTCTCGTTTTTATCCCTATTTTTCCTTTTCACACTTTTATTCTTTCCGCTTCCAAAGCGGTATGCCAAACCTAAGTATACAGAACGGGAATCTGTTTTAAACTGCCCCTCCTGAATGATGGTTCTAAAGGTTTCAAAGGCAAAGCGTTGTGTTCTAAAAATATCATTGAAGTTTAGACTTAGTGTTCCCTTGCCTTTGGCAAAATTGTAGCGGGCACCGGCATTCATAAAGAAGTTGTCTTTTAAATCATATTGTAAAACACTTTGCCTTCCACTATAAAACGTAAATAATTGAAAGGTGAGGTCCTTTGTGGCTTTAAAACTGTTATTCAGCTTCGTATTCATTAACGTATTGTTCACTTCCACACTTTCTCCCTCGATAAAACCTTTTTGGGTTCTTGAGTACACATCAAAACTTCCGTTAAGGCTCCACCAATTGGTAGGCCGATAAGTAGCGGATAATTCAACTCCGTAGGCGTCATTGCTATCAAAGTTATCGTAATCAACGATTAAGACCGTAGGATTGTCTTCATCAAAAAACCCTCTTCTATTGATTTCGTCATTGATTCTTCTATAAAAACCGCCAAATGTAAAATTCCCTTTTTCAAGTCTTCTGCTATAATTGAGTTCTACCGAATTGGTGAATTGAGGTACCAAACTTGGATTTCCAGTAAGGATCAACTGTGGTGTACTTAACTGCCTGATAGGATTAATCTGATTTAAGGAAGGGCGGTCAATTCTTCGGCTAAAACTCAACTGATACGAGTTTTTGCTCTCCTCGCTAGGACTATATTTTAAGAAACCTGATGGGTAAATATTAAAAAGCTTATCGGTAAAATTAAATGGCGCTTCCGAAACTTCGTTGAATTGGGTATCCACATTGTAATCTTCTAATCTAATTCCAAGATTATATTGCCATTTACCTAAACTTTGGCTAAAAGTGGTGTAAAAGGAATGTATATCACGATCATATCTAAAATCTGAATTCCTAAAATCGGAACGGTCAGTGATATAAGTATTTTCCGTGCGCCGTAAACGAGTTTCCAGACCAATTTCTAGAGTTGCACTTTCGGAGAGCGGATTTACATAATCCAAGTTTATGGTGGTGTTGGTTCGGGTGTCATCAATAAATTCATCATAGTTTGCTAGGGGCGTATTTCCAGTAAAATCCAAATCATTATTGGTGTCGCTTTTTAAGGTGTTATAATCAACTTCCAGTTCTACGAAATGTCCTTCGTTTGAAAAATCATGCTTAAAATCTACATTGTAAGATGCATTGATATTATCCCGATTGATCAAATCGAACTGATTAAAATCTGAACCTGGATCGTCTAAAAATGTAATGTTTCGTTCTGCATTCGATATAGCATCAAATATATTCTGATTGGTGTAAACAGATAATGTGTTTTTGTCATTGATATAGTAGTCGACCCCGAATTTGAACAAGTGCGAAGTGCGGTCGGCAACACTTAAAATATCTTGCCCTGTGCGTTCTACAGTTCTATTGATGAATCCGTTGGTAACTCCCTCTCCCAATCTGTTGCCGTAGCTACCGTAGAAATTGGCTTTTCCGTTTCTATAATTTAAGCTCAGGGAATTATTGTAGCGAGCACGTTCTCCATAGGTAAAACCAGTATTTATAGAACCGTTGAACCCCAGGTTGGTATTCTTTTTTAAAGTAATATTAATTATACCGCTCATCCCTTCTGGATTGTATTTTGCGGATGGGTTCGTAATCAGTTCGATGGTTTTAATAGATGTAGAGGGTATTTGTTGTAAAAGCTCTCGAGAACTAATATTTGTAGGTTTACCGTCTACGAGCACACGTACGTTTTCATTGCCGCGTAATGACAAATCTCCATCTTGGGTAATACTCACCGATGGAATATTGCCCATTATATCACTTGCGGAAGCACCGGCGGTGGTAAGGTCCTTCCCAACGTTGATGACCTTTCTATCAATTTTCTGCTCTATCGTAGAACGTTCTGCAGAGACCTCGACGGCCTCCAATGCCACAGCATCTTCTTCTATAAAAATAGCTCCCAAGCTCAATTTTTTAAGATCGGTATCGAGAGTTAGTGTTTTAACGTGTGTTTTATAGCCGATATATTGGACCTCAAAATTGTAGTTTCCGAATAAAATATTATCTAGATCAAAATTACCGTTCTCGCCTGTGATGCCCCCTGTAACAATAGAATCGCCCGATTTCAGAATCACATTGGCATATGGGATTGGTTCTTGCGTACCAGTATCGAACACCGAGCCTGAAACAACTCCTTTTTGACCAAAACTAAAAAAGGAAAACAAAATAAAAATCCATAAAACATGGGATTTCAAGTTCTCTTGGAACCATAATAAGAAATTGACTGTGAAAGTTTTTTTCATTGTAAAAAGTTGAATTTTAAACGAATCTAGAAGGAAGTATAGAGCCTTCTTTATCACGTAGATATAGAATTGGTTAGTGATGCTAAAGGCTTTGAAAACAGAGTTGAACACAATTGTCTACAAAAAGACAGTTTTGGGCATCGTTAATACGCCATTGGTCGGTTATTCAGAGAGCCCTGCTTTAGATTTGTATCTTTATGGCAAAAGCAATAACTATGTGGCAACGAATGCAGCATTTTTTAGAAGTTTCAAAGTACAAGTACCTGGTATTTGCGCTTTTGATTTTTGCTTTCTCCGCATCAACTTCAAGTTGGTACTATACAAGCACCTATGAATTAGTGGTGACTTTTGGCATTAGGGTAGCACTTCAAATTGCAATGGCTTTCATTATTGTTGAGGTTTTAATCCCAAAACTTTTAAATAGAGGAAAAACAAGCACATTCGCAGCAGGTGTAACATTGGTGCTCTTTTCATTCTATGCTATTTGCACCCTTATTTTCATTCACTTTTTTGAACCGTCGTTTCCAGCAACTTACGTGAACTATATCAAGCGTTTTGAAGACCCCTCAATTACTGGACGCTTTTTAAATTTTGGCGAATTCGTTTCCAAATCATTGTATTTGCTTTATCCTACCTTTTTGATTTTGGTACTAAAGTTATATACCGAAAAGCAGCAATTGCTGAAATTGAACGAACAGAAAAAAACCGCCGAACTGGCCGCATTGAAAAACCAATTAAATCCGCACTTCTTGTTCAATACATTGAACAATCTATATGCATTGGCATTGAAGAAATCGGAAGATACCCCAAAAGTCATTCGCAAACTATCGGAAATATTGGATTACATACTGTACCGCTGTAACGAATCTTATGTTTCGCTGGAAAAGGAAATCGAGCTTATTGAAAACTACTTGTCCCTAGAAAAAATACGTTATGCGGATAGAGTGAAAATTGAATTCAGTAAAAATATAACCGGCCAGGAAAAAATTGCCCCTTTACTTTTACTCACCTTTGTAGAAAATGCCTTTAAACACGGAGTTGCCAATGAGATACATCAGGCCCATATAAATATTACCATTTCTAAGAAAGGGGAAGAATTGCTGTTTAAAGTTGAAAACAGCAAGCCCGCGGTAACCGAAAAATTGGAAAATAAAGAATCAATTGGACTTCAAAATATAAAAAAGCAGTTGGAGCTACTGTATCCTAAGGCTTACGACCTTATTATAGAAAATGGGAAAAGTACGTTTTCCGCTAATCTTAAACTGTCCATGGCATGAGTTACCAATGTGTAATTATAGATGATGAACCATTGGCTAGGGAACTACTCGAAGGTTATCTCGAAAAAATTCCGGATTTTGAACTCGTGGCTTCTTGCCCAAGTGCTATCGATGCAAGTACTATTTTAAGCAAAAACAAGGTTGACCTCTTATTCCTTGATATTGAAATGCCCCTACTAAAGGGGACCGATTTCTTTAAAAATTTGGTTCATAAACCCGAGGTAATTTTCACCACGGCTTATAGAGATTATGCGGTTGACGGTTTTGAACTGAACGCGCTAGATTACCTATTGAAGCCGATTTTCTTTGAACGCTTTTTTCAGGCAATTCAGAAATTTTTAAAACAGGTAGAAAAGACTGAAGTAAGTAACTCAAATAATACTACCTCCAATACAAGTGACTACCTCTTTGTAAACAAGGCCAAAAAACAGATTAAAGTTGTTTTTGATACTATTTTGTATGCCGAAAGTTTAAAAGATTACATTAAAATACACTTTCAAGAAGAAGAGCCATTAACCGTAAAAGAAAGTATCTCTGCTTTTGAAAAGCGATTGGATAATCGGTTTATTCGTTTGCACCGTTCCTATATTGTGAACAGCGAAAAAATTACCGCCTACACCAAAAATGATGTTGAAATCGGAAGAATGGAAATCCCGATTGGAAACAATTACAAAGACAATCTACTCCCCTTTTTAAAATCGATTTAATCTCAAAATCACACTTGATTTTTTCTCAGGTGAACGTGATTTTGTATTCATGCTAGACATGTACATATTTGGTCGAAAATCGCTGAAACACCCTTAAAACAAGAACGTATACCGTATGCGCACCCATCTCAACCTATTTTCTTTTGTCAGCTAATGAGCTCATTTTACATTAGCCACATGAATTTAAAAATTAAAATTTTCAGTATGAAACAAACAAAATTAGTTCTTGTATTTACCGTAATTTTTCTTGGTGGATTGTTGGTAAACGCACAATCAAAAACCAAAAAATGGGATTTTAAAAAGGGAGAGGTCTTGGATATTCTGCTTTTTAATGGAAAACCTGAATTACCTAAGCTTTTCCCAAGGTATAAGGAAACCGCTTTTGCTTTTGCACTTGAAAAAGGATATCAACCGCAACCATTGCTTGCAGTTGCAGAAACTACGCAAGGAGGATATCAACCAGGCACCTATGTAATTGCAAAATGGACGGATTTAGCAAGTAGAAAAAATTTCTTACATGAAATAATAGCTAAAGTGCCCGATTTTCATGAGCAAAGAAGGGCCATGTGGTCTTCGTTTAATTTGGCTTATTATGTAATGACAAAGGACATATCTTTTGAAGTTAATCCAGATAAAATAGTAGTAGCTACATCCTATTGGAAAGATGATACAGAGACTTTTATAAACTTTAAAAAAGAATGGCTTAAAACAGCTAAGAATAACGGAGGAAAAGTACTGTTGGAATTAAATGACCCAATGTCTACAGTTGGTTACATGTACAAACCAGATTTTATAGTATTAACGGAGTGGAATGATAGAGCGGCCTTTGATGCTTTTTCTAAAGAAAGTACGAAAATGGGCGAAAAGGGAATCCAAAACGTGAACCAATTTATAATCAAATAAGCAATAAAGCTGGCAAGTTAACTATGCTTGCCAGCTCATTTTAAATTATGCAAACACTTTTAAATCAGTTGGTCTACTTTGGCTTTTTTCAAAGCCTATTCTTATTAGGGTTTTATCTGTTTTCGGCTAAGAATCGAAAAAATGTAAATGGATATACAGCATTTCTGATTTTAGTTCTTTTTATAGGATTGTTAGGTCGGGTATTATATATCTCTAAATTGTTTGGAGATAATTTTCGTTTAATTACCATCTCTGAATTTGCTATTCTTCTTTTTGGGGCGACCGTATTTCTTTTTACCAAATCATCATTGACCAACCAACGATTTAAGATTAGGGATTTAGTTCATTATTTTCCGGGGTTGGCATACATCTTATTTGTGATCTTCTATTTTATGATACCTTCGGATGAAGTAATTGTTGCCAGAATACAACGAGGAGAATTATACGCCATAGTTAATGTTTTAGTAGGGATTGGGCTTACGTTTAATTGTACCTATTGGTTTTTAAGTTTAAGACAGTTTTTAAAGTTTAGGAACAGCCTTAAAAATGAACTTAGTTATACGATAAAAACACAATTCTTTTTGAATTTTTTGATTGCTGTAGGGACTTGTCTTTTGGTTTGGACAAGTATGTATTTCATCAGTCTTTTTGGGCCGGAAACCATAGAAAGAGAGGCGCGAAAATTCATTTGGTTAGGAATCGCTTTTATCATTCTTTTCATTGCATATTATGGAATGATAGCGCCAGATTTATTCCGAATACAATCGTTAAACCTTTCTCAAAAATATAGTCAGTCAAAATTGAGTCATAAAGACTTAGATCTATTGAAGACACAGCTAGAGCGAATGATGAGTGCCAAAAAGCCCTATTTGAACACCAAGTTGATGAAGGCCGAACTGGCATCTATGTTAGGTATAAGCAACCCAGAATTGGCACGTCTTTTAAACGAACGTATTGGGATGAATTTCTTCGATTTTGTAAACTATTACCGAATAAAGGAGTTTATAGAACTGGCTAAAACGGAAAAGGCAAAAGAGCTTACTTTTTTTGGTTTGGCACAAGAGGCCGGGTTTAATTCAAAAACAACTTTTAACAAGGCGTTTCGTAGTTTAATGGGTACTTCACCTTCTGCCTATTTCAACAAAGAACTATAGTTTATTATTATGTTGTCATTTGTAACTTTTCATAAAAATTGATAGTTATACTTTATTTATATTAAATGGCCGATTAATAGTCCAGTTTCAAAAGTAATCACTGGTTTATCAATAATAGTCCTATTCGCGGTCTCATTTAGTAGTTTCGTCAAAAGACATATATCAGGACATTTTTTTTATTAAGTTAATCCAAGTGGAAAGACTAACGTACCATACTTTCATAATTGTACACCAATCTTGAAACCTGTGGTATTAACATATCCGAAGACGGGTATAAGAAGTTGGTTTTGGTGGCAATAATAGCTCGGAGGCCTCATCAAGGATAGAGCTATCCAATTCTTTTAGATAGGCTTGGGTAACCTCCAGGTTCTGATGCCCCAATGACTCGCTGATTACATCAGTGGCTACGCCTTTCTGTTTTAGGCAATTGGCAAAGCTATGTCGAGCGACATAACTGGTCAATGTCTTATTAATCTTGCAATGGACAGCTATTTGCTTTAAGTCCATATTAAAGACCTTCAGTGTTTGTTTTTTGGCCCGTTCAATTTCAATTGGCGTAAGGCTGTCACTTTTAAGTAATGGGAAAACATATGCTGTTCCTGTGGGTCTTTGACAGTAATAATCCAATATTTGCTGTACGGGTGGAAGAATCTTTATTTTGAAATTACCCTTAGTCTTTGATCGGGTGTATTGTATCACACCGTCTTTAATATTACTCCATTTTAATTTCAAAATATCGGCAAAGTTCATTCCCCGAGTGTAAAAACTAAATAGAAAATAATGACGGCTATCCACAAGATGGGGATACTGGGATATATCCATGTTCAGAATTTCGTAAATCTCTTCTATTTCCAGAGCCCTTTTTACACTCTTTCCCCTAAGCTTCGATATCTTGTATTTTTTAAATGGATAGTTGTCCAGGGCAGTCAAATCCCTCTCAATGGCCGTATTGAATATAGTGCGTATACACCTCATACGCACACTAATACCTCCATCGGTTCCACCTCTGAATCTAAGAAAACCTTCAAATTTTGTGAGAAAAGCCAAATTTACGTCCTCAAAATTTAGACGAGTACTCCCGTGAAATTTTTGAAGAGTTGCAAAGGCATCCTTATGACATCTAGCACTGCCAGTTCTGCCAGCAGTCAACAGTTCGGAAATCAGGTCGTCCCAGAAGTAGAAAATGTTATTGCCGTTAGGATTGGATTTCACTCGAAAGGCATGTTCAAATTCCGTGAGGGTAAATCGCTCCTTCTCGGCCTTAAGGTTTATGTAAATTCTATAAGCTCTATCCTTAATATTGGATAGCACCCGATTTTTTTGGATATAGTTTGGGCTTTTCTTGGTAAATATTTCAGAGTTTTGATCCCACTCGTTTGGGAAAGCATTGAACAGTGTTTTGAAAAATTTTGTTTTTCTATCCTTGGTTACACGCAAATAGATTGGATAAGATCCATTCGCCCGTCTTTTCCTTCTCATCACTATTTTAACACTGGCCATAATTTTCAAAAAATTGGTACAACATAGGTCCAACAAATTGCCTGATAAAGATACCCTAAATGAAAATCAAAGAAAAATTAATTATTATAAATTATTGATTATCAGATGATAAGAAACCAAATGAAGATAAAAGAAGAAAATTTTTCGCATCTTCTAAGCAGACGGTCAGAGGTTCGAATCCTCTCGCGATCACTTAAAAATCAAGACTTTAAAGATTAATTTCTTTGGGGTCTTTTTTATTTGCACTCAAAAATTGGAATTATTTGGATTTAAATGGGGTCATTTGAGTCTGATTTTAATTTGTTGTGAACGGACAACAAATGGCCCTATAAAGTCCTCGTTTTTAAACGCACAATAATCATATTCTAATTTGAACCGATTTTATAGCCTTTTAGACACAACCACGCTCTTCACTTAAATAAAACCCCTCTGGGACGCCTTCTTTGAATTTAAGCGCATTCCCGTTCCACTATATTGCCGCTGGTTATCCTCCAACTATTCTTAAGATATTTCCCTCAGCCATTGACTTTGAATGAAATCTGTCATCTTTGATATATGACCATCGTCATTTTTAACCCTGTGCACCTACTCTATATTTGATAGGACCCAAAGAAATTTAGGAAATAGTATGACGATAGCAACTGAAATGGTCGACAAGACCAAACAGTTTTTTATGCAAATAGGAGACCTTTCTTATTTCGCAGGCCGTTTTTTCAAAGAGGTTTTAAAACCACCCTTTGAATTCAAGGAATTGCTTAGACAATGCTATCAAATGGGCGTTCGTTCCATTCTATTGGTGGGGCTGACAGGATTCATCATCGGTTTGGTACTTACGTTGCAATCGCGTCCCACTCTGATTCAGTTCGGGGCAGTTTCATGGATGCCGAACATGGTAGGGATTTCCATTGTGCGCGAAATTGGCCCTGTGATTACAGCATTGATCTGTGCAGGAAGGATTGCCTCCGGCATAGGCGCGGAGTTAGGCTCTATGCGTGTCACGGAACAGATTGATGCCATGGAAGTTTCAGGTACCAATCCGTTTAAATACTTGGTCGTGACCCGTATCTTGGCCACCACCTTGATGTTGCCACTACTGGTTATTTTTGGCGACCTAATCGCTTTGTACGGCTCCGCCCTGGTAGAAAACCTTAAGGGAAACGTCTCCTTTCAACTCTATTTCAATACGGTTTTCGATGCGTTGTCTTATGGAGATTTGGTGCCTGCAACGATTAAATCGTTCTTTTTCGGATTCGTCATTGGTCTTGTGGGCTGCTACAAAGGATACTTTAGCGATAAGGGAACCGCCGGAGTGGGCATAGCCGCCAATACCGCAGTGGTCATGGCATCGATATTATTGTTTGTCGTAGATTTTATTGCGGTTTTCGTTGCTGATATTTTTTATGAATTATGATGGCTACCAAAGAAAAAACGATAAGAGAGGATACCATGGCTGAAGAAAAAGATGTCGTGATTAAAATCAGGGACCTTAGAAAAAGTTTTGGTGAAAATCATGTCTTGAATGGTTTTAATATGACGCTGCATAAAGGTGAAAATCTGGTAGTAATGGGGAAATCAGGCTCTGGAAAATCCGTCATGATTAAATGTCTGGTTGGCTTGATGACTCCAGATAGTGGCTACGTTGAAGTTTTGGGAAAAGAGATCAACACTTTAAATCAGCAGCATCTTGATGAACTACGATCGGACATTGGTTTTCTTTTTCAAGGAAGTGCACTATACGATTCTATGACCGTTCGAGAAAACCTGGAATTCCCAATGCGCAGACACAAAGAAAAATTAGGTGTTGTTTCGGATACGATGCCGTTAGTACTGGAAGCCTTGGAAAATGTAGGTCTAGCCCATACGATGGAGCTGATGCCTGCTGAACTTTCTGGGGGAATGAAACGACGGGTGGCGTTAGCCCGTACCCTCATTTTAAAACCTAAGGTAATTTTGTATGATGAGCCTACCAGCGGTTTAGATCCAATTACCTCCAAAGAAATTATAGAATTGATGCGTTCCATCCAGCAGAAATATGGAACATCCTCCTTGATCATTACCCATGATGTGGATTGCGCACGGGTCATTTCCGAAAAGATGATCTTATTGGTGGATGGCATCAATTATGCGGAGGGCAGCTTTGTAGATTTATCTACATCCAAAGACCCAAAGGTGGAAGCCTTTTTTAAAAAATAAGAATATGGCTAAGACAGCAGTAGAAAATTTGAAATTAGGAATCTTCGTAATCCTAGGGACGGTACTTCTACTTGTAGCCGCCTACTTGATCGGTAACCGGCAAAACATGTTCGGCAAGACCTTTCCCGTTACGGCGGTATTCAAGAATGCCAACGGACTTCAAAACGGGAACAACGTACGTTTTTCAGGTATCAATGTCGGTACAGTAAACAAAATAGAAATGGTAAACGACACCACTATCCGAGTGCATATGATCATCGCCGACAAAATGCAGGAGCATATAAAAAAGGATGCCATCGCCACTATTGGTTCTGACGGATTGGTAGGAAGCATGCTCATCAATATTATTCCGGGCGAAGGAAACGCCGAATTAATCCAATCTGGAGATGAATTACAATCCTACAGCAAAGTTGCGACCCAAGATATGATGACAACCTTAAACACTACCAATGAGAATGCGGCCTTATTGACGGAAGATTTACTGAAAGTTACCCAATCATTGATAAAGGGCAAAGGTACTTTGGGTAGGTTGTTAAACGATACCACCATGGCGGGCGATTTACAACAAACGATCACCAATTTAAAATATACGAGCAGCCAGGCGAATTCTGCTATTTCAGAATTACGCGGGATTATCGGGAAAATCGATTTCGAGGAAAGCACCGCAGGAGTTTTGCTCAGTGATTCCATTTCTGCGGGCAAAATGCGCAATGTTATTGAAAATTTGGAGACATCTAGTATCGCGATTAACAAAATGACCCAAGATCTGAACACCATTGTTGGAGGAATAGAAGATGGAGATGGACTTATTAGTTCTGTGTCAAAGGATACCACCTTAGCTAACCAATTGGAAAGAACCATGTTCAATATCGAACAAGGCACCGAGCGTTTCAATGAGAACATGGAGGCCTTAAAACATAATTTTTTAACCCGAGGCTATTTTAGGAAGCTGGAAAAAGAACAAAAGAAATTGGAGAAAAAAAGAATTAATCGTTTTGATTATAGGCTCGCCAAAAGGCCTAAAGTTCTTCTAACGTTACTATTGAGAGATTCTAAATAGTAGAATAATTACCGCAATGGCAAAAATACTCGTATAGATTAATTTGTTATGCTTGGCCAACCAATTCGGCAAGAAAATATCAAAATTGTCCTTGGTGGAATCCGAATATCTACGAGCGATAACGGTCAGGGGACAGAACCATTTAAATAGAAGTAAAACTATCCCCTCCAACAACACCAGACCGATACATATCCATACCCAAAGGTCAATTTTATTAACGATTACAGCATACAAAAGGTAGAATATGACCACATTAAAAAAGAGCCAGATGACCGTGTGAATCAACTTAATTGAAAGTAACCTATCCTTGTCGTTCATAATTCCATACCCCTTTTTCTCATTTCTTCTTTTAGTTTTTTTGGAATACCGGTCCGGTATTGGCAGTTCTTAAGATGTTCCAAATGCCATGCTATGCGTTGGTCGATGGTCGCATTCTTGGGCATTTTGTTGGTTAAATACCATTCGCTATTAAGTTTCATTACTTCTTCAGTTTTTAGTGAGTTCCAAATTATTAAACGTCCAATCCGTGATTTCAAGGTTCAACCAATTGAAATCACCTTCTTTTAATTTCCAAGTAACGCTGCATTTATTGGGAATCTTAAAACCAATAAAATTCTTGTATTCTTCCACTTTAATCAACCAAGTTTCCAAGCTGGCATCTTTTCCTCCTCCATAGTAGCGTTCGGCCTCAAAGGATTGCATTTCGCCATTTTCCGAGAATTCAAAAATGCCAAAAACCGATTTTCCATTTAAGGTAAAAGTGGCCTTTACCGAATTTGCATCCATGGTTTCCCAATGAACGTAATGGTTTAACGCCGCCGACGGAAACCAGACCATTTCAGCCAAGTATCTGACCATGGCCCCGGAATTTATTTTTTCATTGTCACCTTCGTTAACAACGGGAATTACATTGGCCAATTTAATGAGCATCTCGCCCTTGCCATCAATAAATTTATCCCTACCCACCATCTTGATCAAGGGTAGAAAATCTACTTCTGTCGACCATATAAAAGCGGGTTTTGAAACATCAAAATACTGTTCGGCCGTAAACGGCATCCATTTGCCTTCAGGTTTGATTTTCATTTTTCCTTTTTGCCGCAAGTGAACTGAAACTAACCGTTCGGTGCCCATAACTCCCGAACTTTGCATCCATTCTTGAACTCTTTCCGGCAATTGCCTTATATCCTCTTTTGTTACCACCGAAATCCCGCCAGGGCCAATATCCCGTACTAAGTCCTGTGTTTCCTGAAAAACCATTTTGTTGAATCGATAAAGGCCATAAGCAGAAATACCTACCACAAGAATTATTGCATTAACTATGGTAACGAACTTGGCATCGCTCCAAAAAATAAAAATCAATATTTGCGAGAGGACCATGGCAATGATGACCAACAGCGACCAAGCTACCATCTTCTTCCAATACAGGATGCTCGATACGATAAAAAGCAAACCCACCAACAACCAAAGTAGCCCAATGGGTCTTGAAATATCCTTGCTGAACTCAGCCAAATTTCCATAACCGAAGGCTTTTGTAAACCCCATTAAATGGATGAGGCCGTGCAATAAGACCATGACCAAAAACGCAATCCTCATAGTATTATAATTTTAATTTTAAACATCCCGTTCAATCCAGCAATCCACTGGGCACTTTTATCTATTAAGATGCGTAAGTGCTGTACGCCTCAATAGTTCAACATAAGATTCCATTAATTTTAAATATTTTTCTAACTCTGCTAATGCCCTCATCTTGGAGGCCTTGTCCGATGCGCTTTTTGCCCTAAGACTGTTGACCTTTGCCCGAACATTAGCCCGGTAGCTTTTGAAGTAGACAAATAGTTGATATTCCGCTTCGTTTCGTATTGTCGGAAAAACTTTATTGTATTGTTCGATGAACATATCGGAAAGGTCTTTTCTGCCCCAGGCATCCAAATCCATACAAAGGAAGGCCACCTCGTTCAACACATCAATTTGCCTGTAATCATCATTGAATTCGATACAATCGAAAGGTTGGGGTTCCGGCAATAGAAAAATATTACGGGTATGCAGGTCGCCGTGGCAGTCCCTAAAAAAACCGTTTTTTAAACGTTCATCTAACAGTGCCTTATTCTGATCCAGAAAAGCGTTCGAGATTTGGATGGCGATATCGATGCGATTGCCGATGTTCTCGTTCAGATGTTCAGTTAAAAACTCCTTTTCCTCGCTCAGCGCATTAAATTTTTCCTTAACATCCAGTACATTCTTTTTAAAAATGATGTTGGTTGTTTTATGGAAGATGGCTATCCGTTGTGCTAAATTTTTGATATCGGCAGTACTTACCTTGTTCTTTGCTACCAGTACATCCATTTGTCTTTGCGAATCCAGTTTACGCATTTTAAGGGCATAATCTACTAACGCATCTCCATCTCCCCCTATGGTATAGACCTCATTCGATTCGTAAATGGGTAAGACTTCCTGATACATATCTGTTGACATCCGTTGGTTCAGTTCCAATTCGCGTTCGCAAAAGTGTTTTCGAAGTTCTAGTGTGGAAAAATCCAGAAACGAATATTTAATAGGTCTTTTAATCTTGTAAACGAATCGATCACACAGAATTACCCAAGAAATATGGGTTTCCACCAATTGTCGTAGTTCGGTCACCTTGGGAAATTTCCCCTCGGAAAGTAGCCTATCAATTTGATCTCTTCTCATTCTTAAGATAGTGTACGGCCTTTTGCAGCATGGCTTCGATATTATCGTTCGTAGATTGCAAGGTTAAATGGGGCTGTTCCAAAGCTTCCCATTGCTCTTTAATCAATCGGTAAACTCTTAGGTCAGCTTCGCTAAACAACCTATCCTCTTTCAACCGCTCCCGTATTACATCCTCATTGGCCTGTATTTCAATAAACACAATACTTCCCTTTCCTTTGGAAATAAAGGGTTTTCTGGTTGCCTTAAAATGAAATGTAGCATCTAAAACCAAATCAGTGTTCGTATTGATGGCCGCCTCCATCTTGTTCAGCAATATTTCGTAGACCTTGGCCGTCTCCGATTTGGAATAGGTCCGTTTCGGAAAAAGTTCCTTTCTTAGCCTATCGCTATTGAAGTATTGTGCATGGATTGTTTCTGCAAGCCTACTTGCGAAATAGCTTTTACCAGAACCCGGAAGACCACAGACCAGTATTACCATACTTTTTTCTTGAAATGGGCAATTGTCGTAAAGCCTAGTCTTTCGGCGCTATAAAAAATACCCAAATCCCATACAGCAGAACAGTAGCTATTACAATAATGATAATCCCCAAGGTGCTATAATTCATTTTATTACCGTCTTTTCTTGTGCTACGTTTCATAATCAAGCATATTTATCGCCTAACATCCAACAAGGGGTTTAATCTTTCCAGAATGTCTTGTGCAAAATCAGGTACATCTTCTATGATGGATTCACCGGTCAACGCATCAACATCTTCCATTTTATAACTGCCTTCGCCTGAAGTGGTCAGTACCACAATTTTTTTTGAGTCGTTCTTAGTGCGTTCTATAAATGCTTTGACCTCGGTGGGAGGTTTCCAATTTTCCCAAGTGTGTGCTATTAAAATGGCGTTAAAATCCTCGGGGTCAATTTGGGAAAGGTCCCTCACATCGATAACTTTTATATAAATAGAATCCATTTTATAATGGTTGACCACAGCGTTGGTGATACTATCCTTAAAATCGCTGCCTTGAGTGGCAATTAATAACTTCTTTTCCATACTTGGGGAATTCACATCGTAGGGTTGGATGTCCCCCATAGAATACTGGTATTGATACCAAATGAGGAAAAGAAAAAATACGGCCATTACTCCCAAGAATATATAAAGGATATTTCTAAAACGTTTCATAATTTTTTGGTTGTATGGGTCTTCACGTGGTGCTTTAACAAGTCCTTCAAGTCTTGTAAATAGACTTCAAGCGTTTTCTTATTCAAATCAGGATGTACGCTAGACGGAATGGTAATCGGATTTTCATCCAAAAACCGATAAAGTTCAGGATAATCTGATTCAATAATGTTGGTCAGGGCACTGATTTCCGCTAAAATTTGTCGTTCTTCTTTCACAATACCAAGCTTTAGGATTCCATGACATTGGCAAGTTTTTCACTATCGATGATATATTCGGTTATTTTGAAAACTTCTTTTCGATTCTTTCGAAACTGTTTTAAGAAGGTACCCAGTTCCTCTTCGAGATGTTCGTGTTCTGTTTTAATAATTCCCGCATCACTTTTATTGGGGTCCTCAACCAGATAGCCCAGCTGAATTCTGTGTTTGGCTACTTTTTCCAAAAGGTCTTTACTCCGGCCGTTCAATTCGAACAATTCTTTTTTCAATTCTTTTACGAGTATCAAATTTTCCGGCTTAGTAATCCACATGAAGTATTTATCGACTAAATGATGTAAAAACCGAAGGTCGTCCCTGTAAAATTCCAAATCGGATTTCCAGTATTGGGTAATTACATAAAGTTCGTCCCATGGTCCGTCCTTTAAAAATTCGGTTTCGTCACTGTATTCGCTAGAGCTCATCTTAAAAACTGTTTATGAATTATGATACATAAATGTAGTGGACTGATACCCTATTTGAAATGACGAAAGTCATTATGTACCTTATGATTTTAATCATTTTTTGATTCGGACCATATACCTAGATTCAAATTTACAACCACTTAATATCAGATGATGAATACCATATTATATGCTACCGACTATTCTGAAGACTCTGCCACGGCATTAAAAATATCGCACCTACTAGCCAAAAAATTTGGTTCGAAATTGTTCATAATGCATGTATTCGACGTGCCTCTAAGTCTTGCTAGCCCGGTCTCCGTGAGCTATATGAATAAAGAAAAAAGACTAATCGTTGAAAATCGTTCCAAGTTGAAAGAATTCTGTACTGAACATTTGGGAGACGCTTGGCAAGAAAACAATACGAATTTTGTGGTCGATGAAGACGGCTCCGCAGCGGACTGTATTCTAGAAAAGGCCATAAAATACAACGTGGATCTTATTATTGTTGGGACTAAGGGAGCTAGCCGTGTTAAGGAATTTTTCTTGGGAAGCACCACCAAAGCATTAATTAAAAAGGCGCCTTGCGCCGTCTTGGCCGTACCAGAAATGCATAACATTGGTACTTTTGAAACTATAGCCTATGCCACAGATTTTGAACAGGCCGATATTTTTGCCATTAGAAGGTTAATTCCGATGGCAAAACTATTCAATTCGCAAATTAGGCTAGTACATATTACGACCCCGAATGAATATGCCGGTGAACAACAAATGGAATGGTTCAAAGACATGTTACAACAAAAGGTTGAATACGATAATCTGGAGTTCGATTTAATTTTATCCGATAACGTTTTTAAGGAACTACAAGAATATTTGAATAAAAAGAATGCCGCTATGCTGGCTATGTTGGAAAGAAAGAACAATAACTTTTTTGAGAAGTATATTCAGCAAGATATGGTGAAAAAAATGGTCTCTGATATTACTGTTCCGCTGCTCAGTTTCAACGTGAGCGGGCTATAGAGACAGCTTACCAAAAGAACCGTACCACTATTTAGAAAAAGACCTTTACTTTCTTGCTACACTTTTCTATATACTGTTGTCCTTTACCTTAACACCGCCAATCATTGTAAACTGCTTTTGTATACGCTCTCGGTTTATCCTTAGCAACCAATCGCTGAACCGGGGAAAGTAACGGGTAGTAAATTCGGTAAAATTGCCCAAACGCGTTAAGGTTGCTCTGTTTTTTCTTTGAACAAGCATCTTCCTAACCCTTCTAGCGACCGACTCTTGCGTCGCTAGAGGTATATTAGTCCTTTTGGGCAAATAAATCCAAGTGCCGTCAACATCTAAAATTGATTTTTTGGGGTCATTTTTGGTAAATCCCACAAAAGCTATCCCAACGTGGATATCATAGTCAAAAAGTTCTATACGCAAGGCTTCAACAAGTCCTGCCTGGGCCATTTTAGAAATGGTATAAGCTGAATTATAGGGCATTCCTCTAAATCCCCCAGCACTATTTATAAAAATAATATGCCCCTTGCTCTTTTTTAAATAAGGGATGGCATGCTTGCTTAAATAGGCCGCACCCATAAAATTGGTCTCTGCCAGAATCTTGAAGTTGGCCTCCTCCATAAACTCCACCGATCCTCTACTGCTTACCCCAGCGTTATTGACCAGCACATCCAATTCTCCATATTGTTTAATACATTCATCTACAAGGTGCTGGCAGTCATTTATATTTCTAATATCCGCAGCCACTGCGAATACATCAAACCCGTTATTACGTAATTCGATTTCCGTTCGACGGAGCTTTTCGCCATTTCTACCATTTAAAACGACCTTTGCCCCTTTAGAGGCTAGTTCAATGGCAATGGCTTTACCGATACCCATACTGGAGCCAGTAACCAATGCTACTTTGTTCTTAAAGTAATTTAACTTCATGTTTTAGCTATTTGGTTACCAACTGACAACAATTTTTCCCATCGATTTTCGAGACTCCAAGAAGGCATGCGCCTTCCCTATTTCTTCAACCGTGTATGCTCCACCTACATGGGGGTTCAGACTTCCCTCTTTCGTCATGCGGATGACCGATTGCATAGTCTTTGCGATTTTAGCAGGGTTTTCCTCCGCTACTTTCAACATATTTATCCCTACTATTCCTTTTGAATTGCTTAAAAATTGAATAGGATGATAGATGCCAAACTGTGCCAAAACTCTTAATTTTCCAAAAATTGATTTGGTCTGGTTCATTGAGGAAACCCCGAACGAGAACAATCTTCCTCCCGCTCCCAAAAGCCGATAGCCTTTCTTCACGGATTTGCCACCAACTGGATCAAAAATGGCATCCAATCTGAGTTTACCTAAAAGCTTACGCACCTCTTGCTCAAAATCAGCTTCCCGATAGTTGATAGGATGATGTACTCCGTTCTTCTGTAAATATTTAATTTTTTCTAAAGAACCACATGTACCAAAAACGGTACAATTTTTATTTAGTGCCATTTGAGTAAGGGCAGTACCTACACCTCCAGCAGCGGCGTGAATAAGCACCTTATCATTTTCCTGAAGGTTGGCCATAGAATGACTTAAAAAATAAGCGGTGCTATATTGAGTGGCCAAAGCAACGGCCACCCCAGCGGGAAAAGTTTCTGGAACGGGAAAGACCACTTCGCTTTCGGCAACGGCATATTCCGCATACCCTCCAAAACGGGTGAGTGCCGTAACCCTTTGCCCTAATCGTATATTGTTGACCTCGCTACCTATTGCCACCACCTTTCCCACTACGTCATAACCTAAAATAGCGGGCAACGCTGGGGCGGCTTTGTAAAGTCCCAATCGGGCCATTACATCCGCAAAATTGAGTCCAAAGCTCTCCACTTTTACGAGAACTTGATTGGGTTTGGGGCGTGGTTTGTCCGCCTCTCTTATTTCAAAGGCGGTATCCGCAGATCCGTACTTCTGTAAATAGACTGCTTTCATATTTTGGTGGTATTCGTTAAAAGTAGGCGGATTAGTTTTCCGCCACTATGACATTCATCAGTAGCAGTAATCTATTCAAAGAGCCTTAAAATCCACTTTAGTTGAAAGTATTATGGTAATTATTCATGGAAGAAAATCCGGATAATCTTCTTAATAAATCTATAGCTTGGTTAATTTAATACTTATGTTGTTTTACAAATCCTTCGGTATGTTTAGATACCAATTTGGCAAAATGTAGCAGATGGGGTTCACTCCAATGGGGTCCAACCACTTGAACTCCAAGAGGCAATCCTTCTTGACCAAGGCCTAATGGGATACTTATAGCCGGATGACCGCTTGCATTGAAACAAGCATTATAAGGATATACATAATCAATGTATTTCATGGTTTTTCCTTCATAGGTAATTGGAGTTCCAATTTTACATCGCTTATATGCAGGACCAAAACCGGAAGGGCAGACCAAAAAATCGAATTCTTCGAAATAGGTTTCCCATTCCTTAATAAGTTGCATTCTTAGCCCTATGAGCTCTGAGTAATCCGAAAATGTATCCTTAAATTTCCAAAGGGATTTTTTCCATACCTCTTAAATAACCCTTTTTTAATTCTTTTATCATTAAGGGTTTCACAAACCAAGGAAGATCTTGCATTATGGTCATGAACGATAACCTTTGATGCAATTCCAGTGTCCGGCGATGAAGATCTTTTTTTGGTTTTAATTCCTGGGTATATCCTCCTTCGCCCCTAATCGTCTGTATCAATTTATCGATTACGTGTTTGGTCTGTTCACTGGAGTCATAATCTTCCCAGCCATGGACCCACGCAACTTTATAATCACCAATCGTCCTTTGCTTTGGTGTTTTCCAATGAATTGGAGAAATTCTTCGGTCGATTTTATCGTCACCCTTAAGAATTTTCCATAATAACTCCAAATCTTCCGGTGTTCTCGCCATGGGCCCTACCACAGCCATATCGTTCAGAAAACCTTTGGCTTCTTTGGGTTTAGAAACTAGGCCATGTGTAGGTATCGTATTTTCCGTAGTTTTCAAACCATAAACACCGCAAAAGTTTGGAGGAATACGAACTGAACCACCCAGATCACCACCCAATTCAATAGGAACCATTCCTGTCGCCAAAGCGACAGCGGAACCCCCTGAACTTCCACCGGGAGAATAGGCTTCATTATATGGGTTAACACACGTGGGGTAGATGTCCCCGTCAACTTGGTAGTCCAACATTTCTTTGGAAATATTGGTTTTCCCCAAGATTATGGCGCCGGCTTCTTTTAAGCGGGTAACAACCAAAGCATCTTCCGGGGCTATCCAGTCTTTTAAGCGATTGCTATTCAATGTTGATTTGAAACCTTTTAGCCAAAATTGTTCTTTGATCGTCATGGGCACTCCATGAAGTGGACCTCTGAATTGCCCTTTATCCGTTTCCTCGTCACAAATCTGTGCTTCTTTTAATGCTTCTTCTTCCAATAACAGGACGACCGCATTCAATGAGGGATTATGTTTTTTAATATGTGCAATGTGTTCCCGTACAACCGCTGTGGAAGTAACTTTTCTGTTGCGAATAAGACTGGCAAGCTCTATGGCGGATTTAAAAATTAAACTGCTGGACATCTTCAGGTTTTAACGTCTGAGCAAATATCGAGAAGGTGTGATGGCGTTCAAATGATAAAAATCAGCTGTATGAACTTTTATAGTTTGATTGATTTATCTATTCAAAGTGTTACAATTAATAATATTCAATATTTAATTATATCGAATAATTAGATTAATTAATTTAGGCTTCCTAAGAAAATATTCTTCAACGATATCAGACCTAGCAACAATATTTCCAGTGCGTAATTTATAAAAGGCTGGAGGGCCAGTAAATTGTCATAAAATAAGTCCCTGTATAAAGTGAAAATAATTCTCAATTTTGTTTAAGAATAATAAAGATAAATAAAACAAAATGATTTATTTAAACTAACTTGTGCTTGCAAAATCAGGTCTTAATCAGATTTTTGCCTCAAACTAGACACTATTTTGTTAGACTTAATAAAAGATAAGGGTTGCTAAGAAAACAATTAAAACAAATTTTTACAAAGCAAAGTTCTGTGGGCATCCTATTGGTCTTTATGGTAATTGTTGCCTTAGTATGGGCAAATTCACCTTTGGCGCACATTTACCACGACTTGTGGAAGACTAAGATTTCAATTAATGTCGGTGGATTTTTGGTTGATGAGACGCTACATCATTGGATAAACGATTTTTTAATGGCCTACTTTTTCTTTATGGTGGGCTTGGAAATTAAAAGAGAGTTCATAGACGGTCAATTGTCTTCATTCAAACAGGCAATTTTGCCCATTTCCGGCGCTATTGGTGGAATGATATTTCCTGCCCTGATTTACCTAATTTTTAATTGGTCATCGGATGGGATTAATGGTTGGGGTATCCCGATGGCCACGGATATAGCCTTTGCTATTGGATTATTGGCTTTAGTGGGCAACGCCATTTCAAAAAACGCAAAGACCTTTCTCACCGCCTTGGCCACAGCAGATGATATCGGAGCAATTTTAATAATTGCATTTTTCCTTTCTTCCAATGTTGATACGGGAAATCTTTTAGCGGCCGTAGTTTATTTTGTAATTATGCTCGTCAGCAATTTTATAGGGGTTAGAAACACCTGGTTTTATTTTATAGTAGGAGTTTTTGGTCTATGGGTGGCGCTGCTGCTTTCAGGAGTACACGCAACTTTAGCTGGAGTTTTAGTAGCGTTTTGCATCCCTGGAAGAACAAGAATTGACGAGGATAAATATATAGAAAGAATTAAATCCAGAATTAGTAAATTCGGTAATAGTAATTATAGACCAGGACCATTGGTTGCAGAGAACCAGGTAGAAATCGTACAGGATATTATCTCCGATAGCAAAGCCACGCTCACGCCTTTACAGCGTTTGGAGGAAAATATAAAACCTTTCGTAAATTATTTTGTTCTGCCGCTTTTTGCCTTATCAAACGCTGGCATAACTATCAAAGGTGACTTTTGGGAATCGTTGGCTCATCCCATAAGCATTGGTATCATTACAGCATTGGTGATTGGCAAGCTATTGGGTATAAGCCTTATTTCCAGGCTTATCGTAAAATCAAAACTAGGCACTTTGCCAAATGATGTTACTTGGAATGATTTAACTGGTTTAGGGTTAATGGCAGGAATAGGGTTTACCATGTCTATATTTATCGCTGAACTTTCATTAGAAAATGATGCGTTATTGCAAATAGCAAAAATAGGTATCCTTGTTGGTTCACTTATCTCTGCATGTTTAGGTATTGCCTGGTTAACACTAAATGCAAAAAGAAAAAAGCTTTAATTATGAGTGAAAAGAAACTTGAAGTTCCAAAAATTGTGGATAAAGATTTGGAGAAGGGAGATGAGGTTGAAAGTGGAGATGATATTTTTATTGATCAGCTTTGTGAAGGCCTTGAAACCTATAAAAAAGATCCAAGATCTACTTTCCTCGGTGCTTTAATGGCGGGGTTGGAAATTGGATTTAGTTTTTTAGTCGTAGCCGTTTGTTACTCATTTTTTATTGACAAAATTGATAAGGACACGGTCCCTTATTTGGCCGCTTTCGTTTACCCACTTGGTTTTGTATTGGTCATTCTCGGAAAATCCATATTGTTTACTGAACAAACATCCCTGCTATCATTGCCTGTTCTTAGCGGCAGAAGATCTGTTGGTGAATTGTTAAGGCTATGGGGTCTGGTCATATCAGGAAATCTTTTAGGAGGGTATATAATTGGTTTCATCTTTATTCTTGTAGGACCATCCTTGGGAGTAGTTTCCGAAAAGGGAATGATTGCGCTCGCCCATCATGTTGCCCATTATGATTATATCGTAATTTTTGGTAGTGCTATCATTGCCGGTTGGCTCATGGCACTCCTATCTTGGATATTGTCATCCATAAAGGAAACTATTGGACAAATTGCTGTCATATATATTATAACCTTTATTATTGGGCTATCGGGATTACATCATAGTATTGTGGGTAATATCGAGGTCTTCACTGGTTTAATTCTTTCTCCTGATATATCTTTTCTTACCTACTTGACTTTTATTGTGTTAGCACTTTTTGGGAATGCAATGGGTGGAGTTGTTTTCGTTGGAATTTTGAAGTACGGGGCTTTTATAACGAATAAGAAAATTATATGAAGTCTTAATAATAACTGTTGAAGTATGAGTTTTTTAGTAAAAACAGAAAATCAATAATCATTATATGTGATTAAATCAGTTCAATAGGAAAACGGACTTTGGCCTGTATACGGGCTAAGAAGAAAGAAATTGTTGATTTTGATATTTCCAAAACTCCCTTAAGGGGAATACAGTGGCCCGAGGTAATTGAGGGATTGGGTAAATAAATAGATGAATTAACGAGCATCCTAAAAATATTAGGTATGGGGCTTCAAAAATGCATATCGCATAGTTCTGGAATCGTCCTTTAATTATGCAAGTTTGACACTATTCCAATCATCTGCCGGAAACGGCTTTATCAACTAATAATCCGCCCGTCCTCCATTTGAATAATACGGTCGGTACGTTTGGCGAAATCCTCGTCATGGGTTACAACCAAAAGGGATAAACCCTCCTCCTCTTTTAAGCGTTTAAAGATGCTAAACACATTCTCAGAGTTGTGACTGTCCAGATTTCCCGTTGGTTCATCGCCCATTAAAATAGTGGGGTTGTTAATGAGAGCCCTTGCTATGGCAACACGTTGTTTTTCGCCTCCGGATATTCTAGAAGCCCGTTGCTTTGCCAAATGATCAATATGCAACATCTTCAACTTCTCCATGCCATCGTGTTCAATCTCTGCATGTGATTTTTCTGCTAGCTTTTTTGCAGGCAACATCACGTTTTCCAGGACACTGAACTCCGATAGCAAGTAATGGAATTGGAATACAAAGCCAATATGTTTATTTCGTACGCGTGAGAGTTCTTCATGGTGTTTCCCGGTAATCAATTCTTCATTCAAGTAAAGCTTACCTGTATAATCCGTATCCATCGTAGAAAGAATATAGAGCAATGTAGACTTCCCACAACCTGATTTGCCCATGACAGAAGCAAACTCCCCCTCTTTTACTTTAAAAGAAATATCTTTCAAGACATGAAAATCTTTGGGTTTGTGAAAGTGTTTGTTGATATTTTTTGTTTCTAGCACTAGTTTCATCTTTTAGCTATCGTTTTTCAAGCTCTGTCTGCTGCCATTCCTGATTAATATTCGAAATAAAAGATCTTTAGGCTTGGAAACCACCAATTCAAGTTCCTCTAATAATCCTTACGGGGTCTATTTTTTTTGCTTTGTTAGAAGGCAGGTACCCTGCAATGAATGTTGATATTAATGCAAAAACAAGCCCTATCAAATAATAGCCCATTTTAAAATTAACGGGATAGGTAGTTATGGTTGGTAGGGCCTCAGTATTAAACGGTGCCTGGTCTATAAGTTTTGAAAGAACAAAGCCTATCAGCAATCCTAGCAAACCACCTACAGCTCCAATAATCATTGCCTGACTCATGAATATAAACTGCACGTCACGTCCGGAAAAACCAGTTGCTTTTAAAATCGCAATGTCCTTCATCTTTTCATAAATAAGCATATTTAGGATGTTGTATATGCCAAATCCAGCAACGACCAGCAGGGTAATCGAAACTGCGTAAGTAATTAAATTCCTAATATTAGAACCTGTTTCAAATTGTGCATTGGCTTCATTTATATCGGTCGCTTTAATACCAAACTGCTGTTCCAACCTATTTGCCATGGATTCGGCTTGCGTAATATCAAAGAGCTTAACATTAATATCTGTAACATAATTTTCAGCCTCTCCCAAAATACGCTGTACGGTTTTTAGATTCGTATAGCTTTGAATATTGTCGATTTCTGCTATACCGCTCTGATATATACCTACTATTTTTAGTGGAAACACGCTACCGGAAATCGTGCTGATCTGTACCCGTTCCCCAACAGATAATGACATCTTTTCTGCAAGACCGGCGCCGAGCAAAATACCATTATCATTATTTTTCAAGGCCTCTGGACTCCCCTCCACAATATTATCCTGAATGTTGGAAAGACGTACCACTTCCATAATATCAACACCGGAAAGGTTACCACCCAGTTCTATGGAACCGGAGAGGTAAAATATCTGTGCATTGGTCTCCGGGGTGGCCCCTTTTACATTCGGGTCCTTCCTTAAATACGAGATAATAGGTAAGGCATTATGGATTTTCTTCTGACTTTGCTTTGGTTTTACGGAGTGTACTACATTTATGGCATCCTCAAAGCCGGTATATAGACTTATTGGTTGGTTTTTTGAAGGCTCAATTTCATTATATATATGAATGTGTGGGGTTTGGTTTAGAACTAAATCGTCCAACATCTCATTTAAACCAGTCATAAAACTAACTAGCGTAATATAGGCTCCGATACCAAAAGTAACCCCCAAGGCAGCAGTAACCGTACTTTTCATCTTTGTCAAAAGGTGTGTTTTGGCAATATTCAAGATAACTTTCCAATTCATCTTTCCTCGGGTTTAAGTACGTATGTATTGGCATCAATTCCTTCAAGGATTTCTACTTTTTCCAAATTTTGCAATCCAATTACCACTTCTTTCTCTCCATCTTCCGTGAGCACTTTATTGCTATCAATGAGATAGGCTTTGGGTATGGTAAGCACTTCGTCTTTTTCGGCAACAATGATGTTCCCTTCACCGGCAAGTCCGGGATACAACCTTTCCGGAGGTGACTTAAAAATAGCCTCAACCATAAAGGTTTGCGAGCGTTCGTCTTTTTGAGGATAAATTTTGCTGATTTCCGCTTCAAAAACTTTCTGCCCATAGGCGTCCAAGGTAATCAAGGCTTTTTTACCCTCTGCAAGCCTTACGATATCAACTTCATCCACTAACATCTCAATAATAAAATTGGAAGCACTCCCAACAGATGCCAATGGTTCCATAGTAGTGACGATCTCCCCCGGTTCTTTAAAGAGGGCATACACTTTTCCGTTGATTTTACTAACAACCGTAAAATCCTTTGTAGAAACCTGGGCAGCCTCATAATTATTCAGGGCCTGCTGTACTTGGGTCGCCAGCTCATTTTTAGTACGTTCGTAACTGTTTTTAAGTATCCCCAACTTATTTCTAGAGAGTTCATACGCCAATTTTCTATTTTCTAACTGCACCTTTGAACCTATGTTTTGTTCCCATAAATTTTTCTGTCTAAAAAAATTGATCGAATCGTTTTTATAAGAAAGGGTTGCTGCTCTTATTTCATCTTCTAGTGTGCTCAATACAGCAGAACTCCCGTTGTAATTTTCTTGTGCCAAACGCAGGGAGAGGCGGGCATTATCCGCATTTAATTTTGGCGTCGTATTAATGATCTGTACAAGTGGAGTTCCTTTATGTACCGTATCACCTTCTTCTACAAGATTATTTTCGACAATACCTGCGACTACCGCATATACCTGATAAAGACTGTCTGGCTGCACCGTTACCGAAGAGTATACGGATTCAGTTAATCGGGTTTTAGATGGAAGTATCTTTTCTTGCGAATCTTGACAAGAAAAAAACAGGACTAGACCTATTAAGTTAAAAATATACTTCATCGTAAAGTTTTACTTCGATGTCAAAATAAGCCAATACCTACAGCATATAATATGAGCAAAGTCATGATTTCCAATATTGTGGACTGCAAGTCACTTCAGCTGATACAAATCATTTCGTATGCTATTGATGTTCAGTTTATTTGGGTTTGAAATTATAAAACCAAGGCCATGAGAACATTTATACTTTACGCAGGAATTTTATTTTCGTCAGCGATATCCGCTCAACAAGCAGGGGAAAATATTACAATTTCCGAACGGCAAAAGGATGATTTATATGCCGCTGGGGAACAGATTAGGATGGAAGCTCCAGTATTTGGGGATGTTGTGTTTGCCGGGGGCAATATTACAGTAAAAGACACTGTTTACCAAGACCTTTTGGTTGCTGGGGGCGAAATTTTAGTACAGGGATATGTTGCCGATGATATTCGCGCAGCGGGTGGAAAATTGACCATAGATTCAGAAGTAGGAGACGACGTTATTATTGCGGGCGGGGAGGTATATATTACCGAAAGGGCAATTATAAGAGGAAACCTAATTAATTTTTCGGGTGATATTGAAATGAACGGAAGGGTCGACGGCATGATAAAATCCTACTCGGGTGAGTTGAAAATAAATGGCAGTATTGGCAATGGAGCTCAACTTTATGGGGAAAACTTAATTATTAATGGGGAAATTAATGGCACCTCTAAAATGGTAGCCGAAGATATTACTATAGAGGAAAATGCCAAATTTCATAATAATGTTGTGTACTGGACCGAAGACGGTGAAATAGATTTTAAGAACTCCCTAGTGAATACGGCGGCAAATTTTGATGAAACACTAATAGATGAAAGAGAGGAATTTTCATGGAAGGGCTTCGGAATTGCAGCAATAGGATTTTGGATATTCTATCTATTTTCAGCATTCCTGGTCATTTTACTATTGAATTGGGCTTTCAGTAATTTCTTTGCAACCGCTGCGGCTTATATAAACGACAATTTTTTAAAGAGCTTAGGCTATGGGGCAATCTATCTTTTTGGTTTTCCTATACTTATTTTAATCCTTGTTGTTATACTCATAGGTATCCCATTAGGATTATTTTTGGCTGGATTCTATCTTTTTAGTCTCCTCTTCGGGCATTTGGTAGGTGCTTTGCTTATTAGCCATTATCTTTCTGCAAGGAAAGACCTCAAATGGAATTTTTGGACTACAGTGTTAGTGGCATTAGGCATAGCGGCGGGTATACGAATTCTGACCTTTGTGCCTTTCTTGGGGGGCCTTATCGCAATATTTATCTTCGCTGTAGGTTATGGCCTTATCCTTTACACGTTGCTACAAAAAAGAATAGCAATGAGGATTAGTACTTAAAGGTAAAATGTCTGAACATGTGTGTTTAATTTTACAAGCCGTAGGAAGCCATTTACCTAAGAAACTGCTCTCGTTTATAGATCATATTGTTAATCTTCAGGATATACCCAAAGGACCCCCTTTCGCTGGGAGCATTTGCGGCGCAGGGTAAGTGCCTATTTGGTTGAAGCGCTATTTTAATAAATTAGCCTTGGGGGCCTACTACGTTTAAATTATCATTAATAAAGAAGCACTGTATTGCCCATGAGTTTTTCTTTCTAAAGTAGAAGCATTCTCCACTATCTTCTTAACCCTATTGTCCAAATTACCGAACCAATTACCATACAATTGTACCTCTAATTTTTTTTCTGATAGTTCTTGAATATACATACTGCTAAAAATTGTGTGATGTGTATAGGTCAGAGCCAAAACCTTTGATAAAAAACGCCACCATTAATTTTTTACTGTCTGATGCATATAAGCTTACATGCATAGTGCAGTCATAGTGAGTAGCCGTTTTGCAATCCTCTGACTTTAATTCCAGCGCAATACCTTGTAAACTCTTTTTAAATAGGTTCTGCAGCGAACTGGCCTCAATTTCCATCCTTTTGGCTAAATTTTGTTGATTTCTTTGAAGTGGCTTTCGGGATTTTGCAGGCATTTTGTCGCGTACATCTAGGTTCATAATAAACGTTTTAGTAAATTTTAGATAGAATTAATCAAAAATGATTACAAGAATGGGGATACTTCCAAAAACAGCTTCATATAGAAATGTCTTGGAAGTATCCCCTTTCTCTATTTATTATAGGATGCTTAAGAAGTAATGCCGAAGCTCACCTTTGTGGTTACACGATATTGTGTAATTTCATTATTATTTACGGTGACTTGCATATCTTGTACGTAAACCGATTTGATGTTATTCACCGTCTTGGAAGCTTCCTTGATGACATTCTTAACGGCATCTTCAAAACTTTGGGTAGAATTACCCATAATCTCTATTACTTTTAATACTGACATAGTTTAAATTTTAAGGGAAAATTAATTTTGGCTTCTAGATAAAATTGCCGTTTTCATCAGTTTTTATCTTGAGTGTTTTATCACCATTCACCAAAGTAAGTTTATAGGTCTTTTTGGAACCCTTCTGATCGCTGTAATTTACCCTGTATATGTCCTTACTTATGGTCCACTCTGGAAATCGGTCCAAGACAGCTTCTTTTACGGCTAAAGGAATATTAATGTCCTTGAATCTTTCTACAGTGCGAATTAATTTTCCATCCTTATCATAAGCTGCTAAAATTTTTCCTTCGGGTATAAAGAAAGTAATATTGTAGAGATCATAATCGTCTTGATAAAAGTCCGAGTTTTTAATGTCGTAAGATGCCACTTTTCGCTCTAACATCTGAACAGGTATCGAGGCTACTTCCTGAGAATTCACATCATTCAGGTATTTGTAATTCGTAGCAACAACGGTTACTTCTGAGAGTTCTTCTGTCTTGATAATCTGAGCACTTACTTGGGTGGTTAATCCCAGCGCTAACAAACCGAATACTATTTTTTTCATGACTAAATTGTTTAATTAATACTAGTGTTTATTTATGAACATGTATTAGCTCATATCGGCTAAATTATTATTCCATACCCGTGATAACAATGACCTAGATCAGTCCTCTCCTTAATTACGAATAAGTTGTTCAAATTTCACGGAACTGACCAATATCATATATTGTATATCGTTGTAGAATTAGTTTTGAAGAAGCAAAAAGAAAATAGATTATGCGAAGAAATTTAAAAGAAAAGGAGTGTAAGGAGTTATTATCCAATAATTATATTGGATATCTAGGATACATATCCGGTTCATACCCTCATGTAGTGCCTATAACCTATCATTATGATGAGGCAACGCACACGATTACTAGTTACTCCTCTGAAGGCCATAAAATAGATGCTATGCGGAAAAATCCTTTGGTTTCTCTATGTGTCGATGAAATCAGCTCCGTGGCCAATTGGGAATCGGTTCTGGTCCACGGAACTTTTACAGAGCTAACGGGTATCGATGCAAAGCATATGTTACGCCAATTCTCGGAAGGTGTGAAAAATATAATTAATCGGGCACCTGAAAAAAATGCTCAATTTATAAGTGAATTCTCCGCCAAAATAGAAAAGGAAAAACAACCCCTGGTATTTCGCATTAATATTGAAGAGATTACAGGAAAGAAAAGAGAGTCATGAACCTAGGGGTTCACTGACGTACGTCATTTTTTGCCAGTAGTAAAGCAAATACCTTCGATATCTATAATAAATTCTCAAGGTATGCTCATCAAAAAATTTAGTCAAATAGGCATCTCGGATATATCAGCTGTAGGAGGCAAAAACGCGTCTTTAGGGGAAATGTATAATCAACTTGCTTCTAAGGGAGTACATATTCCCAACGGCTTCGCCACCACTTCAACTGCTTTTTGGAAATTTTTAAGACAAAATGATATCCAGGAAACATTGGAGAATATAATAGCTGGATTAGACAGAATAGATTACACCAATCTGGCCTTAATTGGGGAAAGAGCCCGCAGCCTTATTCTAAAAAGTACGTTTTCAAATTCCTTTTCCAAAGCCATTGGCAAAGCATATAAGGACTTGTGTGGAGAGGAAGAGGTAGAAGTGGCGGTGCGCAGCAGTGCAACAGCCGAGGATTTACCAGATGCCAGTTTTGCCGGTCAGCACGATACCCATTTGAACATTAAAGGAGAGGTAGCGCTATTAGAGGCGGTAAAGAAGTGTTTTGCCTCTTTATATACAGATCGAGCTATCAAATACCGAGAGGATAAAGGATTTCTTCATAAAGATATCGCGCTTTCCGTAGGTGTACAGCTCATGGTGCGTTCGGATAAGGGCTGCTCTGGAGTCGGATTTACCATAGAGCCGGAATCGGGTTTTGAAAATACTATTTTACTTTCCGGGGTTTGGGGACTAGGTGAAAATATAGTTCAAGGCACCGTAAATCCGGATGAATTTTTTGTATTCAAGCCTGGCCTGAGGAAAAGTAAGTTTCCAATTATCCAGAAAAAAATGGGAGATAAAAAATTGACCATGATATATGCGCCGGAAAAGGAAAAAGCCACCACGCTCAACATACACACTCCAATAGAGCAACAAAATAAATATGTGCTTACTGATGAGGAAATTATCACTTTGGGGAAATGGGCTTTAGTAATTGAGGAGCACTATAAAAAACCAATGGACATTGAATGGGCTAAAGATGGGATATCCAATACCCTTTTTATTACCCAGGCAAGACCCGAAACCGTACATCAAAATAAAAATAAACAGGTCCGTATTGAATATCAATTACAGGAAAAAGGAAAAATATTGGCGCAAGGTAATGCAGTAGGTTCCAAAATTAAAGTGGGTATAGCGGTTCTTTTAAATTCACCTACGGACGCCAAGGACTTGACCTCGGATTCCATTATCGTCACCGATACCATTACGCCAGATTGGGATCCGTTGCTTAAACAAGTAGGGGGAATCATCACCAATAAAGGCGGCAGGACCAGCCATGCAGCCATTGTAGCCCGGGAATTGGGTGTTCCGGCTATTGTAGGTTGCGGTAATGCGACGGAACACATAACAAACGGGCAAACGATTACCATGTCCTGTGCCCAAGGGAAAACAGGCTATATATATTCTGGAAAACTTTCTTTTGAAGAGCGAGAAATCGATTTTTCCGGTATTCGAATGCCAGATACGGAAGTTAAATTCATTCTTGCCGATCCTGAAAGTGCTTTCCAACTTTCGTTCTATCCAAATAATGGGGTAGGATTGCTTCGCATGGAATTTATAATCACCCACTTGGTACAGATTCATCCCATGGCCCTCATTAAATTTGATGAACTTAAGGATGATAAAGCAAAAAAACATATTGAAAAGCTAACCGCTGGATACAAAAAAAGAGACGTATTTTATTGAAAAACTTGCTGAAGGTATAGCAGTTATTGCCGCAGCGTTTTTTCCAAAGGAAGTTATCGTTAGATTAAGTGATTTTAAAACCAACGAGTACGCTAATCTTATTGGCGGAAATGATTTTGAGCCAAAAGAAGAAAACCCCATGCTCGGTTTTAGGGGAGCGTCGAGATATTATAGCAATTTATATAAAGAAGGTTTTGCCCTTGAATGTGCTGCCATAAAAAGAGTTCGTGAAACCATGGGACTTACAAACCTCAAAGTGATGGTACCTTTTTGTAGAACAGTGGAAGAAGGTAAGAAGGTGGTATCCATAATGGAAGAAAAAGGATTGAAAAGTGGTGATAAGGGACTTGAAATTTATACCATGATAGAAATTCCGAGTAATGTAATATTGGCCGAAGACTTTGCTCGAATCTTTGATGGATTTTCTATTGGCTCTAATGATCTGACGCAGTTAACCTTAGGCATCGATAGGGATTCGGAAATAATGGGTAAGCTGTTCGATGAGAATGACAAGGCCTCTAAACGTATGATTAGCATGGCCATCAGGTCTGCAAAGAAAACAGGAACCAAAATCGGTTTATGCGGACAGGCTCCCAGTGATTTTCCTGAATTTGCCAGATTTTTGGTCGATGAAGCAATCGATAGTATTTCCTTTAATCCTGATGCCCTGTTACAAGGCATTGAGAATATTAACCAAGCGGAAAGTAACCGAGCGGCACATAAGATGGCGGCAAGTAGCAATTAGTTTAGGTTGATAAACGAATTACTATCCTTCTTGATAAAAAAACTTTACATAAACTTATTTTTAGGAAGGATTGAACTGCAAGAATGTATGCATTGTTTATGTTCTAGTTATGGTTTACGCTCCAGAATCCCATAAATTTGTAACTCACAAAAAACCTCGTACTTGAACAAAGCCATATATATTGCCACTACAGAGCCTAACAGTGGAAAATCCATAATCTCATTAGGCCTTATGCGTTTGTTATTGGGTAAAGCAGCGAAAGTAGGCTATTTCCGCCCTATTATTGATGATTACCCAGAAGGAAAAAAAGACAACCACATAAGTACAATTATAGCGTATTTCAATCTGGACTTGGAGTATGACGAAGCCTTCGCCTACACGCGTAGCCAAGTGATACAAAAGAACAATGAAAACAAAGAGGATGAAGTACTGGACAAGATAATTGAAAAGTATAAGGTCGTTGAAGATCGTTTTGATTTTGTCTTGGTAGAAGGAACGGATTTTTCTGGTGATGGGGCCATAATTGAATGGGACATCAATGTCCTTATGGCAAAGAACTTGGGAATACCGACCATAATTTTGGCAAGTGGCGTGGGTAAGACCTTGGAAGAATTTGTGAGCAACATGTACCTTGCCTATGACTCGTTCAAAGATAATGGTGTAGAGGTTTTGATGGTAGTTGCCAATAAAATTCAGCCAGAAAACCTTGACTTGGCAGTTACTGGATTACGTAAACTTCTACCAAAACATGTACTGATAAGTGCTATTCCCCTTAATCCAATTCTTGGCAACCCTACCATAAAGGAAATTGCAGAGGACCTAAAGGGACGCATACTTTTCGGGGAATCGTTTTTAAATAATCAGGCGGGTCATTTTGGTGTTGGAGCCATGCAGTTACGCAATTATCTAACACATTTAAAAGAAGATGGACTTGTAATCACTCCTGGAGACCGAGCCGATATTATTCTGGGAGCACTGCAGGCCAATCTATCTTCAAACTATCCCGCCGTTTCGGGTATTGTGCTAACGGGTGGACTTGTTCCAGAAGATTCCATTATTAAATTGATTGAAGGTTTAACTGAAGTAGTTCCAATAGTTTCCGTAGACGGCGGAACCTTTGAGATTACAAATAGGATTGGATCGATTAGACCACGCATCTATGCCGAAAACACCAAAAAAATAACGGCTTCTCTGCAGGATTTTACAAAATATGTTCCCGAAGATGAACTCGCAGAGCGTTTAATCACTTTTAAGGCCAACGGTATTACCCCAAGAATGTTCCAGTATAACCTGCTGAAGCGAGCACGGTCACAAAAGAAACATATTGTACTGCCAGAAGGGTTGGACGAACGTATCTTAACTGCAACTAAGGATTTAATAGTTGCTGATGCGGCTGAAATTACGCTACTAGGAGATCCCGAAAAAATCAAAGAAAAAATTGAACAGCTCAATTTGGAATTGGACATTAGTAAGATTAACATAATTGACCCAGCCAAGTCGGTTCATTTTGAGGAATATGCGAATACCTTACATGAATTGCGAAAGCATAAGAATGTAGATTTGACCATGGCGCGTGACCTCATGGAGGATGTCTCTTATTTTGGAACCATGATGGTCTATAAAGGTCATGCGGACGGGATGGTATCGGGAGCGATTCATACCACGCAACACACGATTCTCCCTGCCCTACAATTCGTAAAGACACGGCCTGATGTCGCTTTGGTATCCTCAGTCTTTTTCATGTGCCTTCCAGACAGGGTAGTCATTTTTGGCGATTGTGCAATCAATCCAAATCCTACTGCAGAGCAATTAGCGGAAATTGCCATTTCATCGGCAGATTCAAGCACCGCTTTTGGTATTGAACCTAAAATAGCCATGCTGTCTTATTCTTCCGGGGCATCGGGCCAGGGCGCAGATGTAGACCGAGTTCGAAAAGCTACCGAACTGGTAAAACACAAAAGACCCGATTTAAAAGTTGAGGGACCCATACAGTATGATGCCGCCGTGGATGTGAATGTTGGTAAAAGCAAACTTCCGGATTCACAAGTAGCCGGTCAGGCAACGGTCTTTATTTTCCCCGATTTGAATACGGGTAATAATACCTATAAAGCGGTACAACGGGAAACCGGGGCTCTAGCCATAGGTCCAATGCTTCAAGGTCTTAATAAGCCGGTAAATGATTTGAGCCGCGGCTGTACCGTGGACGATATTTTTAATACGGTCGTAATTACGGCTATACAGGCGCAAGGTTTATGAAGGTATTAATTATTAATGCAGGAAGTTCCTCCATCAAGTATCAACTTATAGCTATGCCTATGGAGCAGGTTATCTGTTCAGGTCTACTAGAACGTATTGGTTCAAAAGAGGCCAAATTAACCTATAAAACTGCGGATACAGATCGTGAAGAGACTTTGGAAATCCCTGACCATAAAACCGGTTTTCGAAAAATAGCAGCGTACTTATTAGATGTGAATATAGGTGTCGTTAAAAATATTGACCAAATAGAAATTATTGGTCACCGGGTAGTACATGGTGGCACTACTTTTTCTAACACTACGCTTATCACGAAAGAGGTTAAAGATAAAATAAAGGCACTGTCTATATTGGCTCCGTTACATAATCCGCATAATTTGGAAGGTATAGTTTTAGCAGAAGAAATTTTCCCAAATGCTAATCAAATTGCTGTTTTTGATACCGCTTTTCATCAAACCATGCCCGAGAAAGCAAAAAAATATGCGATTCCTAATTATTTTTATAACGAACATCATATACAGGCCTATGGTTTTCATGGCACTAGCCATAAATTTGTTTCTGAAAAGGCCATCACCCATTTACAAAAGAAAGACTCAAAAATGATTAGCATCCATCTGGGCAATGGATGCAGTATGACTGCCATAAAGAATGGTAGAAGCATAGACCATAGTTTGGGTTTTACACCCTCAAATGGTCTTATCATGGGTTCGCGGAGCGGAGATATTGATCATTCCCTTATTTTTTATTTAGTGAATACGCTAGATTATGACCTGGATGCCGTGAGTACCCTACTTATAAAAGAAAGCGGGATGAAAGGTCTCACTGGTTCTAGCGATTTAAGGGACGTCCAATCCGAAGCGGAAAAAGGAAACCAAGATTGTATTTTGGCCTTAGAAATGAATGCTTATCGCATCAAAAAATATATAGGTGCTTATGTCGCAGCCTTAAACGGAATAGACGCAATTATATTTACTGCTGGCATTGGGGAAAATTCCAACTTACTCAGAAAAATGATTTGTAGTGATATGGATTATCTTGGAATTGTTCTGGATGACTCGAAAAATGAAATGAAATCTGCTTCACTCAGAGAAATAAATAGCAATTCCTCAAAAGTGAAGTTATTGGTGATTCCTACTAATGAAGAAATAGAGATTGCTAAACAGTCCTATAATTTACTGCGTTCGGATTAATAAGTTTCCGGACCTTTAAAGAAAAAGTCTTTAGATATAGCTGCGATTTACTCTACTTTATTTTTGGGTTTACAAGTGCTTATTCCAAATGGGGAATATAGTGGGCAAAAGCCTGCAAAGCTTGTAATGAAAAAGACAACTGCCAATATCACGAGCACAATACCCAGCGTTCCAGAAATAGTGCCATTATAGTATAAGACTCCCAAAAGAACCGCTATCAAAAAGCGTATTGTACGGTCCGCATTACCCATATTTCTTTTCATTTTATAAAATTTTAGTTATTTAATTACTAAAAGTAAATACACTACCCATCACTTTCTATGACATATATCATTTTTATTCTTTAGCTGTTTACAAAAAATTACTTTGGCCATTTTTTTGATCTCAATGGGAATCCAAAAGGCCGTAATGAAACTGTCTAAAAATGTGTTTGAAGACTATCCGTTTTTTCAACGTTTAAAAATTCTAAGGGTGGTACGTTTATTCACCTTAGTTTTTTCGTGTAGTTGTTCTATTCATGGAAATAAACAAAACGTACCACTTCCAGTCTATTTGAATAGAACTATGGTGATGGTTGATTACGAACACTGGACCTAATCACAACAGGACCACAATTTACTCAAAGCAGAAAAAGTAATGAGAACATGAGCAATGTACTAGATTTTATTAGGTCCATTGGCTTCGATATTATGGCCCAAGGGAATAAAACAAAAATTGCCTGTTAAATAATACAGGTCATACATGATCAAATATTAAAACCTTGATGTTAAAATTTTTTATACTGATTCACATCATTTTAATGCACTACTTCTGTACATACTTTTGTTTACTAAAGTTTAACCTAAAAAATATCTATCATGAAAACAGATTCAAAAATAAAATTAGACGTACAAGACGAATTGTCTTGGGAACCGAGTATAGACGAAACCAAAATAGGCGTAACCGTTGATGACGGTGTGGTAACCTTAAGTGGTGAAGTAGATAGCTATTCCAAAAAGCTCGCAGCGGAAAAAGCGGCTAAAAGAGTGCAGGGTGTAAGAGCGGTGGCAGAGGATATCGTAGTAAAATATGGATCTAGCCAAGATAAAACGGATACGGACATTGCTAAGGCCTCCTTAAACGCCCTTAAATGGCATTCTTCCGTTCCTGATGATACTGTAATGGTGAAAGTAGAGGATGGATGGGTCTACCTTTCAGGAGAAGTCAAATGGGAGTATCAGAAAAACTCCGCAAAAAATGCCGTCAAAGACCTGACCGGAGTTAAAGGAGTAATCAATAGTATTACCATAAAACAGGAAGTCAAGCCATTTGAAGTGAAGAACAAGATTGAAGAGGCCTTTGAACGCTCCGCAGAGATTGATGCTAGAGGGATAAAAGTAACCGCTGATGGCCATACGGTCACCTTAAGCGGAAAAGTACACTCCATTAAAGAAAAAGAGGATGCGGAAAAAGCTGCCTTTAACGCCCCTGGTGTTTTCGAGGTAAAAAATAATCTAAGGGTACAATACTATTCTGAATATGCATAAAAAATAAATATCCCACATCCTCAAAATTGCCCTGATTTATTTAACTTCATCAGGGCATTTTTATGACCAAAGTCTAACCTATAAAGAAAAACCAATGCATATTGTTTCTTGGAACGTAAATGGCATAAGGGCAGCCGTTAAAAAGAATTTTTTTGAATCGATTCAAAAACTAAATCCAGATGTACTCTGTCTACAGGAAACAAAAGCCCAGGACGAGGAAACTACCCAGGCGCTAAAGCCTTTAGAAGGATACCACGCACATGCCAATTCCGCCGATAAAAAAGGATATTCCGGTACGGCTTTATTGAGCAAAACCAGTCCTTTAGCATTCCAGACTGATATGGGCATTGCCGTACATGATGCAGAGGGAAGAATTCAATGCGCAGAATACGAAAACTTTTACTTGGTAAACGTATATGTACCCAACTCGGGGCAAAAATTAGATCGCCTAGAATACCGAAAAAAGTGGGACTCCGATTTTTTAAACTATCTGAAAAATCTTGAAAAGACCAAACCGGTCATAGCGTGTGGAGATTTTAACGTAGCTCACAGGCCTATCGATTTAAAAAACGACAAATCCAATTACAACAAGACTGCCGGTTATACCCAAACAGAAATTGACGGTATGGATAATTATATCGATTCTGGTTTTGTAGATTCTTTTCGCCATTTGCATCCTGACAAAGTTGCCTACACCTATTGGAGCTATCGCTTTAAGGCCCGGGAACGCAATACGGGTTGGCGTATCGATTATTTCTTGGTCAGCTCACTCCTAGTAGATAAAATAAAATCGGTCACAATTTATTCGGATATTATGGGTTCCGATCATTGCCCCATAGGTATACATATTGATGTATAGTCCTAAGATTTTATTCCTTGATATTATGAAAAAAAATCTGCTTCTAATCCCAGTTCTAGCTATAAAACTCAAAGTTTTCTGGCATAGCCAAAAACCATCTTTTTAAACTCCTTAAAATTTTTAGCGAACAATTCCATTCTATCATTAAGTTTCCTATGCTGCTCCCTATACTTACTATCGGAAAGCCCTTTTTCGCCTTTCATTAAACGGGACAGCAGTTTTTCATGACTTATAATATCGTCCGACAGGTAGTCAAAAAGATTCTCATGAATCTTATCCAAATTTTTCAGCATTTGACCAAACTCCGAGGCTGAAATTTCTTTGTTTGATAAAAGGTTGGCAAAAAATTTTGTCTCATCTTTCCAAAAAGCTATGGTCTCTTGCCATTCTTGACTTTCTTGATGCAAGACTTCCAAACTGGCTCCCAATAATAATTCTGTTTTAGGGTTTGAGGTTGTAGTGTTCATAACGTTTATTTTTTTAATTACTATCTATTAAATATCTCTTTGAAAAACTCAATCGCAGTCTTTTTCTGGCTTCCGCCAATAAATGTTCCACCTCGGCAGTAGTTATATTTTTGATTTTAGCTATTTCGTCCATTTCAAAACGCTGTTGGTTGAACAGGTCAAAAACCGTGTACGTTAGCGAAGGCAAAGTGCTCAAGACCATATTAATATGATTTTGTATCCTCTCCCGGTCCAATGATTGGTCAAGTTTTACAGCCAACTCCTGTTCCGTATCTTCAATAAAGACCTGGTTAAGACTGTAATCATTTTTGTTCAATCGTGGATCGTCGAGTTCCTCTAACATAACTAGATCACCATCGCCATCAACACTATACTTTTCTTCCATTGCGTCCCATTCCTGTTGGGAGTAATCATCAATATTCTCAAAGGTCGACATATCAAATTCTTCCTCCTCGATGGCATCTTCGAACAATTCGTCAACTTTTTTGAACAGCCAAGGATATAGTTCCTTAGCGTTCCCTACCTCGTCAAAATTATCGTATGCTTCTACAAATAATTCATCAATAAAATCTTGTGCCACATAACTACCTCCAGATATTTTTCTACCGGACGTTGCCCTTTTCAATCGCCTCCGCACATATTTTTCTACTTCGGGCATTAGTTTCAAAAGCAATTTATTGAATGCGGCTATATGGCCGTTATTCTTTTCGACAACCAAATTTGTAAATAGGCTTTCGGCAGATTGATGAAACTTTCTTTTCCGTATATTTTTTTTGATCGTCTTTTCCATGCTACTAGAATTGGGGTTACGTATTAACCAAAAATGGGGCTTTGTTCGCTGTGGTAAAATGATTTAAATCAGGAAAGGTCCTTTTAATCCTTTGAACAAAAAACCGTTTAAGCTGATGCACATCATTTTAAAACAATGCCTCAGTATTTACTTTTAACTTAAAATAATGTGTAACTAGATTAGCTATGGTATGAAAACAGATGTAGAAATAAGAAACGATATTTTAGCCGAGCTAAAGTGGCAGCCTGCTATCGACGAGACCGAAATTGGAGTCATTGTAGAAGATGGTATTGTTACCCTAAGTGGTGTGGTCAACGAATATCGCAAAAAGGCATTGGCCAATAAAGCAGCCAAAAGCGTAGCCGGTGTAAAGGCGGTTGCCGAGGATATTGAAGTCAAATACGGAGACGATTTTAAGAAAACGGATAAGGAAATTGCAAAAGCAGCGGTAAATGCTTTGGAATGGAACGCATCTGTCCCAAAAGAGAAAGTAATGGTATTCGTTGAAGACGGGTATATTTACCTGACGGGCAAAGTTGCTTGGGACTATCAACGGAAAGCAGCCAAACGCACCATTCAAAATCTTTTGGGGGTAAAAGGTGTAATTAATAATATAGAACTAGTTCCTAACACTAAGGCAGAAAATACAGAGGAGCAAATTATCAAAGCCCTTAGGCGTTCTGCAAATCTTGAAGACAAAGGTATTCGCATACAGGTGGACGGGAGCACGGTTCAGTTAAAAGGAAGGGTACATTCCATAAAAGAAAAGGAGGAAGCGGAGAAGGCAGCTTACAAAGCTCCTGGCGTTCGTAAAGTGGACAATGAAATAGTGGTGCAGTTGCATCCTGAGTTTGTTTGATTAGATAAATAAAAATCAAAAAAACTGCGTAAACTGACCTAGGTCATTTTGAGTTTGGAACCACCGGCCTATTTTAGCGGTATAATAAAAGAGAAACGTTCATTAAGTAAAATACAAGCTTAGTAATCGCGGAGATTGCTGGGTTGTAAGAAAAGAAGGGGTTACAGAAAGCCTTTTATACCTTTTGAATCTCTAACAGATGTAGCAATATATTCTGGTAGGATCAGTGTAAGTGGAAATTGGAACGAAGAACTTCTTCTAGGAAACCGAGGTATTTCGGTGCCTCGGTTTCTTTTTAAATAAAAATATTGATTTCGGATTCCGAGAGGAAAAAGAAATCATTGCGAGGCGAGCGATGCCGTTGAAGCCAAAATCACCTTCTAGATCATTTTAGAAATAAAGTGGTGTAAGAGTTAGATTGAACGCTGAAACAAAATCAAACGTTTCGTAGGAAACAGGAGACCTTGGTCTCCTGTTTCTCTTTTAAGGTTTTCTACAAACACTTAAGGGAGTTAAATACTGTTCAATGAATCAAAATTTTTGAGCACTATTTCAATAGGCTCCAGTTCAAAATCATAACCCCGTATTATTAGGAGATAATAGGCTTCGTTCAAATTCCTAATGTAGTTAGAGGTATCCTTTTCGGTAGCTCCCAAACCTCTAAGAATACCATAAGGCCCCGATGACATTTCCCCCAAAAGTTTTCCGTCCACGTCATGCAGAAATTGAGAGACCAAAGAACCCACAATAAATAAGGTGCCTATTTCAGGATTGCAAAAAAGTCCAAAATCCGATGTAGGTCCCAATGAATCTCTCCAATACTGTTTCAATTCCTTTTTAGCTTTTAGAACTTCACTATCAGTTGAAATACAAACTTGGGAAAATTTTCCTAATACGGACAATTGTAGTTCCGCTGAGGCGCTATTTCTAATTTCCTGAATGGCTTCTTCAAGAGGCCAAAGCTGGCTAAAACTCCTTATTAACAAATGCTTTTGTTTCTTATTTTCAATCTCTTTTTTCATCAATTAGGAATGTTTGAGATAAAAGCAGGTCAGTTTATCCCTCACACACTAATTTATGAAGCATTCTACTTCTCAAGAATGACCAATGTCATTTCATGATTGCATCCGTCACTTTATTTTTGATTGAAATTTTAAATGAATCTTTAACTAAAACAAGAATATCATGACAAACGATAGTGGAAATGTTTTACTGGCGCTATTAACAGGAGCCGCCATTGGAGCGGGAATAGGAATTTTGTACGCTCCGGACAAGGGTAGCGAAACCCGGCATAAAATCAAACAAAAAGTTGACGATACCACCCATGATTTGGCAGATCGTATTTCACATGCCAAAGAAGAGCTTACCAAATCGGCCAACGAGAAAAAAGATGCTTTTGACAGAAAATTGGACGAGGCCATTTCTACCATGAGCTACAAAGCGGATGACATTATCGAAAAGTTGGAGCGCAAATTAGAAGACCTCAAAAACAAGAATGCCCAACTTCAAAAATAACAGTTATGGCTTTTGAAGAATTTAAAGAAGACCTCATGGGTGCGGAAGCCGATATGAGGTCTTACCTAGAGAATAGCGAAGAATATCTTAAACTTCAAGTTTTTAAGGTGTTGATGCGATTTCTTACCACGACCTTGCAGAAAGTTCTGGTGGGTTTGGGAATCGTTTTCGTTCTGCTTTTCCTTTCTTTAGGGGCCTCTTTGGCGCTATGCGAAATCTTAGACAGTTATTATTTAGGTTTCATTATAGTGGCAGGATTTTATGTACTGATCAGCGCCCTTTTTTATGTGTTCAGACAGCGATTGAACGGACCGTTGCTTCGAAAATTTTCTCCACTTTATTTTGACGGACTATGAATACCAGATATAACTCTTTTGAGGAAATAGATACTCGGCTCAAGATTTTAAAACTGCAACGAGAAATTAATAGGGAGAGCCTGAAAATAAATTTAAACCAGGCCAAAATAAATATAGTACCTCGAAAATTGGTCAAAAATATAAGCACGAGCTTTACCCACGGCACAACCTGGAAAAACCTTTTGATATGCTTTTTAGCTAAAAAAGCATTGAACTTACTTCGTAAAGGACGCGGAAAAGAAGTACAATAGTACTTATTTTAAATTTGCAACTAATTCAAGTTCTTCCTTATCCAAAAGAACAATTCTTCTACCCTTGTCCGTAGTGATCAAACCTTCATCTTTAAAATCTGAAAGTGTGCGAATGGCCGTTTCCGTGGCCGTACCTATCATACCTGCAAAATCTTCTCTTGGAATGGACATGCCCCCGTTTGGTTTGTCCTTTATCATTCCTTTCTTATGAAGTTCCAATAGGGCTTTCGCAGCGCGCTGCCTTACAGAGGCAAACGCCATATCCACCAAGTGCGTCTGTACGTCTATCAAATCGTTGGAGACCATGTTAATGAATTTTTGGGCTACCATATGGTTACCGTAAAGCAGTTTTAGAAAATCGGCTTTTGGTATAGCGCAGAGTTCTGCATCTTCCAAAACAACTGCATTCTCTATATATTTACCGTCGGCATTCAGCAATGATAATTGGCCTACAAAATCCCCTGGACCATAAATACCGGTGACCAATTCTTTTCCAGACTCTGTGCCCTTGTACGTTTTTAGGGTTCCGCTCTCTATAAAATAGAGCGAGTGTGCATTATCGCCTTCCCAAAATATTATTTCCTTTTTTTCAAAACGTTTTAGGCTATGCGCTTTGGTCAGACCTTCCAAATTATCATATGCTGAAGCTTCGTCTAAAAAAGAGTTGAGGCTTTCTAAATTTTTCACCATCTGCTTTTTTTAAACTATCGTGCTTATTTAAACGGCAGGCAATGGCTTCCAATAAATCGTTTTCTTCAAAAGGCTTGGTCAAATAATCATCGGCACCCAGATTCATGCCCATCCGCATATCTGCCTTATCAATTTTTGCCGTGAGGAATATAAAGGGGGTTGTGGCCATTTTAGGGTCGGCGGCAAACGTGCGCAGCACTTCATAACCGTCCATCTCCGGCATCATAATATCGCAAACGACTAAATCTGGCACGAAGGTCCTTGCCTTTTCAATTCCTATTTTACCATTTTCAGCTGTAAGTACGTTGTAGTTAGCCAAGGATATAATCTCAGCTATATTTTCTCGTACGTCATCATTGTCCTCTATGAGTAGTATTTTGTTCATCTTCAATAGGTTTATGGGGAAGTTTAACGGTAAAGGTGCTTCCTTTACCTGGCTTGCTTTTGAAATGGATTGAGCCTCCCATTAATTCGGTGTATTGTTTCACGATATGAAGCCCTAGGCCTGTACCTTGTATATTGGTTGCGTTCTTGGCACGGAAAAATCGTTCAAATAGACGCTCTTGCTCTTCTTCGGGAATTCCAATCCCGTAATCCGTAATGCTAAAAGATATGCCACTGTCCTCTTCTTGAATTTCCATAACAATTTCCTGGTTTTCATCGGAATATTTTAGGGCGTTGCTTAACAGGTTGACTAAAATATGGCTTAACAATTTTGGATCTAAAAAAACATACAATTTAACTTCGTTATGTTTTAGCTGAATGGTTTGTCCCTCCTTTTTAGTAGCTTCCATTTCATCGACCATTATTTTACAAAATTGAATGAGCTCGAAGTACTGGGGTTTTGCCTGTACTTTTCCTTCCTCCAGTTTACCAAGCGAGAGAAAATCGTTTAGAATCACCACAAGATGTTTTACATGGGTACGTATACGCGCTACATGTTTTTCCCTTCGCTCCTCTTTCCCTGGTTCATTTTGTTTTCCAATAAGAATGGCTGAGGAAAGAATAGCGCTCAAAGGCGTTCGGAATTCATGGGATGCCATGGAAATAAATCGAGACTTTAAGGCATTCAACTCCTGTTCCGCCTTTAGTGCTTTAGCCAGTTCCGCCTGAACATTTTTCTGGTCCGTAATGTTGTGATACACAAATAATGCCCACACGGCGCTTTCGCCATTGGACTTTAGAGGTGTAGCGTTTACGGAGTAAAAATTATCTTGAAATTCCATTTCAAAGGACAGACTTTTACCGGCAATAGTTTTACGAACATCCTCTTTAATCATTTCGATTTGGCTCTTTGAAAAAATAGGAATGTCATCTACCCGTTTACCCTCAAAATCGGATTTTTTTAAATTGACCCGTTTAAGTTCCTCTCCTTCCAGATAGACCAGTTCATAATTAGCATTGAACACCACTATTAGACCTTTAGGAAAGTTTTGTGCAATAGCGGCAAACTGTGCCTGACTTTGTTGTGCTTTTATCTCTGCCAATTTGGTTATCTGAATTTGATCTTCCAGGCTAAGGTCGGTCTCTACCAATTTTTGGACCGTTGCTTCAATTTCCTTGGTTCGTTCAAGTACTTTTTCTTCTAGTTTTTCCGCATATTCCTCCAACTGTCTTTTAGTCTGCTGAATTTCCGTAACATCATTTTGTACGCCTATAAAGTGGGTTAATTGTTGTTCATCATCATATAGTGGTGTAATGCTTAGTTCGTTCCAAAATAGGGTCCCATCTTTACGATAGTTCCGTAAAATTACGCGACAGGGCATTCCTTCTTTAATTGCCTTTGCGACCGTAGCTATTTCTTTTTGGTCACGGTCGCCATTCTGTAAGAAACGACAGTTTTTACCTAGAATTTCGCTCTGTCTATATCCCGTTATTTGGGTAAAAGCATTGTTGGTATATATGATTGGCATATCTGGCTGTTGCGCATCTACAATGATAATACCGTTGCCTGCAGCAGCTAAGGCCTTGTCTCTTAGATTTAAGGTGTTCTGGATTACTTTAGATTCAGAAATGTTTCGGGAGATAACCAAAACCCGATTTTCCCTTAATGGCACCAACCGGCATTCGTAGTCTATAGTTTTTTGGGCCACATCCGCAGACATTTCCAGGGTTTCCATTTTATTGGTGCGAAGAACCTTTTTTATCCCCTTTTTTTAGTTTTTTACCAACTTCATCTGGAAGTAAATTCCTTAAATGTTTTCCCTCCAACTCTTCTTTAGAAACAGTGAGGTATGATACCTCCGGAATATGGGCTTCCATTACAATTCCCTCCTTGTCATGTATAGTCATGATATCGGGTATTGCCTCAAGTATAGCTCTGTTCTTTTCTTCGCTGTCCTGTAATTTTTTTTCTGCGATGACCTGCTCGGTTACGTCTATTCCTGAACTGATCAAACCTGTAACTTCATCATTTTCATTTTTTGAAAGTGCGTTTCGCCAACGAATTAACTTTCTTTTGTTTCCTTTGGTCACGATCCAATTTTCATAAACATCAGGTGGTTCAACCTTTCCTGAGATAATTTGGTCAAATAGTCGAGCTAAATCCTTCTTACTCTTTTTTGGAATACAGCACTGAAACCAATTCTTTCCAATAATTTCATCACAGGTATAACCAAGTATTTCACAACCTTTCCGGTTGACGAGCTTTATAGTATGGTCGGTATTGATGATTAAAAAAATAGAAGCTGCGGCGTCCAGATATTGACTTAATGATTCTTTCTCCCTTTTTAACAGGGCTTCCGTTTCTTTAAGATGAGTAATATCATGTATAGTTCCGAACATGGTAAGCGGTTCTCCTTGAGCATTATACGTAGCTTTGCCATTAGAAATGACATACCGCACGGAACCATCTTTCCTAATCAATCTTTTTTCGTGATTGTAAGGCTGTTTATTTTTTAGAGCAAATTTAACGGCATTCACAGCTGTATCCCTATCCTCTGGATGGATAAAGCTGAGGACAGTATCTTTATTTAATTGCGCGTCACCTGGAGGAAGTCCACATATTCTATAGAATTCAGCGGACCAACTCCTAAAATCGTTTTCCAAATTCCAAAACCAACTACCCACATGAGCCATTTCTTCAATGGCATTCATTTGCTGAGCACCTTCTAAATATGTAGTAGGTTTGTTCATTTAGCATCTTTGAGGTTCACTCTTTTTTTAATTCTCTGCCACCAAAATCAGAAGACTAACCCGTAGAATTAATTTAACTTTTATTAATGATTTCCTTTGGTAACAGTCCATCAAATGTATCATTGCAAACCAACGATAAAAATGATATTAGTCATCAATATGTTTAGATAAAGAAAAATATGATGATAATCATATTATCCGAGTAGGCCGTAACCTATTTTCGAAGTTTAAAAATGAAATACATATGAATACAGGCTTGGTACTTTCCGGAGGAGGAGTAAGAGGTGTTGCGCATATTGGGGCTATTAAGGCGCTTGAGGAATATGGTATCCATCCTTCCCATATAGCCGGTACTAGTGCAGGTGCCATAGTAGGTGCACTTTATGCGGGTGGTTGTACCTGGAAAGAACTATTGGATTTTTTCAAAACCACACAAATCTTTAGCGTGAGTAATTATGCGCGAAACAAACCGGGCTTTGTGGATACCGAAAAGTTCTATGACACCTTAAAATCCTACCTTCCTAAAGATAGTTTTGATGCCTTACGAACACCACTTTATATTACGGCGACTAACCTGCTTGACGGTACCCTGAAGGTCTTTGACAAAGGAGAACTCATTAAACCTGTACTGGCATCGGCGGCCGTACCCGGCCTATTTGCTCCTGTTCCCTTTAAGGGTGGCTATTATGTGGATGGTGGCACCTTGAATAATTTCCCCGTAGATCTTATAAAAATGCATTGCGATCAAATCGTGGGTATTTATGTAAATCCTTTTGAAAAAATGAAAATGACGGATTTAAAACATGCGCACAATGTATTGGAACGTGCCTATCATATTATGGTTGCCAACGAAACGGTACTAAAATTCGGAGATTGCGATATACTTATTCGTCCGGAACGCATGGCCGAATTTAGCATGTTCTCCTTAAAAAATATGGATACGCTCTTTAATTTGGGTTATAAGAGCGCAAAAGCAACCCTTAAAAAAATAACGAAGTCCATACAAACGACTTAGAGGCTAAATTCAAGTAGATAAACTGCTCCTCATTGGATAATAGGCTTATTAAATCCAACAATATTCCTTTCTTTATAAACTTAATAGGGAGTCCGGTTCAAAAACCGTCATCAATATGGTTCAAATAAATGCCCCCGAACCAACCTGTTTTACATGGACGCAATTAGGCTTGGTACGAAGGCATTCTTTGAAACCAACTAAATTTCTCTTTTTTAGGATATCGCTATTTTCTTAGGTGGTAGTTTTTTTGCCTCTTCTTTTTTAGCGAGGTTAAAACTTAAAATTCCATCATTATACTTAGCTTTTATGGCTTCCTGTTTTACACTGTCCGGCAATTGCAAAGAGCGTTCAAAGGAGTTGTAGCTAAACTCTTTACGGGTATAGTTATCCTCTTCCTCTTCTTCTGTGTGTTCTCTTTCCGCAGAGATATTAAGGCAACCGTCTTCGATAGTAACCTCAAAATCTTTTTTTGCAAAGCCTGGCGCTGCCAGCTCTATTTCAAAGTTGTCATCCGTTTCCTTGATATTAAGTGCAGGTTCTACGGTCTTACCGTTCCAAAAACGGCTGGGGACCATATCTCTTACCCATCCGCGATTGTCGAAAAAATCGTCCATATCAAAGAAATCTTGTGGAATTAGGCTACTAAAAGGTCTTCTTCTTCTAAATTTTACTAGTGACATAATGTATCTGTTTTAGGGTTAACAATTGTTTTTATTCGTATAGCCCGAAAGTACGCTCAGTTGCCATTATTTAAAATGATTTAAGTCAGTCCCGTACAATTTCTTTCGTTTTATTTTTGGATAACTTTACAGGAAGCATCTTTCCATATAATCCGACCAGAACTAGATGATAAACCCGACCAATTTTGGAATTCATGGCCTAACCGATGCGGAGGTATTACATTCCCGTAAGACCCACGGCAGAAATACCTTGGATTACAAAAAGAAGAATAATTTTTTGGATGCTTTAAAAAGCATCGTCCAGGAACCAATGGTTATTCTATTGGCGGTTGCATCCGCTATCTACTTTATAAGCGGAAATATTGGGGATGGTATTTTTTTGGCCGCGGCAATCGTTTTGGTCGGCTCTATTTCATTGTATCAAGATTCCAAAAGCCGAATGGCTTTGGAGAAATTAAAAACCATTACACAACCCAATAGCAAGGTCATTCGTAATGGCCAGATTTTAGACGTTAAAAGCGATGAAATTGTAGTTGGTGATAGTTTAATTGTTGAAGAAGGCAATATTATTCCTGCAGACGGTACGATCATACATTCTAATGATTTCTCGGTCAATGAATCATTGTTAACGGGAGAATCCCTTTCTGTTTTTAAGGATATTACAAATTTGGACAACAAGGTATTTACCGGTACCACGGTAGCTAGCGGCTTAGCAATTGCTACGGTTACCCAAATAGGCAACCATACGGAGTTAGGGAAAATTGGAAAAAGCCTAGAATCCATTCAAGAAGAAAAAACACCCTTGGAAAGGCAGATTGCCAACTTCGTGAAGAACATGTCCATCTGGGGTGGGATTGCTTTTTTGTTGGTCTGGAGCATCAATTTTTTTAAATCATATGACGTACTGGATAGCCTTTTGAAAGCACTAACGCTTGCTATGAGCATATTACCCGAAGAAATTCCTGTGGCATTTACCACATTCATGGCTTTAGGAGCATGGCGTTTGATGAAAATGGGAATAATTGTAAAGCAAATGAAAACGGTAGAATCCCTTGGTAGTGCTACGGTTATCTGTGTTGACAAAACTGGAACCATTACAGAAAACAGGATGGCGCTGGTTAAACTTTTCAGCCTAAAATCTGGAAAGATTCTCTCTATGGATGAAGTACTGACCGAGAATGAAAAAGAACTCATAACTAATGCCATGTGGGCCAGCGAACCCATTCCATTTGACCCCATGGAGATTGCACTGCACGAGGCCTATATAAAATTATCGCCATTGGATGAGCGTCCCGATTACGAAATAATACACGAGTATCCTCTTGGTGGTAAACCACCAATGATGACACATCTTTTTGAAAACGATAACGGCCATCGTATCATAAGCGCAAAGGGGGCACCTGAGGCATTTCTGGAAATTTCCAACTTGTCTAATACTGAAAAAACAAAGATTAAGGAGACGATAGAACTATTGGGAAAAGACGGCTATAGACTTTTAGGCGTTGGTAAAACCAATTTTAATGGAAGCCAATTTCACCTAAGACAACAGGATTTTCAATTCGACTTTTTAGGTATTGTGGCTTTTTACGATCCTCCAAAAGAAAATATCCCAGAAGTATTACAAGCCTTTGATAAAGCGGGAATCAATGTAAAATTGGTTACTGGGGACAATTCGGCAACGGCAACCGCCATTGCAAGACAAGTTGATTTTATTGGTTATGAAAAATGTATCTCGGGAAAAGAACTGATGCAATTAAACAATTTTGAATTACAGGAAAAAGTAAAGTCCACCCAAGTCTTTACCCGTATGTTCCCCGATGCCAAATTACGAATCATCAACGCCCTAAAAGCCAATAATGAGGTAGTGGCCATGATCGGCGATGGCGTTAATGATGGCCCTGCGCTAAAAGCCTCCCATTTTGGGATAGCTATGGGAAAAAAGGGAACGGAAATCGCCAAGGAAGCGGCTTCCCTGATTTTGGTGGATGACGACTTATCTAAAATGATTGATGCCATTGCCATGGGTAGAAAAATCTACACCAATCTTAAAAAGGCGGTTCAATATATTATTTCAATCCATATTCCCATTATTCTAACAGTCTTCATTCCTTTGGCACTGGGTTGGTTGTACCCCACTATATTTTCTCCCTCGCACGTGATCTTACTGGAATTGATTATGGGGCCTACATGCTCAATAATCTATGAAAATGAGCCTATGGAAAGAAATACCATGGTTCAAAAACCTAGACCCTTTACCACTACCTTTTTCAATTTCAGGGAATTGGTCACAAGTATCGTTCAAGGGCTCGTGATTACCCTAGGAGCATTATCCGTCTACCATTACGCAGTAGCACAAGGCTTTGATGAAGCAATTACACGCACCATGGTTTTCATGGTATTGATTTTTGCCAATATTTTTCTAACCTTGGTAAATAGGTCCTTTTACTTTTCTTTATGGACCACATTAAAATATAGGAACAGGCTAATACCTTTAATAATCGGTATTACTTTGACACTCTCGGCCTTGCTACTAATGGCGCCTCCATTTACCGCATTTTTTGAGTTTAAGACGCTGACTGCAGGACAACTTGCGATTTCTTTTTTAGCAGGATTAATTTCTGTAGTATGGTTTGAATTCGTGAAATGGGGAAAGCGTATTAGGTCTAATTAAACGGGCTTCTTTGATACCTATAATTAATAAGGCCTCAGTAATACAATTGTTTTTTTGTTAAAATTGCAGGATAGTGTGGTCGAATCATTCAGCCCAAGACCTTATCACACTCTTGAACCAATCAATAATAGGGATAGTAATCCGTTGCCGGTGATACTATTTCATATTCCGACTGAAGAAATGAAACCAAATCAATGAGTTCTTGAACGGTCATGATCTCATTGTAATTTACCATCTTCGAAAGACCCTCATGGGTAGTGCCTTGCCTTTTATAACCTTGCGCAATTTTGTGCGAAGGATTGATAATCGAAGTGACCAATTCCCTGTAAGTTTTTTTTCTAGTTACGACTCCCCCAAGATGTACTTTGAGACTATCCGTTCCGCCCTTCCACTCTATCCCGGCGATACTATGACAGGTATTACAATCCAACGTTTTATAGATTTTTTTGCCTTCTTCAATGTCGCCCGCTGGTAATGCAAATCCACGTGCTTCCTCGTTACAACTACTTAAAAATACGCCTCCAAAGAATAAGATGAACATCAAGATAAAATTTGATGGATTGCATCGATTTATACTTGTACTACACATAATTTTTTATTTTAAATTAAGGATTTGATGTATTACCCTAATAATTGATAAAAACAATATAATGACTAAGGGAAAGAAAGAAAATGACTTACGTCAGCATGGTTAGAAAACTATAATATGGAGCGCACTTCTCCAAAAGAGCAGCAGTTTAGTTTAACTTTCGAAAGTTATAAATAGCATTACAAAATGTAACTTTTTAAAATCCATTTTGCAGTAAAATTAAAGGCCATAAAAATTAAGCTACAAGATGGTCATTTTACGCAAAACCTAATGTGGTAGCCTATTTTTCAAGAGGCCGTATAGGAAGGTTCCAAGAATTGAAAATAATATGACCACTAAAATGGGCACATATCCCGCTCCGACCAAGGTAAACATTGGTCCAGGGCAAGCACCGGCCAAAGCCCAGCCCAAACCAAATATAATTCCGCCGTACATATAGCGGCTAAAGCTTTTAGTTTTGGGGTGGAACATTATTCTTTCGCCATAGAAAGATTTAAGCGGTAACCGCTTTATAAGTTGTACCATAATCACCCCCATAAATAAGGCCGAACCAATGATACCGTACATATGAAAAGAATCGAACTTGAACATCTCATATATCCTGAACCATGAAGCAGCTTCAGATTTGAACATGGTTATTCCGAAAATAACGCCAATAACTAAATAAGAAAGAAATCTCATGTGATTAAAATATTAAAGGGAACAAAATATGTATCATAAACAGTCCTCCTATAAAAAAACCGACAACTGCGATTAAAGAGGGTAATTGAAAATAGCTTAGACCAGAGATAGCATGACCGGAAGTACAACCTCCAGCATAACGGGCACCAAAACCTACCAGCAGGCCACCTAGGGCTAACACAAGTACACTTTTTACGTTACTTAACGCATTAAAATCAAAGAGCTCCGATGGAAGGTACTTTTTACCCGCACTTTCAAATCCTAAGGATTGTAAATCACTTACAGTTTCCGGTTCAATGGCTACTAAAGTATCAGCAGAAAGAAAATGTGACCCAATGAATCCGCCGATTACAGCCCCGACTACTACAACAAGGTTCCAGCGTTGGGCTTTCCAATCAAATTTAAAGAAATCCGCTTTTTTCCCTGCACCACAAATGGTACACATTGTACGTAGATTCGCGGACATTCCAAAATTCTTACCGACCATCAATAACAAGAACATGACCAGGGCAATCATTGGGCCTGAAATATACCAAGGCCAAGGTTCATAAATCCAATTCATAGCATAATTTTAAGACGCAAAGAAACATAAGCTATGTAAGGGGGTCAGTAACCTATGTTACAGAAGAAATTAAAGAATCTTTGTAACATAATTCACCCCATCAACAAGTAAAAAAAAGTTCATCTCCCTTTCCTCCGGTCATGAATACACCTATTTCTTTGAGGATTTTATAAACATATTGAAAAATAATCCACCCATAACCGCCCCATACAATGTACTATTCACGGGTTTTGATGTTATCATACAGGTACCACTAATACAACCAATTTGAGCGTAATATATATAACCGCCCAAGGCGCCTACTAAAACACCTATTGCCGTTAAAAGAAATGCTTTCTTTGTTATTTCAAAAAGATTTTAAATTTCACATCAAATTTGATTGACGGCCTTAAGTTAATAATGCATTGCTAAATGAAACCCAAAAATAGGAAAGACTAATGCGCACATGGTCAATTTGGTATCGCAAAACCTTAAACTAATCTCTAAATTGAGTTACCTCATCGCTCAAATCGTATACCTCAACTCCGCTAAGTTGATTTGAGAGAATACTACTACCTGCAGCACTGCGATAACCGCCTGCACAGTGTACAACGATTGGTTTATTCGTTGGAATGTTGTCTGCCGTATGGCGTAAATTGTTCAATGGGTGCGAAAGCGCACTTTCGAAAAACTTTCCTTCTTCTACTTCGCTTTTGTTTCTTATATCTATGATGGTGAAATTATCGGGATGGTCTTTAAATTCTTGAAGATCCAGTTGCTCACTTGCCACCAAATTTTCCTCTCCTAAAGTAAAAACCGACTGTAATTGTTTTTCATAGCCTATTTTTCCAACCCGATTCAATATTCTTTCCAAATCTCCGGGATTTTCGATTACCAAATGAAACTTTTCATTGGGTTCTATGATGGACCCCAACCAAGTCTCGAACTTATCGTCCTCAGAGGTAGCCTGAATGTTGATGCTTCCCTTAAGGTGTTCTTTTTTAAAATTTTGCTCACTACGCGTATCTACTACAATACCCTTTTGGGACGTATTCATTCTAAAGGGTACCTCAGCAAGGGAGTTCCTTAGGATTTCTGCCCCACTCTTATTGATATCCACATTAAACCCAAAATAGGAAGGGATAAACGGTTGACTATCTAGCAAAGTTGATACGAATTCCTCTTTGGTTTGCTTCTTAAAGGCCCAATTCCCCATACGTTCATTCCCTAGAGTGCTACTATTCTCACTACTTAAATTTTTTCCGCACAGCGATCCGGCACCATGTGCGGGATAGACCAAAGCATCGTCCGGTAAGTCCGTAAATTTATTTTGGATGGTATCATACATCATCTCGGCCAACTCCTGGCGTTTCACTTGCATATTCCCAGCCTTTTCTCGCAAATCGGGACGACCTACGTCACCTATGAACAATGTATCACCCGTAAATAGAACAGTTTTCCCATCACCTTCCGCAGCTATGCTAATACTATCCGGGGAGTGCCCGGGTGTATTTAGAGCTTTTAACGTGGCATTACCCACTTTCAAAGTATCGCCCTCATCAAAAGATTCATATGGATAGTCCGCACCTAGTTTTTCACTATTGTAGATTGTTGCCCCTGTTTCCTTTTGTATCTGTACATGGGAACTTACAAAATCGGCATGCGGATGGGTTTCTATAACCGCAATGATGCGTGCGTTATGCTCCTTCGCAAGCCTATAGTATTGCATTGGGTCCCGTTCAGGATCTATAATGGCCATCTCTCCATCACTTATTAAAGCGTAGGAATAATGTGCTAAAGGTTTGTATTCAAATTGTTTAATTTTCATATCGTCATTTAAGTAATACAAAAATATAGCTCACAGGTTAAGTACAAAGTAACATTGGTTACAATTCATAGAATTTAAAAGAAAAATGAAATCAATATGATTTCATTTTCTAATCTCTAAATTTAAATGCCCACTAAACTTCTTTGCCCTTTAGCATTTTATTCCAGTATAGATAGGGAAGAATATACTTTTTGAGTATCCACAACCGCCAATGTTCTTTAGAGGAATCCTTTATAAGCATTCGTTTTAATTTGGGATCTGGAGTGAATTTTTTGGTATAATCGAATTCTGCCAATACCATCTTGCCGTACCCAGTTACAAACGGACAGGAAGAATAGCCGTCATATTTCTTGCCACTCAATTGACTCAAACGAATCATATCCAAAATATTTTCGACCACAACAGGAGCTTGTTTACGTATTGCTGCACCTGTCTTTGAAGTAGGCAGGTTTGTAACATCGCCAACACCAAAAATATTTTGATATTTAGTATGCTGTAAGCTGTAAGGGTCCACATCCAACCAACCGGAGGAATCAGCTAGTGTAGAATTTTTGATGAAGTCGGGCGCGGTGTTCGGTGGCACCAAGTGGAGCATATCATATTTAATGCCCCTAAGTCCTTTTTCTTTTAAAACCTCTAAAGTTATAGGATTATGTTCTTTGGCCTCCGGGCTCACCTGAAACCAAGCGACCTGTTTCTCACTATCGATTTTCTTAAGCTCCCAATTGAACTTTAAGTTAATTCCTTTTCTATTGACCACACTCATCAAAGTTTCCGCTATTTCAGGGACTGAAAAAATGGCATTGCCGGAGGTAGCATATACAACCTTTGTTTTTTTCTTAACTCCAGATTTCTTAAAATAGTCATCCGCCAAATACATAATCTTTTGCGGTGCCCCGCCACACTTATAAGGCTTAGGAGGCTGTGTAAACAATGCAGTGCCGCCTTTAAAGTTTTTAATTACCTGCCACGTGTGATTAGGATTGGAATAGTTGCTACAGACCACCCCTTTATCAATGGCTTCGGTCAAACCTTCTACCAAGCTAGGGTCCAATTTTAGTCCCGGGGCAATAATCAGATATTCGTAATGGAGTTTTCGATTATTTTCAAGCGAAACAGTATTGTTTTCTGCATCAATGGAGTGAACACTGTTCTTGATCCAATCGGCATTTTTAGGAATCACTGATTCCATCTTACGTTTTGTCTTTTTATAATCATAGGTGCCCGCACCTACCAATGTCCAAGCAGGTTGGTACCAATGATCATTCGAAGGCTCTATAATCCCCAAATGAAGTTTAGGGTTTTTACGGAGTAGGCTACTGGCGGTCATAATTCCGCCAGTCCCTCCGCCTATTACAAGTATTTGATATCTCGATTTCATTTTCCTTCCCTTAAATTAAAGCATCGTCGTAGCTTCCCGATATTCGGAAAATTTGAATTTGCCCAAATCCTTCATGGCATTCATCCCTCCATTGATATCCACCAGGTTTTCGTAACCCATAGATTTTAAAATGGATACAAACACCATGGAACGATATCCGCTACGGCAATGCACATAGTAGTTTTTGTTCTTATCCACCTTGGTCATACTATCCTTTAAATAATCCAACGGAGCATTGATAGCATTCTCTATGTGCTCGCTGTTGTATTCGCTGGCCCGGCGCACGTCTAGAATATGTATATCCTCATCTATCATTTTATGGGCCAGTTCCTTTACATTAATGGTAGGAACAGTATCGATTTCTTTTCCCGCTTTTTTCCAAGCATCGAAACCTCCTTTTAAGTAACCCAAGGTATTGTCAAAACCAATTCGCGCTAATCTGGTAGCGACCTCTTCTTCCCTACCCTTCTCAGCAACTATAAGAATTGGTGTTTTTACATCTACAATGGTGGTACCCACCCAATTCGCAAAACTACCATCGATGCCAATATTGTAGGAATCTGGAATAAAACCTTGAGCAAAGGTTTCGGCTTCCCGTGTATCTATTATAATAGCGCAATTTTCTTCCAACAGAGTTTCGAATTTATCTGCGTTAAGCGGAGTCGTTCCTTTTTTTACTACCTCATCAATACTCTCATAGCCTTGTATGTTCAGCATTACGTTATGTGGAAAATAGCCAGGAGGAGGGGTTAAACCGGTAAGTATGGCATCGATAAACTCCTCTTTGCCCATATCCGGTCTTAATGCGTAATTCGTTTTCTTTTGATGGCCTAGGGTGTCCGTAGTTTCGTCACTCATCATCTTGCCACATGCACTACCCGCACCGTGACCAGGGTATACGATTATGTCATCTGATAAGGGCATTATTTTATTTCTTAACGAATCGTACAGATTTCCGGCTAATATCTCTTGTGTAAGTTCTGCGATTACTTTTTGTGCCAAATCGGGTCTACCGACATCTCCAATGAACAATGTATCTCCCGTAAAAAGGGAAGTCTCTTTCCCATTTTCATCAATTAACAAATAGCAACTACTCTCCATGGTATGTCCAGGAGTATGAATCAACCTAATTTTTGATGTGCCTAATGGAAATTCCTGTCCATCCTTACCTACTATGATATTGTAGGTGGTTTTCATAGAAGTGGGCCCATAAACGATATCGGCTCCTGTCTTTTTTGCCAAATCGATATGGCCAGAAACAAAATCCGCATGAAAATGGGTTTCGAAGACATATTTGATTTTAGCATTTCGCTCCTTGGCCATTTGAATATAGGGCTCAACTTCGCGTAAGGGATCTATTATTGCAGCCTCGCCATTACTTTCAATGTAGTATGCGCCTTGTGCCAAACAACCTGTATAAATTTGTTCTACTTTCATGATGTACAATTTTTAAATTTACTTACCATAAAGGTATCGTGCCATGAAGACGTGCACAGTATCCTAGGTTACAAAGGTGAAGAAGAGCATTCTCTTCAGAAATGACCTACGTCATTAGCAGAAGAAATATAGGGACGGCACAGAAGTTGACCGCTATTCTTGCGTTTCAAAATTGATACTCCATATACCACGGACTTCATTATCCTGATAGCCTATGGCCTTATCCTGAGGATATAGGGACTTTATGGTAAGTAATGTTTCCGGTGTTATCTGTTCTTGTGGATTACCATGACATTGTAGGCACATGGTATTGGTAGTAATCGGGTAATAAAAATCGACCTCGCCGTCCTCACTCTTAACAATGGGTTTAGGATCTTTTCCTGCAGCGACCAGTTTTTTAAAATAAGTTATGTAACCTAGTTCTTCCTCGTTGGCGGTGTTCTTTGGGTTACGAGGTTTGTCCGTTACCCTTCTGATTATAGCATTGTTCATAACGGAAACACTATCAGTTATTTCCAATGCCCTCGTACTACAGAATTCTATGGCACCTATAGTTCCCTTTTCACCAATGGCTTGGACAAGATTTTTTCCCAAGACTGTTTTCGCCGCCATTGCATGTGCCATGCCCATGTTGGTATTTGCGTCCAGTATTTCTTTGGAAATAATACTCCTTTTAAACATTTTGCTTTTTCCTTCTCCTTCTTTCAAGGCCTCATCGTACCAATTGGGACGTTCAATATCATAATCGTAAATGTACTCGGCAATCTGGGCGATTACATCAGCGTGATAGGGGATGTAGGGCATACTTCCGAATTCGAACAGCGCATCGGGCATTTTGCTTTCCTGTTCGGGGTCGTTGACCCATTTGATCAGGTCTTCGGTAAACTGCTCCTTAGTGGTGTTATCGCCAATGTAATAATCTTTGATAGCTATCATTGGAGGCGCAATCATGCTTTCTTGTGGAGCTTCGGGATTGTGACAGATATAACATTCCTGTTCCATTATGCGTTTACCAGGATGCTGCTTTGCTATATCTGTAGTTTTGTTGGCTGATGGAATTTTTACGTATTCAGTTTTATCTTTGTTCTCCTCTTTACAGCTTAATAGTAAAAGACTACAGACCAGAAGCATTACATATTTCTTCATTTCATTTGGTTTTGAAACAGCAAGCTCCGAATCTTTGTGTACCTAGAGAATGATTTTTGTCAGTTTACTTCGTTTACAGCAACTCTTTAAAAAGGATGTAAATTCCCATTAAGAGTACGAACCAACCGAAATATTTTTTGAGTTTTTCACCGGCAATGAATCTGTTCAACCAGATACCAATGAATATTCCTACTATGGAAAGAATGGTAAAGGTTACAAGAAAAGGCCAGTCGATATTAAGATTTTCTACGTCGCCAATAAATCCGATTACCGACTTTATAGCGATAATCAAGAGCGATGTGGCCACAGCCTTTTTCATGGGGAGTTTGGCCAAAAGCACCAAAGCCGGAATAATTAAAAAACCCCCTCCGGCGCCAACGAGACCTGTTAAGAATCCCACTACGGAACCTTCCAGTACGATTAAAGGATAATTATAAACAACCTTGGCGTTCTCGTCATAGTAGCCAATTACTTTGCGTCGTATCATGGAAATGGATGCTAACAACATAATCAGCGCAAAGAAAACCATGATACCAATATCCTTTGTTACCAGAAAATCATTAATAAAAAACAGGTTTTCTGGGATATAAGGAATAAGATACCTTCTAGTGGCATACACTGCAACAAGGGCAGGCGCTGCAAAAACAAGCGCTGTTCTTACATCAACAAGCTTTTTACGCAGGTTCTGAATGGCTCCTACCACTGCGGTAACACCAACAACAAACAGCGAATAGGCCGTAGCCGTTACAGGATTTAAGTAGAATAAATAAACAAAAACGGGAACCGTAAGGATAGAGCCACCTCCTCCAATAAGCCCTAATACTATTCCAATGATGACCGCTCCTAAGTAACCTAGAAAATGGGTAAACTCCATATGTACTCTTTTTGGCGAAAGTACCCAGAGAACTATACCCTGGCAGTAACAAAGGTTACACTAAAATTATAGTGAAATGATCTCTATATGATTTCTATGAAGTTTTACTTTCCCCATGATTTCCAATTTTTTCAGCAATCGGGAAACCACTACCCTGGAAGTGTTTAGGTCGTAGGCAATTTCTTGATGGGTGCTATTGATTGTTTTATCTTTTAGGACTCTTACCTTGTCCTTTAAGTATTTAAGCAGTCGCTCATCCATTTTTAAAAAGGCGATACTATCCACGGTATCCAATAATTCATTTAATCTAGTGTGATAGGTATTCAGCACAAAATTTCTCCAACTTTTGTAAGACGCCAACCAATCCTCCATTTTTCCAATAGGTATCATGAGGACTTCGGTGACGCTCTCCGCAACTACCCTGACCTCACTTTTTTTCCGACCTAGGCAACAAGTCATTGTCATAGCACATGTATCCCCATCCTGTAAAAAATAGAGTAACAACTCATTGCCATCGTTATCCTCTCGTAAGACCTTGATGACTCCTGAAACCAATAAGGGCATATATTTTATGTATTGCCCTATTTCCATTAACTTTTCACCTTCCTGAAAATTCCGTAGTGTACCAACTTCGTTTATTTCCTTTAGTAATTCTTCTTCAAAAACATGTCCATAATTCACCGTAAGTCCTTTAACCATATTTTATTTCTTTGCTGTCTTCAAAAGTATGAATTCGCTAATGTTATTCATATCTATGGCTCCAACAAGTTCACCATTCTTAGTAACCGGAAAAAAGCTGGTCTTTTCAGTTCCAATAAGCTCTAGTACGTTGACCACTGCTGTAGTCGTCTCAATAGTTTTGAAATCGGTATGCATCACATCACCTATCAATTGGGTAGGCTTCGCGGCATTTTTTAAAATGTCCTTTTGGTAGAGTATTCCAACAATTGCGTTATCGTCCGTAACCACAAAGTCCTTTTCTGAACCGGCCAACAAAGTATCGATGGCTTTCTGTATTGTATCCTCAGGATGAAGTCTTGTTATGTAATACATCATTGCATCTTTCACAGTATGACCCGCCAAAATAGACTGCTGTTGTACCATTTGGTTCTCACCGTAGGCACCCATAAAAATGAACAGGGCTATCAAAATGAGGAAAGGGTTAAAGAAAAGTCCAAGCACAAAAAACAGAATTGCTAACCCTTGACCGATTCCGGAAGCTATTTTTGTGGCATCAACGCGACCTAATTTAAAGGATAACAAAGCCCTAAGCACACGACCACCATCCATAGGGAAAGCAGGAATCAGGTTGAAAAGAACCAGCATGACGTTGGCTATAAATAGATAGAATAAAAAGTTTTGAAAGGTAGGTTCATACAAGATTTCCTCAAGCACCACGGCGTCAAAATTAAAGTAGCTTCTTAAAGGAATCGCAATGGCTAGTAGAATAGCTATTACAACATTCACGGCCGGCCCGGCAAAAGCAACCAGTAATTCTTGATGCGGCTTTTCTGGGATTTTTTCTAAAGTGGCCACCCCTCCAATGGGTAATAACATTATTTTTTGGGTGTTTATCTTAAACCTTTTTGCTGTAAGCGCATGCCCTAATTCGTGTAATATTACGCAAACGAACAAGATTAAAATCAATGCTTCATTGAGTATAATCCTGCCTAGATTGGCACCTTGCTGGACTTCTATTAAGGCTACCCAAAGCAATAAGAGCGTAAATGTCCAATGTACCTCGATTTTTATTCCCGCAACGCTTCCTAGTTTAAGGACTCCTTTCATAATGCTGCCATTTAAGGGCGAAGATATTTGGCTAGCACCCTATCAACAATGACATTGGTCATATGTGCCCTCTAGCGTTACCGTTAAATTTGGATTAGAATTAAGCCATAAAAATGAATAAGATAATTACGCTGACCGTAAACCCTGCCATTGATAAAAGCACCACGGTTGCAGGTATAAAACCAAACAGTAAATTACGATGTACCAAACCCATTTATGAGGCAGGCGGCGGCGGTATAAATGTTTCACGCGTATTGTATGAACTTGGAGGCTCCTCGCTTTGTATGTATATGGCGGGAGGTGCAACGGGTAACCATCTACAAAATCTATTGGATGACTTGGATATAAAACAACGTGTAATTTCCATTGCGGAAAGGGTACGTGAGAACCTCTCGGTTACCGATACTACAAATGGTCAACAATACCGATTTGGAATGCCGGGGCCTGTGGTAAACGAAAGCGAATGGAAAAACACTTTGGAGGAGTTGGAGTCCGTATTATCCGAAGGTGACATATTGGTAGCAAGTGGGAGTTTAAGTCCCGGCATACCTGTTGATTTTTTTGCCAAAGTATCAACAATAGCTCAGCGGGCAAAGGCAAAGTTCATTCTGGATTCTTCTGGGGAAGCCCTGCTGAAAGGGGTACAGGCCGGTGTTTATATGCTGAAACCCAATCTGGGAGAACTTGCCGCCTTATGCGGAGTGGCGGCTATTAATTTCTCAGAATTAGAGTCACTTTCCAAAACATTTTTAGAGAAAAATCCATGTGAAATACTCGTAGTTTCCTTGGGTGCACAAGGTGCTAAAATGATTACCAAGGATATGGTAACACATATAGCGGCGCCCATCGTATATCAAAAGAGCACTATAGGTGCAGGGGACAGTATGGTTGCCGGAATGGTATTTGCGCTGGCTCAAGGAAAATCATTTTCAGAAATGGTACAGTACGGGGTGGCGTGCGGAACAGCGGCAACGATGACCCCAGGCACACAACTCTGTAAAAAGAAGGACGTAGAAGATTTGTACAAATGGATCAAAGAAAATTCAGAGTCCTCCGAAAAATTAAAAATTAATACCTGAGTAAATTATTACTTCAAACAAGCACTGAAATGGGAAGAAACCAAGTAAGTAAAATAGATGAAATTTCTAGGTCGAGGTTCGTTAAACATTTACTGGACGATATTAGGGCCTTGGAAATACTTTTGCGAAAAGGAATGATCGAAAACGATATCATCCGTATTGGTGCCGAACAAGAATTTTGTTTGGTCAATGCCAATTGGCGCCCATCCAAAAACGCTGCACAAGTATTATCCGCTGTTTCGGATAAGCATTTCACCCATGAAATAGCAAAGTTTAATTTGGAAATAAATTTAGATCCTGAGGTATTGCAAGCAAATTGCTTTTCACTATTGGAAACAAAATTGAGACAATTCCTTAAAAAGGCGTCCTTAGCTGCTAACAAGTACGATACAAAGCTTTTATTGACGGGTATCCTACCCACAATTAGTCTAAACGAACTCTCACTGGAATTCATGACACCCAGCAGACGTTACGAATTAATTAATGATGCCGTAAAAAACATAAGAAAGCAAAATCTTGAGCTCCATATCCGTGGTGTGGATGAGCTATCCGTGCATCACGATTCCGTATTGTTCGAAGCGTGCAACACAAGCTTTCAGTTACATCTCCAAATCCCTCCAGAGGATTTTGTAGCCAGTTATAATTGGGCACAAGCCATATCTGGGCCAATGTTAGGAATCTGTGCCAATTCCCCTTTGTTGATGGGGAGGGAGCTATGGAATGAGACGCGCATAGCGTTATTCCAACAGAGCGTGGACACCAGGAGCTCATCTTACCATCTAAAGGACAAACAACCACGGGTAACCTTTGGGAATAATTGGATATCGGAATCCATTGTTGATATTTATAAAGATGACATTGCCGAATATGAAGTCTTGTTGGCTACAGATATTGTCGAGAGTTCGCTTGATGCATTAGACAAAGGAAGGATTCCAAAATTGGAAGCTCTTGGTATTCATAATGGCACTATTTATCGTTGGAACCGACCATGCTATGGTACTGATGGAAAAACTGCGCACATCCGAATAGAAAATAGATATCTACCCTCTGGGCCTTCCGTTTTGGACCAAATGGCAAATTTTGCCTTTTGGGTAGGGTTAATGATGGGAAGACCGTCTGAATTTGACAACATATCCAAAATCATGGATTTTAGGAATGCCAAGGACAACTTTATAAAAGCAGCTAGAAATGGAATCAACAGCGTGATGCATTGGAAAGACAAAACGTTTTCTACACGCGAGTTGATAGTCAATGAACTACTTCCAATAGCCTATAAAGGATTACAAAAGAGTGCTATTGAAAAGAAAGATATTGAAAAGTACCTAAAAATAATAGAGCAAAGAGCAAACGGAATGAACGGGGCAACTTGGACGATAAAGAACTATCGCAACCTCAAAAAGCATATGAAGAAAGACGATGCCCTAATTTCATTGACAAAGACTATTTACGAAAATCAGCAAACCTTATTACCAGTTTCTGAATGGTCCATGATTAAAGAAAAACGCAATATCCGCACAAACGCCTTATTAGCGGAACAGCTCATGTCCACCCATCTTTTTACCGTGAACGAAAATGACTTGGCAGCTATGGCGACCAGTGTTATGAAATGGAAGAACATACATCATGTTCCGGTATTAAACGACGAACAACAACTATGTGGTCTATTAACCTGGAGTCATATCACAGAACACTTGAGGGAAAATAAGGATTCTTCGGAATTAAAAGTACGAGAACTGATGGTTAAAGAAGTGATTACCATTACACCCGATACAGAAATTGAAACTGTTTATCAAATACTAGAAAAACATCGCATCGGATGTCTTCCTGTAATTAAAGAGGGTAACTTAGTAGGTATCATTACCCGTAATGACATGAGTAACATCTAAAATGGCCAGAATATTTAGCAAAGCCCTTAAACATTCCATTGAGACTGGTCGCATTATTGCTAAAATAAATGGTGGTCTACCGGGTCCAACAGTCATATTTATTGGAGGTGTACATGGAAATGAACCATCTGGGGTGTTTGCGCTTCACAAAGTGTTGAAAAACCTGAATGAAAAAAAGACTAAACTTAGCGGCACAATATATGCCCTAGCAGGCAATTTGCCCGCTTTAGAAAAAGGAATTCGTTATGAAAAAGAAGACCTGAACCGTATTTGGAGCACGGAGCGAATTGAAGCGTTCCATTCCAATAAAAATTCAGTGGTAAATTATGAAACAAAACAGGCATTAGAGCTTTTGGATTGTATAAATTCCATTCTAAGGGACGAAGCAGGGCCGTTTTACTTTATAGACCTGCATACAACTTCTAGTCCTACAGAACCCTTCATAACGGTTAATGATAATTTGTTGAACCGAAAATTTACACAGCAATATCCAGTTCCGTTATTGTTGGGTATTGAAGAATACCTAGAAGGTACTTTTTTAAATTACATCAATGATATGGGCTTTGTTGCCTTTGGTTTTGAATCCGGACAACATGACGCTTTGGAATCCATAGATAATCATATGGCCTTTGTTAATCTCACACTAGTTTTTACCGGAAGCATACCAAGAAGTGAAATAGAGTTTGAGAAGCATTACAATTTATTAAATGAGCACACCAATCATTTAGCTATTTGCTATGAAATAATTTACCATTACAAAATAGAACAGAACGAACAGTTTAAAATGCTTCCGGGATTCAAGAATTTTGAACCTGTTCCTAGAGGTGTACCTATTGCCTTGAGTGATGAACGATCTGTTGAAGCCCCGCAAGCGGGAAACATTTTTATGCCCCTCTACCAAAAAAAGGGAAATGATGGTTTTTTTATTATAAAACCTGTACCTACTATTTTTTTAAGATTATCCACCATACTAAGAAAATTACACATAGATTATCTTTTACCCTTTTTACCAGGAATATCTTGGGTCTCCAAAAAACGAGATGCTTTATTGGTAGACTTGAAAATTGCCCGATTCTTTGCCAAGAATTTTTTTCACCTGCTGGGTTACCGCAACAGAAGACTTGGGGACACCACAATGATAGTACGAAATAGGGAAGCAAACTCGTTAAAAGACGCATACAAAAAAGCTCCTTGGTATTAACGTTAAACACTAAGCTGAGCTTAAAATTTCTCCTTTTAATACGCTGATGTCATGATAAATATCAGTGCAATCCTAAAACGCCGTTCGTATCTTGTTTGCATCACAAATATTAAAAACAATAACGGCTATGAGCTACTATTTTTCAACGCAACTCAAGGACATAACTTTTGACCAAGCAGTATCCAAAACTACAGAAGAACTTAAAAAAGAAGGTTTTGGAGTCTTAACGGAAATTGACATGAAAGCTACGCTTAAGAAGAAATTGGACGTAGACTTTCATAACTATAAGATCTTGGGAGCGTGCAATCCGCCCCTAGCCTATAGAGCCCTTCAGAGCGAGGAGAAGATAGGAACTATGCTTCCTTGCAATGTCATTGTGCAAGAAAAAGTACTTGGAACTGTGGAAATCGCCGCAGTGGACCCAGCAGCATCCATGCAAGCAGTGAAAAATGATGGACTCATAGCTATCGCGGAAAATGTAAGGGATAAGCTTAAAAAGGTCATCACAAATCTTGGCTCATGACCCCATGAAAAGATTTAGCGGCTATGTTTTCTTCTATTTTTTATGTTGCTTCGTTATCAATATCAACCCAATGCACGCTCAAAATCCAAATGCGGCGCAAACCTATCAAAAAGGCGATAAACTTTTTACGCTAGGCCTAGAATATGTTGATAGCTTCTCTGCAGATAAAGATATCGACCTTTATTCCTTTCGATTGGGGTATGGTTCTTTGCTTTTTAAAAATGTAGTTTTTTTTGGCACCCTGAACATTTCCGGAACTAGTGGTCTGCTAAAAATTGAAAATGAGGATACTACGGAGATTCTTAATGCGGAAAGCTTCGGTTTTGGAACTTCGTTTCTATTCAGATGGTACTTTGTTCAGTTTAAAAACATCTCCCTATTTTTAGATGTAGGCGCAGGTTTGCTCTACAGTTTTCAAAGCTTTCCGCCAAAAGGGACTAAGCTAAATTTTACGACCCGTCCAGGTGGTGGACTGGCAATTAACATCAATTCAAGGACTCAACTCCTAGGTGGGATAAATCGTTTTCATCTTTCCAACGGACAAGGATATAACCATCCATTCAATCCGGCCTTTGACGGATTAGGATTTTTTGTAGGAATAATTCTTAGGATGAAATAGGCAAGGTGACTTAAATCATTTTTTCTTTTATTAACATCGGTTACCTTCTTAGTTCAAACGAGATTGACTAAAAATAATGGAACAATAGCTTATGAAAACTTCAACTTATGCAAATTTTTGTGAACGTTGTGGAATGCCTATTCATAAACTTGCCGATTTCGGTTCCAATTTAGATGGTACCGTTAATACGGAATATTGTCATGATTGTTATGTAAGAGGAGAATTTGTGGACCATGGAATAACACTGGAAGAAAGGGCTGAGCGACAACTTGGATCATAGTTGTTATACTGTCATACATTGACTCCAAAAAGACACCCTAAATGGGCTGTTAACCCCATGACAATCGTTCAACAAAATGCAACTCTAATTATTGCTTTGCCTTATTTCTTTGCCGATACTGGTACCGACTGTTCTAGATGTTATAGCCCTTTTAAAATCAAAAAGATATTTTGTGTTCTTTTGATACCATTTTCTGTATTTTTTTCAATGCATAAGGTTTAAGAATGATTTGTAAAAGTCAGGTATTGCTTAATGCTGTATCTCCTGGCATTACAAAATTGGCCAAGAGAAAACCCTATACCATGATTACAATGTTAATCAATCTAATAAAAGCAATGCCTACAACTATTGCAGCTTTGCTTGATAATATTATATGTAAATTTCTTTTGATTAAGGCGAAGACTCAAGAATATGAATTCCCTTATTTAAGGATTTTGTTATAGTCTTCTTTTAAAAATATAACGGGTTATGAATATCCCTTGCCCATCTGTTTCTCCGGCATCGCGCTTTCTACAGCACTGGTAACGAATATTAAGGCCCAACCATCAGCCAGCATAGTGGTTAACTTTGAGGAAATAACGGCGTCATTAGCTGCAATATTTTGAAAACGAATTTCACCCACATTATAGAAGTTCAAAAGTTTTGTTTCTTCAAAATCCATAACGCGGATATCCTGTCGTTTTGATTTGTTACGCGTATTATCTTCCTCCGTTTGCTCTGAAGAGAATTCTGAATAATCACGTTCTGCATTGTTTGAAATAAGTCTTGAACGCCCTAAACCAAGTGGCACAATTGACTCTACGCTAGTAATTACTTTTACTTCAAATCTTGGCTGTAATTCATCCGGTTCATTTTGTGCCAATGCACTAAACAAGGTTGCAATGGCTATTAAGCCCGATAAGATTAAGTTTTTCAAACTATTTCAAATTTAGGTTAGAAGTATCAAAATTATGAGTGTTGGTTTTCGGTGGCAATGATTTTAATCAGTCATAAATGGAAAATTTTATGCTCATTATTATTATTACTTGATTTAAATTATTTTCGCAATGGCTTTTTTAATGTGGTCAAGTATGATATTAATCATCTCGAAAAACCACCATATACCTTAGTTTTGGTCAAAGATTTAATTCGTCAAACACGACTTATAAAGAACAATATGACCTCTTGAATCTTAATAGGACCTATGTGGACATTTAGAAATTTCAACATTGCCGACTGGTTTTCATTCTATCGTGTGGCTGCCGTACCCTTACTAGTGCTACTATTGTGGTTAGGTAAACGGGAAATGTTTACTTGGTTTTTACTTATAAGTTACAGCACCGATGCCATAGATGGATACTTGGCAAGGAGGCTCAAAGTAACAAGTGCCAGGGGTTCTCAGCTAGATTCTATTGGTGATCAGTTGACTTTTGTCATGGGCCTTGTTGGCCTCGTCGTCTTCGAGACCGCCTTCATCAAAGCGAATATAGTACTCATTCTTATTGCATTTGTGCCATATCTCGTTCAAATGATAATCGCATTCATCAAATATGGCAAGGCGACCTCTTTCCACACCTATCTGGCCAAAGCGTCTGCTGTTATTCAGGGAGTGTTCATTTTATGGCTCTTGTTTTTCGGTCCGGTATATTGGCTATTCTATTTTATGATCGTCATAGGGCTTTTGGAAACTTTAGAGGAGATTACACTCATCTTTATGTATGATACTTGGGTGTCCGACGTAAAAGGGTTTTTTTTCGCACTAAAGGATAAAAGAAGAAGAAATGGCACCGATACCGTAAAGCAATAAACAAACCCATGCGATCCTATTCCTTTTTCGCAATTTTTCTGTTATGTCTGGCATTATTGTTAATAGACATCTTGGCCTTTTATTGGTTGTTATCCATAACCCAGCCCCTAACATCTACCTTACTTAAAACCAGTATTTATGCTGCTTTCTGGATTTTCACCATTGGCTTGATTACATCCATTTTAATTCTAAAAGTTAGAATGGAGCTGGTGGCCCCAGAACGTCAACAGCTTCTAATATCAAGACTTTACGGCCTTACCGTATCATCCTTTATTCCCAAACTGATTTTTGTTGTGGTCATCAGTATCCTCTACTTTACCAATTTTGCGTTTTCAGAGAAGGAGTCCGTAATCGTAATACCCCTCATCGGAGTTTTCTCAGGTTTTCTCCCCTTTTTTGTTATTCTCTATGCGGTATTTAGTGCAGTATACCGGTTTAAGGTGTACCATATCAAATTGAAATGTGATGTTTTACCAGAAAATTTCAAAGGCCTGCGCATTGTACATATATCCGACCTTCATTTGGGCAGTTTTAATTTCAAGTATCATATTCTAGAGCGTGCCATCAAAAAAATAAATCATTTAAAGCCGGATTTTATATTTTTTACGGGAGATTTGGTAAACAATTTTGCGTGGGAGCTAAGAGGTTGGGATTCCGTTTTAAGCCAGTTATCCGCCAAGCAGGGAAAATATGCCGTTTTGGGAAACCATGATTATGGAGACTACAGCCAATGGCCCACTAAAGATGAAAAAAGAATCAACTTCGAAAATATTCAGGATTTTTATCAAAAAATTGATTTTAAACTATTGATGAACGAAGCAGAGCGGTTTCAATATACAAACGAACACATGGCTATCATAGGCGTAGAAAACTGGGGGAATCCACCTTTTAAGCAATATGGGGATTTACAGAAGGCTTTAGAAAACGTCCATGATATTTCCTTCAAAATTTTGCTTTCGCACGACCCTTCACATTGGCGCGAAGAAGTAGTACACCATACCAACATAGCATTGACCCTTTCCGGCCATACCCATGGCATGCAGGCGGGTATTAACTTTAAAACCAAAAAGTGGAGCCCTATAAAGTATAAATACGAACATTGGGCAGGTCTATATAAGGAAGCCAACCAATATCTGTATGTAACCCGGGGGTTGGGTTGGATGGGCTTTCCAGGTAGATTGGGCATGCGACCAGAGATTACCTTTATAGAGCTTTCAAAAAAATAGATTTGACAATATTTTTGTTCGACAAAACACTTACGGAAGAAATCATGGAATAAATAACAAAATAAAGAAGGTATGTTTATGAGAAAGACTCTTTTTAATCCAGTCGGAAACTTGTTTTTATTGTGTGTAATTACTTTGGGCTGTACTTCAACAAAAAATATCGAGGAGCAAACAAGAAATCTCAATACTACTCAAAAATCAGAAATGTCCAGCACTAGTGAGGGCACCACAGAAGAATACGGTTTGCATGCTCATTACCAGATTTTGAGAGAGTCCGATGTCAATATGTCCCAAAAATCAGTTTCGGGCGATTCATTGCTACAAAAGGTTAGAACGAACGGAGAAAACAAAATTGCATCAAAAGATAATTCTCGCAAAGAACTTGGAATACTTGATTTTTCAGCGATAAAAAGCGCTGTCTCGGATAAAATTGTAGAAAATTATCGCAATAGTCAAAAAAAACACCTGGTGGCCATTGTCTTACCGTAAGCAAAACACGTTTTGAAAAAGCTTATAAACAAGTTCATGGCCATTCGCTGTATCAAGATTTACCGGATAGCATAGCCACAAAATCCTTCACTCCCAAACAGGTGTTCAATATGCTTTACGCATCTGCTTCGGCGCCACAACAAGGATGGCGAAGCCTTCCAGAAAAATATAGGGGTAAGGGCAATGCTGGTGCTATTGCTTATGCAGGAATGGGTACGTTAGTTGATTCATCAGGAATTTGGAGTGGTCAATTAAGACCTGGAGCACTCATGCAAGTTTGGCGGTTAAAAGAAGACTATGAATTGGTAGTGCAAGGCGTAGATGTTAAAAAACTTGATCCTTATGGACATTCGTTCATTTTCATGGATTATGTATATGACAAGGATAATGTCATTGTCGGCATAAAAATTGCCGACCAAGGATTTCAGAGTTATCGTCCATTAGTACCTAGCGACTATGAAGTCTGGTGGGCCGTTAATCTTAGTATCTAATGTAGGTACTAGCTAGGAAATACATGAAAAATTAACGTTCCTTTTGAAATTCGTTTAAGAATAAACCGTTAGATTTATGGAGGTTCATCTTAACTATTTATAAAAAATAAACATGTTATTTTTTTCCTTTTTACTACTGTTAGGTTTCGATGTCAACATGCCACCTATAATAGAATCAGCTATTGAGCATAGCATCGATGATACAAGACCTGTACCAAATTTTGACACAATAGTATTCAACGACACATTGAAATCGAATGTAGAAACGAATCTGGATACCCTATCCTACAAGGATACCAAAGCAGGAATTGACCAATTGCGAAAACGCTTGGGAGAAGCGCGGCGCTTAGGGAAAATTTCTCTTGACAGCATTAAATCAGAGTTCACGACTCAATTAGTAGATAGGATCATTCCCCATTGGTATGGCACTCCTTGGAGTTTTGGGGGACATACTGCTGTGCCAAACCAAGGCGAGATTGCATGTGGTTATTTCATCTCCACCACGCTACGGGATATGGGCATACAACTTAACCGTTTTAAATTAGCGCAAAAATCCCCAATAGACGAGGCTAAAGTTATAAGTTGCGGCTCAGAAATTTATAGTGTTGCACAGGATAGTCCTGAAAAAGCGTTTGCGGAAATTGATCGCATAACCCAGGAAGGAATCCACTTTATTGGCTTTGACGTGGGACATGTGGGCTATCTTCTAAAAAGCGAAGGCGAATTGTTTCTGATACATTCCAATTACCTTTCCCCAGGATCAGTTTGCATAGAACCTCTCAAGGAATCAAGGGTTTTTAAAAGCTTTTCCAAATTCCACCTTGTGGATATTTCCAATAACGATACTCTCATTCAACTTTGGCTGGATAATGGAATTGTCTTGTAATAGGTATAAGGCTAGTATTCGGTTTCTATTCTTTGAGAATACCTATTAATTGTTGACTTTGGCCAATTCCCAAATTATTAAGATGATAGGGCGGGTTGTTTGTATAAAAACTTCTGTTTCTGATTATGTATTCCTTTGTATCAAAACCAATACTGTTATCCTCTTTTACTATCCGTTCAAGAGAGATTTCCTTTCCTCATCCATTAATAGTTGCTGCAATCAATTCTATACCTTAGTTTGGAAGTAATGTAAATGATATTTCATTAAGCATGATTTTTTAACCCTAAATGCAATGGAAAATCATCTATAAATAAGTCCCGTTTTAAACAGGATAATCCCCATTAAACAACAAACAATATTTTTAGAGATACAATTTAAAGTGGGCCCGTAAAAAGTTAGCTTTATCGGACTTTTTTAAAAAACAAGATTTCGGTGACCTTTACGAACTATTTTTCAATGCAGTTTGGTTATTGTCCGCTAATATATCAGCATTCGATTTGGCTTCAATAAGTTTTTCAAATACTAAGCATGCCGTCAAATCTCCCGTTACATTCACTGCGGTTCTAAACATACCCAGAATCCGGTCTATTCCAATAATAATGAGTAGACCATCAACCGGAATTCCTGCACTTTGCAATACTGAAGCAAGTATAATAACTCCACCTCCAGGAATTGCCGGTGTTCCTATAGAGGCGGCCACAACGGTAAAAGTAATTAACAGAAGGCTCATTATTGTCAATTCAATGCCATAGGCCTGAGCCAGAAATAAAGTTGTTACGCATTGGAACAATGCCGTTCCATCCATGTTAATGGTGGCGCCGACCGGGATGACGAAATCACTGATATTAGAGGAAACCCCCAATTTTTCATCTGCTGTTTTCATGGAAAGAGGCATAACGGCTGCTGAACTGGCAGTGGAGAATGCCAATAGTAGTGGTTCCCTTATCGCCTTCAAGAACTTGAGGGGGTTTTTCCTGGTAACGACCAAGGCAACCAACAAATAGAATACCAATAATATCATCAGACCCAGCACAACTACGATAATATAATATCCCAAACCAAGGAATATTTGAACACTTGTCCTGGATAGTAAGGCTGCCATCAAGCCAAATACAGCATAGGGCACCAGCAGCATGGCCCACGATACTATAATCATACAGATTTTCTGAATGGCCTCCGAGAAACGAATGATAGGGCTTGCTGTTTCCTGACGGAGTTGGGTAATGGCTACACCAATAATAATCGTAAAAATTACAACGCCCAACATTTCACCAGTCAAGATGGACTCTAGGGGATTACTTGGGATAAGGTTTGATATCGCATTTGGGATATCCTCAATAAGGTTGGTTTTATCAGCGGGTGTTATTTGACTTTCGCCACTATTTGGAAATCCACCTAGCTTAAAAATATACTGGCCAGGTTTAAAAATAAATGTTACGACCAGGCCTATCATGATGGCAATAGCAGTAGTTAAAATGAAATATAGCGATAGTCGAAGACCAAAGGTTTTAAGATTATCTGAACTGTTACTCACAATTCCTGTAATAATTGATGTAAATATCAATGGAATCATGATCATTTGAACCAAACGCATAAAAATTTGACCTGGCAGGTCGAGCCAATCGGCAAGGCGCAAACTAACAGTCTCTGAAAGCAACCCTACAGATGGATTGAGTAGCACTCCGATTCCCGCTCCTACAACTAGGCCAATAATTACCTTGAGCCATAAGCGGCCTTTTATAAGATGATCTAAATGAACCGACAAATTATTGAGCGGTCTGAAATCAATCATGGTATTATTTGGTTATTTATACGACATTCACATTAAACAGATAGCCAACCAATGCCGTTAACCCCATAGCCACAGTTCCCCAAAACGTAATCCGAGCGACTGCTTTACCTACACTGGAACCTCCAGTTTTAGCGGCAAGTGCCCCTAATAAAATCAAAAAGAAAAGGGCAAAACCATAAAGCGTATACTCTATGCTTTCTAATGACAAAAAAAGTACAACTAGTAATGGTAATAGTCCACCAACGGTAAATGCCGCACCTGAAGCAAAAGCAGCCTGTATGGGGTTAGCCTGACTTATTTCGTTGATACCCAATTCGTCTCGAATATGTGCCCCAAGGGCATCGTGCTCTGTTAGTTCTTTTGCAACGTTTTGGGCAGTTTTCTTTTTTAGGCCTCTTTTTTCATAAATCTGCGCTAGTATTTGCAACTCAACTTCCGGCGTTTCTTCCAATTCCTGTTTTTCGCGTTCAATATCTGCCTTTTCAACATCTGTTTGAGAACTGACCGAAACATATTCCCCAGCGGCCATCGATAATGCACCGGCAACCAGCCCCGCTAAGGTTGCCAATAAAATAGTCTCCCTACTATCACTTGCTGCGGCGACCCCGATTGCTATACTTGCAGTTGATAAGATACCATCATTTGCGCCTAAAACTGCTGCTCTTAGCCAATTACTACGATGGATGTAGTGACTGTCTAAATAATTGTCGATGGTCTTTGTATTTTCCACTTCCTTTCCCATTTTTTTAATTTATGAACTGATCAGAACTATCTTATTACTGAACCAAAAGCCATTTTACTCATTAATCGAAATTTAAATATCCCGACACTTGCGTCCAAATCTAAGTTGAATTTTCATTTTAATGCCTCCCGGGCTTGCCCCAAGGGGCATTACCGATTAAACTCCATATTTAATAATAATCGCCATTTGCCCTGCATGATGGTTGGTGTGCGATACGATTCTTCCAAATGCCTGGGCCTTGGTTTTAGTACCGAATTCCTTTGTTGTGATAGTTGTTTCCCAATCCGTGTCTGTTTGTTCCTTTACAATGGATTTTAGGGTTTGGGCTGCACGGTTTACATATTCCCTTAACTCGTCCAAGTTTGTCCATTCGCCTGTATCTTTCTGGGCAATCACAGTTTTCGCAGTAACCCTAACTTCCTTGGCACCAAAGACGTTTTTTGCAAAGAGCAATTCGACGTCCCCAATATGTCGAATTAGAAATCCGACACTATTCACTGATGGCGGGAGTTTCCTTTTCAGGTCATCTTGGGAAAGTTTTACAAGTTGATTTGAAAACCGTGTTCGGGCTTCCTGCCACAATTCTAAAAATAGTTCTGTTTTGGTTTTCATTGGCCCACATGTCATCGTTTAATAAACCTGCAAGTAATCAATAATGTATTTGTCAAGTTATGATTTAGGTCATATAGAATAATCGCAAAGAATTCTATATTTAGCCTTCATATTTTTCGGATTTCCACTAAAATCTTAAGCGAAATCTAGTGGCAGGAAATAATATTAAAAACAATGTAGTGGACCCAATTACCAACTTGCCGATTTCGGCTACAATTTGGGTGAAACCATCGATACAAAAATCCGTCGTCATTGTTTTCTGAAAGGAAAGTTTGTATATCGTAGTTTCGGCCTTGAATAGCGTATTGGGAAGAATATTGATACTGTAAATTATATGGACTTTTAGCTCTAGTATTTCACTATGAAAAAAGATAATCCCCGATTTACTTTTGCTCAAATACTTGAAGGCCTAGAAGGCGTTGCCATTATCATCGCCTGTTACCTTACATTTTTTCTGAAACCCCTGCGAGCACGATGGGGACTCAGCAAAGAAGAAGCTAAACGACCGCTTCCAGGTGATGGAATCATTAAATCGCCAAAATCGAAATTCACCCATGCAATCAATATTAATGCCCCTACAGAATATGTATGGCCTTGGATAGCGCAAATCGGTCAAGGAAAAGGCGGGTTTTATTCGTACGAAGCTTTGGAGAATTTAATCGGTTTACAAATTTATAATTCGGACGTAGTGCTGCCCAAATTTCAAAATCCCACCATCGACGATAGCGTTGCCTTCGCCCCCGGAGATTGCACACCTATCGTCATTTGCGAACCTGGGCACGCCATGGCAATAGAGAATTCACTTGACATGGATAGTAACCAAAAGTATGACCCTAAGGGACCTGCCCCAAAAAACTATTTGCACCTTACCTGGCTTTGGTTTGTTGAAGCGATAGACGAGAACCACTCCCGATTAATTTCCAGAAACAGGGTAGATTATGCCCCAAACATCAAAAACAAGTTAATGTTTGGACCGTTAACGGAGCCGGTAGTTTTTGCCATGGACCGGAAAATGTGTTTTGGAATAAAAAAGCGGGCGGAACTTTTATACCACGACTCCCATGCAAAATAGCTTTCCCAGCATCTCCTGATTCCAGTTAAATTATCTAAAATAAGTCGTGAAATCTTGTAAATTAAAACAAGAGTTCCAGGCGCAATACGCCCCATACGACATGCCAAATCAAATAATAAAGCAGCCTAAGGGCATACATGCTGATGAAACCATATCTCTTGAATGTTAAAAGTTGGGTTATGTTAAAGAAAAAAAGGTTGACCCAAACAGAACCTGTTGCCCAGGTGGTGTAGCTCTCCATAAAAACAACCTGATATGTTGGCTCAACGAGCGCCACAATCAAAATGTAGGGTAAAACAATCCTATCATAGACGGACCTTTTAAAAATGAAAGTTGATGTGACCAAGGGCAATGTCATAGGCACCACATGGAAAATAATCTCCACCAAAAAAGCGATGATTGGATAAAACAGTAACGATTCAGGAAATGGGATATTCATATCCGCTGGGTACACAATATTAATATCTATAAGTATAGCCACCAATGCAAAGAACACGGTAAGCCCAGCATAGGGAAATACTTTTTTAATCGGATACTTTTTATGAATGGTGAACCATTTCTTGGACAGCAGAAAGGATAGCGATATAAAACCCAGAATAACACTTGACCCCATAGCTATGAGCGGATGAATTTCGCCAATAAAACGCTGAAAGTGGGAACCCTTCGAATACAATAACAAACCCAAACCAGATAAAACTAGAACCATTAGTATTCCAAGGGTTCCAAATTGTTTCAGATGATTGATAATCAATTTTTTAAGACCACCCATGATTTAGTTGCGCAAGGTTAACATCAAATTATTTTAAGCCAAATAGTCTTCATCCCTAATTCAGAAGGTATTTAATGCATCTACGCTAGTAAATGACTGTAGTCAGTCAACACAAATAATTCTAGGAGGATTACTAATTGACATCCAAATAATTTCTAAGCACCAAAAATTAACTGGACTGATTTTCATCATATTAGAATTGACTTTCCGGTAGTATTTTCAACCTATCATTTGCATATCTGTAGAAAGTTTATCCCATTCTTTCTTGTTCTCCCAGTGGATATCTGCAAGTATCGTACGCTTGGCCTACGACGGTGGATTTGTAATAAATAAACGACCATGAAATACAACACTATTATTATAAGTGGAGGTTCGTCAAGGCAGAATGACAAAATTTCAAAATATGCCTGACGAAAAAGTAAACGACCCCGGGGCAAGCCCGCGAGGCGTTCCAAAAGGAAAAGACCCGAGTTTTGCGAGGAAAGCCTTGGAACATTCAAATCTCGATTATCGAGTAAATGTGAAAGTCAAGCTCGCTCTGTTCTGGATAGCCTTGATGTTCTTATATATCTACAATGATATTTTGTCACTGTATCAGCCTGGTCATGTCGCAGAACTTACAGAAGGCCACTCGCAAGGGATGTACTTTACACAGCCAATTTTATTTGGCGCGGCTGTGCTTATGGCACTTCCAGGGCTTATGGTTCTGCTTTCGGCAACCTTAAAGGTACGGTCAAACCGCTGGGCGAATATCATTGCAGGTATATTCCACATTCTTGTGCTTATCGGTACCCAATTTATAGGCGAGGGAGATACTTGGCTTTATTGGCGGTTTTATGAGCTATTGGAATTGATTTTACTGTTGCAGATTATCAGATTGGCATGGAGGTGGCCACAACATAGAATTTTAATGATGTCAAAATGAAATACAATACTATTATTATCGGAGGTGGGTTGGCAGGGCTTACTGCTGGAGCTACCCTTTCAAAATTTGGAAAGAAAGTGCTGTTATTAGAGCAACACCACAAGCCCGGTGGGTGTGCCACCACCTTTAAACGAGGCGATTTCATTATTGAAGTCGGCCTGCACGAAATGAGCGGCATCGTAGAGAATGGTACAATTCCACAAATTTTCGAAATGCTTGATGTCGATCAAGAGGTCGACCTACTGAAAGTACCCGAATTCTATGCTGCCTATTCAGATCGGGGGAAATTCGTTTTCCCGCACGGCTATGATGCAGTGACCAAGGCCTTGATCGACAGATACCCAGAGGATGCAAGAGGCATCAAGCGCTTCTTAAAAGTGCTCGCAGGAATCAGAAAAGAAGGGACTAGTCAACCGCGTTCGCGATGGGTAAAAAAGCTCATCTATCCGTTGATGCCCCTGCTCTACCCGAATCTTGTGGAAGCCGATAGACATACGGTAGGATCCTGGTTGGATAAGTACATCACCAATGAAAATGCAAAGATCGATCTGGTGGCACACCTTGCGTATTGGGGCGATGATCCCTATTCCCTATCGATGTTCTACTATGGGTTGCCTTTCTCTGGCTTTATCCAAAATGGTGGTCACTTTATAAAAGGGGGGTCCCAACAGCTGTCCAATCATCTCGCCACATTCATTGAAAAGCAGGGTGGCACTGTGCTACTTGGTAAAAAGGCAGAGAAAATCGTTACTGAGAACGGCCGAGTGACGGGAGTCACCTTCCGTGATCGATTTAACGACCATTTGGAACCCGTTACTATTTCCTGTGATAATGCAATCGCCAATTGCGCCATTCCCTTGGTACCAGCTCTGCTGGATGAGCCCTTTGCCAGTTCTTTGAAGCAACGTATCGGTGACAAAATCAATTCTTGCTCGCTATTGTGCATGTACCTCGGTTTCAGCAAGGATCTGGAGGAATTCGGAGTGAAACATTACTCGAATGTCATTGAGGGTGAGGATGTCAAATCCTTAAAGGACGTCAAGCCCAACCATCAGGGCGATTGGTCGAAGCGCAGATTCATTTTTGTAGACTATGGTAAGGTAGATGCCCAACTGGCACCACCTGACAAAACGGAAGGAGTAATCTGTACGGTCGATTACTTGCAAGACTGGGAAGGTTTGAACGAGGAAGACTACAAGGTGAAGAAGGAAGAAGTGGCCCAGATACTATTACAACGATTGGAGAAACAGTTTCCTGGAATTCGGGCAAGTATAGAATACTACGAGGTTTCTACATCAAAAACAATTCAACGATATACTTTGAATCCCGGTGGGTCGGTGTATGGTTTTGCCCAAACCAAAAAACAAACAGGGGACAAGCGATTCAGAAACAATTTCCTGATACCCAATTTGTATTTCGCATCGGCATGGGCCTTTCCAGGTGGAGGATTCGAAGGAAGCATCACGGGAGGATTCTTAGCTGCTTTGCAAATGAACAAGGACAAAATATGGTCAGCATGCGATGATTCAACCTATGTTGATGAGAGAATGGTTTCTCTCTTGGAACGTAAACCAATCAATGATAAAACTATGGAATTACGCTTTGAAAAACCGACCAAATTCCAAAACCAAAAAGGGCAGCACGCCATTCTTAATTTGTTACAGCCCAAAGTAACCGAGTTGGATATACCCTATCGCTGGCTTCCTGTTGTTTCCTCTCCAGAGGAAGATAGCATACGGTTTCATATTGAACTTGATGGCAGCAGCTTTTCCAAAAGCTGTGAGTTTATGGCTAAGGGGGATGAGGCCATAATATTTGGACCTATGGTTTAGTTCAGAATAAAACAAGCAAGTAAGCACTATAATGTATATATGTTCTATCTCCTTTCATTAACAACATTACGTACACCAATTGATGTGTGCCATGGAATCGAGATGTATTTAGACAATTTTAATATGTAGATAATCAAAATTGCAATTATGAAAACATATAAGAAAAATGCAATCAGTATTGGAGTATTGTTTATCGCCACTATGCTAGTTGGAATGATAGATGCTTATTTCGTTGAACCAGAATTAAAAAGCCCAATTATCAATATTTTACATGTGGAACGTAAACTTTTAACAGGGGTATTTTCAATATTAATAATGGCTATCGGAATAGTTTTCATTGCAATAGCATTCTATCCAGTTATTAAGAAACAAAATGAATCTATCGCCATTACTTATTTAGTTTTTAGAGTCATAGAATGTGTACTCCTTATAATTGGGCCTATTTGCTATCTTTATTTAATTGCTTTAGAAGGAGAAGCAATAATTGAATCAGGTTCTTCCAATTTTGTGACTGCTACCATATTAGCTTTGAAAGTCAAAAATTATGGTTTTCAAATAGCTATGATCTTATTGGGGATTGGCAGTTTATTTCTGTGTTACGCACTTTATACATCAAGACTTGTCCCAAGATTTTTATCGATTTGGGGTGGAATCGGATACCTATTACTACTAGTGAGTGCTGTGCTTGATATTGCTGGATTGATAGATACAGCTGATGGATTAGGAGCAATTTTATATGTTCCAGGGGGATTATGGGAGATTCTTGTTTTTCCTCTGTGGTTATTTGTAAAAGGATTCCATATTCCAGAAAAGAATAATACGAGTTGATTGATGATTAATTACGCCCCGCTTGGTCGTATCGATTCATATACTCAGGGTTGGTGATATTTAACTTTATAAATAAAAAATCTAAGGATTTAGATAACAGAAAATCATATGCAAAAAATAAGGATTCCAGAAACGATGACCGTGGCCGTTCTTAATGACTACTCCGGTGTCGATGCCATAAGTATCGAACAAAGACCGGTACCAACACCAGGTAGGAACGAAGTGTTGGTTAAAGTTGCCTTCGCACCGATAAATCCATCCGATCTGGCCACGCTAGAAGGTAATTATGGTTTTAACGATCCTACTCCCATAGTTCCGGGTGGAGAAGGTTCCGGAGAGGTTATTGCTGCCGGACCGGGAGTAATGGCGCGCTATTTCCTTGGGAAAAGGGTTGCCTGTACAGGTTGGGGAACAGGCGGAGGTGTTTGGTCGGAGTATGTGGTTAAAAGCGTAAAGGGAGGTGTTTTGTCTTTGAACAAATCATTGAGCTTAGAGCAAGGAGCAATGTCCTTTATTAACCCTCTTACGGCCAGTGCCTTCATAGACATTTCAAAAAAAGGTGGACATAAGGCAATAGTATTGACAGCTGCAGCGAGTTCATTGGGCCAAAAGGTGAACCGTCTGGGGCGAAACGAAGGAATACAAATCGTAAATGTTGTTCGAAGGGATGCACAAGTAGAACTTCTCAAAGCTCAAGGTGCCGACATTGTTTTAAATAGTTCTAATGAAGGATTTCAACAACAACTATATGATGTCTGTAATCAAACCAATGCGCATCTAGCATTTGATGCGGTGGCTGGTCCGTTAACGAATCAGCTATTACAAGCGATGCCTCAAAACAGCAAGGTCACCGTGTTCAGCGCACTTTCCCGTCAAGCTATTCAAGCAAGTCCGGGTGTTTTAATATTCGAAAATAAGAGCATTGATAGTTTCTGGCTCGGTCCGTGGATCAGCGAACAAGGTATATTTAAAACAATGCAATTGTGGAAACGCGCACAGAAACAAATAGCAACACATCTCAAAAGTGACATCAGAAAAATCTATCCGCTACAAGATGTGAAGGAAGCCATCCGAGATTATAAAAATCAAATGACCGGGGGGAAAATTTTATTGAGAATGTCATGAAAAAATACACGAATTGGAGAGAAGTTTTTGCATCTGCAAAGCCGATGGAATTCAACGCATTCAATACTGGTCGAATTACTGGAAAAATCAAAACATATGCTGACACAACATCCTTTCCCGAAAATTTTGATATGAATACGGCTTTGGATTGTGATATGATGGCTTTTAGTTTCGAACATCCTGAAAAAGGAGATATTCTAATAGATTGTGGTTTTAGCAGATCTTTTACCGATAATCCACCCTATGGGAATTTACCGGTTATAATGAAGATTTTTCAAAAACTGAACAGTATAAGATACTCTCAGCTGTCTGGTGAGGATTTTGAAAATCATATGAAAAGATTGGGTATCGAACCCACTCATGTATTCCTTACTCATGTGCATCCCGACCATACATCAGGGTTGACTTCTTTAAACTCAAACTGTACCGTTTATTTTGGAAAAAAAGAAAATACCTTTTACTATAGTTTGATTGCAGGTAGGCATTTGAAAGGAAAGAAAATCAAGCTTTTGGATTTTGATAAGAAAGGATGCGCTCTTGAACCTTTTGAAAAAGTCTTGGATGTTTTTGAAGATGCAAGTTTTTTTGCCATCTCAACACCCGGGCATACAAAAGACCATATTGCATACCTGATCAATAATCAGCCAACGCCCAATTTCATCGTTGGAGATGCCGAATTGAACCGTTGGGCGGTTGAAAATGGAATAAAAGTCAATACCGATTACGGAAAACAAGGGTTGAAAGACGTCTATAAATCATCTAAAGCGATACAACAGTTCTTAAAATTATATCCGAATATCCATGTGCACTATTCGCATAATAAGGAAGATTTGCGAACAGAGACAACAATAAGCGGGTGAAATATTGAAAAATTAACGACAAAAACAAAGTAGTATGAAAGGTGCCATTTTCTTCTCAGGTAAGTACGGAAGTACGGAACAATACGCCAACTGGATTGGCGAAGCCACTGGCTTACCAGTATTCGATATCAAAGATGCCGATGCAGATCCCTCCAAATTTGATTTTATAATATTGGGTAGTTCAATTATCTATTTTAAGCTTACTATCCGAAAATGGGCCAAGGCAAATTTATCTAAGCTCAAGGGACGTTCAAGAATTTTATTCTCGGTCTCCGGTGCTGGGCCTAGCGACAAACTCGAAAGATGGGTTGCCGCTTCCTTTCCTAGTCTATTATTAAAGCAAATGGAACATGTAGCCCTTGGCGGTAGGTTAGACCACACCAAAGTCAGTTGGACGATCCGACTGAGTCTGTATATCGGCTCCCTAATCAATCCTGATCCAGCGGCTAGTAAAGAAGAGCGCTATGGTTTCGACCATGTCGATAAAGCCAGTATTGAATCTATAGTTCAAATGATTCAAAGGTTCCAGGCAACACAGGAGACTGCTTAACTCATACCCGCAACAGTGACGATATGAATAACCTCATCACTAATTTATCGACCAGCAAAGCGGCAATGATTGTCGGGATTGCATTTATCACCTCGGTTCTCATCGTAACCATAGTTGATGATTTTCTTTTGGCCAATTTTGTAGTACCGGGCGATACAAAAGTTTTGTCGAACGATATTCAGGCTAACGAGAGACTTTTCGGTTATGCTGTTGTGGGTTATCTACTTGTACTGGTCCTTGATGCGATTATTGCTATCGCCCTTTATGTAGTTTTAAAACCTGCGAATAAGCATCTTGCATCGTTAACCACGGTTCTTAGGTTGTTATACGCTTTAACTTTGATAATGGGAGTGCTCGCTTTAGCATTCAAAAGTATCGATGCTTACGGCTATGCATCTATAAAACTCCTTGGATACGTATTTTTTGCCTTGCACATCTTTATACTTGGATATTCGGTCTTCAAGTCAGCTTATATCCCTAAAATCCTCGGTGTTTTGTTGGTGGTTGCATCTTTTACCTATATCATATTCTTTGTGGATTTTCAGCTGCCTGAAGCTCTTAATGTTATTACAATGTTAACAATGGCCGTTGCGGAACTTTCACTGAGTATCTGGTTGCTCGTTCAAAGAAAAAGACTCCCTGCCCAAACAGATTCTACTCCTTGATGGTCATTATTTTGTTGTCATATTCTTTGGTCTTATAAAGAATTCCATCAAGTATACCCGTAACTGACTTCATATTTCGAACGGCCCAAACACTATTAGACGATAGACTCTAGATTGGTAATTATAGTACTCTCGAACTCTGGCTGCACGTACTCACTTTCGATTTGCCACAAACATTAAAATCTAATTGTAGGGAAAGCATGTATTTCAATAGTGTGTTATTCATCATTTTAGTCAGGATAGTTTTGAAGAAAAAGTAGGATGAGTTATGGAAATGACCACATTACCTTTTTTGTGTCCCTTTTCAACATAGCGATGTGCTTCTGCCGCCTGCTCCAAAGAGTAAATCCGGTCTATGACCGGTTTCAGCATATTTTGCGCAACAAGCTCACCAAGAAAAATCAGGTCTTCCGTGTTTTCGCTTGCGACCCCACCTATCACCTTCTTGTCGCTCGTTATATTCGTCCATAATCCTAAAAGGATAGGTTTTAGTGACATATGAACCGATCTCAGATAGACCCCTCTTTTTTTGAGTGCCCTTACACATCCTAAAAACGGGCTCTTACCCACGGTATCAAATATGACATCGTATATCTCTCCGTTTTTGGTAAAATCTTCTCTAGTGTAATCAACTACCTTGTCGGCACCTAAAGATTTTACCATTTCAAGATTTGCAGTGCTGCATACTCCCGTAACTTCCGCGCCATAGTACTTAGCAAGCTGCACCGCATACGTGCCGAGACTACCCGAAGCTCCATAAATCAAGACCTTTTGTCCACTCTGAATATTTGCCTTTCTTAGGAAATACAATGCGGTATTTCCTCCAAAATAAATAGCAGCGGCCTCTTGGAAACTTACATTAGCCGGCTTTATAGCCAGCACGCGATCTTCAGGTACACAGGCGTACTCGGCATAGGTACCTGAATTACCACCGTAGACCGACCCAAAAACAGCGTCCCCTTTTCTAAACTTCATCACATCCTTACCAACCTCTTCAACCACACCAGCAATATCAACTCCCAAAATCTTTTTTTAGGCCTAAAGATTCCAGCGAATAATCTCACCAATATGGCTGGATCCGGCTTTCGCATGCGCACATCACCAGAAGTAACCGTAGTGGCTTTTATTTGAATGAGCACTTCATCGTTCTTGGGATTAGGTTTTGCAATATCCTTAAGTTGCAAAACCTCTGGAGGACCATAATTTTCGTATAAAATTGCCTTCATGAGCTTTATTTTGGAATACTCTTAGTAGTGCATTCCGACTGGTTTGCAAAATTGAAAAGATAGGCATAAGAATTTCTTGAGTACATTGTATTACCAAACCCGGATAAATGGTCAAATGATTCAATTAAAAAATTGGTTTGGAGAAGCTTATAAGATTTTAAAGTTCCGTTCTTCTCGACATCAAGGATGCGATTAGAAGCCCCAAACCTAAACCAACCAGCACCGAAGCCACCAATAGCAATGGTGATGTCTGAAGAAATATCATTCCGACACCAATGCCAATTAGGGTCATTCCACCAATGGCCCAGCTACTTTTGTCCTCTTTTTTGTTTGTCATAGTATTGTAATTTCAGTTCATATGGCAATATCGGAACGAATAGAAAAGCATCCTATGACAAAAATCAGACAAAAGAAAATTGTGGTTCCTCAATGCCAAAATGTTTCAATACCCTTAGTGCCCTCAGAGTATTCCACCGGCTGCGTTTCCCAGCTTTTTCCATATCAAAATGTGTTCGCCCGGGATGTTTGGCCTGTACGTTCCATGTGCCATCTTTGTTTCTCTTTTGTAAGAGCACCTCAATGGCGGGTTGCATGCGTTTGTCCCACGGAAGTTTTGCAGATTGAAAATAATCCAAAGCACTTAAAATGTCGTACCTCCAACGTCTAGGATAAGATAGCTGTAAAAAGTCTTTATTGATGATTTTTCCGGTTCTGTCCGATTTATAAAGCTGATGTAGTAAAATAAATTCTTGGGATAATCGAATCGCTTTTTGCACCTCATCCAACCGATACTTATATCCGTTATTTACATATTCCGTAAGACCTTCCAATACAGATAACGTTGTATGTAGCGAACTATGCCTTGCACCGGAACGGTTTAATCGGCAATTAAAGCCTCCATCGGGCATTATTTGGGTCAACATGCAATCAACAACAGATTTTAATTCTTTTTCATTGGTTTTGAAATAAGAAGCATAGTTTAAGAACATTCCGTTAATGCATTGATCACTCAATTGCTTTGCGCCTGTTGGTAAAATACCCCCATCATTTGCTTTCTCATTTTTCAGGATTATAGCAATGGATTCTCTAATGAGTGAATTATCCGGCGCCATACAAAGGCTGCGTAAGTCGATCAGGGTATAATGGGTGGATGTCCATTTGGGTTGATAGAACTTTTGGCCCCAATTTCCATCTGGTTTACGTTTTGAGAGGAATTGGGCCGCCCAGCCTTCAGAGGCAATTCGTTTTCTTAAATCATCGCGCTCTGTTAACAGCAGATCACGGTATACTTGATATCGAATGGAAATATCTCCTGATAAAAGCCACTGTATTCTATTTTTAGAATTCATATGCTTTTATGATGTTTTCAATACTATATTTACCCCTCCAATTCTGCAAACAATACCATATAATTATGCCCTTCTTTTTTGGCACATTTTGGGCAATAGGCGTAGTGCACATAATAATTTTTAGCCTTTTGTTTCTGCTTATCCAAATAAGCATTCATCTGTTTGATGAATTTTGGAACCGCTTTAAAGGCCCCATCAAAAACCTTGCTAACGAAAGTGCCCGAAAGATTGATATTTTCTGCCTCCATTATAAAATTTTCCACAGACAAAAATAAGTCCGTTTTAAAGGCACTTGGATCCGAGAACAATAAGAGAACATCCTCTTTATTGGCAGCAAGACTATTAGAATCTTCCGCTAGCCTCATCATTTTTGTTACCTTATTACCAATCATGGGAGGCAAGGGAATATGAAAAAGTGTAGGCACCGATGCTTTGATAAATTTCTTACGGTCCCAATGATAGGTTTTTTTATCCCATTTTTCAGGATGAAAGGTCGCACAACATTCTTCATTTCTTTTCACGATAACCGTACTATCTTCGTTTCGTTTTTTCATGACCCTATAATTAATTTCATGACCCCCTATACTGCATAAAGTACCAATCGCTTACATTCTAATTTTCTCTTTTGTTGAAAGTTCTTTTTTGAGAATATTTCTGAATCGGGTAGCGCTTATATAATGGTCTTCCAACAACTTTCCATTATGTAAAAGGTTAAAAACCCCATAGCCCGAAGGCGCATGCTTGGCTTCTTTCGCCGTTTTTATTTTCTCTACTTTGAGATCAATATCATGGTCCATGGCTACATTCAAAATAGCTTCAACCGATTTTTCTTGCCAAGGACATTGATCAGCATATAGCAAATGCCAGCCTTGATATTTTTCTTGTTCTGCGGTCCAGTCTATAAGGGTAGGATTTGACGCTGTGGTATTCCATTTTTTTGACAACAATTCAAACCTTCCTCTGCGGTCAACTTCAATGAACCCGTTGTTTTCAAAAATACTTTTGTTGGCAATCCAAACACCTGTACTGGTCATCACACAAACCCCATCCATATTGTTAGACTTGGCCTCCCTTTCAGCTTCATTTATGAGCAGGGTGCCGTAGCCTTTGTTCCGGTCTTTTTTGGAGTAAACATACATGCAATGAATGAACATATAATTATCGGCATCAACAGGTCTCCACGCATATTTGGCAGGAACGTATTCTATAAAGCCGATCATTTTGTCATCGGCATTTTTAAGAATTTTCAGCTGTAATCCCTCCTTATATCTTTTTTCAAACCATTTCCGTTTGTTCTCAAAACCCGGATTGGTAATATCTTTGACACAAAAAAGGGTTTCTTGCTTTACATTTTCAGGGGTGACCGTTATAATTTTTTTCGGAATCATTTTTTCAAAACTTAAAACTCATACTCCTTCTAAATAGTTGCGATATTTTCGCAAGCCTTCATTCATCATTTCAACAGCCCCTTTACTGGTCATCGTCGCTCCTGAAATACCTTCCACGATAATACCATCATCAGCTCTCTTTTCAATTGCTTTTTGAAGATTAAAGATTTTCTGCTCAAAATTTATTTTTGTGTCAATGAATTGATTTTCAAACGACGATTGGGTCATTGCGGCACCATACCCTTCTGATTCTGCTTTGTGTTCAAAAGCTACTTTTTTGATTTCTAAAGACTTTCGGTCAACCAGCACATTGGCCCAGATGGCCCCTCCAAATCCCTTACCTTGAACGGGTAGAATTGAAGTATCCGTGTTTTTAATTTCAAATATCGGCATCACAGTTACTTGTCCTGGTCTCATCATAGCCTTGTAAAGGCCTATTGCCCTTGTCATGTCTATTGGGTTAACCGTTCCGGTTGCATCAAGTTCTTTGAAAATCATCAATGAATCAATATTGGTGGAATCGGAGAAAGTTGGTTCGGCAAATTTTGCTAGTTCCCTTATGACAGCAGGCACCTTTGTCACTGCTACGGGTTGCTGCGTTACTTCGTCGATTTGCGGTTGTGCCGTTTCCTTATTTTCTTTACAGTTCCAAATTAGTGGAACAATAAGTAACACTAGTAGTTTTGCTTTCATCGTATCAATTTTTTTAGATGATTCAGCCTCTTTTTATCAATTGTTTTCTGTACGTTATTTTTTTATTTGGAACGTCCCAAATCTCCATGACGGGTGTATCAGATTCATATCCATTTTCTTCTACATATCTTTCCAACGCGGGATAAACTTTGATTATACCAAGTATCACGGAAGACATTCCCCTATTGGGAAACTCGGCTACAAGGTATTCTCCGAGAGGATATTCGGAAACTTCAAAATCAGCCCTTATGGCATCCAACTTATCAAAATCAGTTTCTAGAATGCATCCTACATCAGATCGTAATGTGCTTTTTTCTTTAGTCTTCGGGTTATCGTAATAAATGCCAAAACCTTTTGTGGTTTCAATACCGTGGTCATCGATTAAATTTTGGTACACCCGATCCGAAACGATAGCGCTCTGAGCGTAATCTCCGGTCATTTTTTCATAGACCAAAGTCTCGCCTCCACATTGGATAATTTCAGGAGATATTTTTGTAAAACCACCGTAATAGGCAAAGGCACCTATCATTGCTACTAGGATTAAGCCAAGGATGCCAAGAAATATGGTTTTACCTTTCATTTTTTAGGTTTTTATGAAGTCAACATTCCCCCATCAACCACATGGGTACAACCCGTAATGAACTTACTTTCATCAGAAGCCAAAAACAAGGCCATATCGGCAATTTCGCTAGACTCTATATACCTTCCAAATGGCACGGTAGCCTCAAATCCTTTCATAACTTGATCTGGGTTTTCAGGATCCATTTCCTTTTCAATACGCCGCATCATATCGTTGTTGACGGGACCTGGATGAATACTGTTTACGCGTATTTTTCGTTCTGCGTTCTCTAGGGCCGCTACACGCATGAGGCCGATAACACCATGTTTGCTGGCCACATAAGCACCGAGACCTGCAAAACCCTTAAGACCTGCTACGGAAGAAGTAATCATAACACTGCCGCCTTCTCCCATTTTGGGAATAACATGCTTACAACCCAACCACACCCCCTTAAGGTTAATAGCTATGACCTTATCGAACATTTCATCGGGATATTCGGCTATAGGCTTTGACGTACCTTCTATACCGGCATTGGCAAAAAAGATGTCGATTTTATCGTATACTTCCAGCGTGTGTTCCACAAACTTTTTTGTATCGGTAGCTTTAGAAACATCGGCAACACAATACGATAGGTTCTCATGGTCTAATTCTAAACTGGCCTTTTCCAATACATCTTTATTTAGATCTACAATGACCACTTTAGCGCCCTCATGCAAGAAAAGCTTTGCTGTTGCTTTTCCTATTCCACCTGCCCCACCTGTAATGATGGCAACTTTACCTCTTAATCGTTCCATCATCCTTAATTTTGTTGATTCAAATCTATTTTGCGTACCTCCCATTTACCTTCTTCATTTTTTACCCTAAGTAAATTCTCAGAAAGTAATTTTGCCCTTATATCCGGGGTTTGGTAGCGTTTTTTGGACATCAGGATATTCTGCCTTTCGGCAATGGGCCAAAGCATTTCCCCTTTGGCATTCAACAAAACTTCAGTAAAGGTGTAATCGTAGATATTCAATTGAAACTTATTTTTTCCCCTAAAGTCTTTTCTGCCATATATACCAATTGCCTTACCATCATCGAACTCGGTAACATTCAAATAGTCGGGCTCTATGACAACTTTTCCGCTGGTATCCATGAAGCCATAATAGGGTATATCTTCTTCCTTCATTTCTTGGATGATACATAGTCCCTCTTTAAATTTTGGATATTCGACACCTTCAACACCAGGCTTGGTAGTATTGACGTTGGCGTTCCAGACGATATCACTCCTAAAGTCTATGACCAATTTTCCAGTTTTATCAATAAAACCCCATTGATTTCCCTTTCTAACGGCGGCCAGGCCTTCGCTAAAGGGCGCTACCCAGTCGAGACCATCTAATGTGGGCTTGTTCATACTCTCAACTGTTTGTGAAATACCGAAAAAAGGTGCTGTAATAAGCAAAGCGAGTACTAGTACTATATCTTTCATCTTGTTATGTTTTTTGTTTGTTCGAAGGTAGTATCGCAGTTCTTTTCTTAAAATGATATTTGTCAGTCTTACCGCATCTAAAAGAGGTTGCTTAATTGTCAATACCTAAAGCTGAATTACCTATTGCTCGAAGTATATGATGACCATTGCGCAAGATTTCCTTTCTGCCGTAAAGCCAGGTCGGTTTTAACACTGTCAACAAAAAAGATAAGTTGCTCCTTTTGTTTAATTAGAACATCAAATTCGAATAGATCATGCTTTTCAAATCTTTGGGAAGACTGTCCCGAATGTCCTCCATCTCACCAAGTGAAACATACTTTCTTAGATAAATAAAAGTCGTATCCACATAGCGCTCTGCCACCTCATCGCTATATTCAAAGTCATTGACTTCAGCCGGCCAATCATGGGCACGGACCAAATCCAAAAACTCCGCCATTTTTCTTACTTTGGGTTTTTTCTTTTTGATATTCCATCCGTTTACGTAGATCGCTTTTAAGAACATGGGTAGTTGGGCAATGAATTGGAGCGATTCTTCCGGTGGAATAATATCCCTTAGAGCGTGCATGATGGCGGTAAAAATGCGCCCCGCCTTGTCGCGGTCATTAGCCATATTCATTTCCTTTGCATAGTCCTTTATAAAGGTATTTCCTTCTGTTGCATATTGATTAAAGTTGAGAGCCATGATTTCCATTTTTAAAGTGAGATGTGAAATTTAGAATTAACGGCAACTTTTGAAATGATATAAATCATTTTATGAAAAGAATAGCATAGATACTTTTGGATGGAAACATTAAAGAACATATCATGACCATACACATCCAATATGTACAGATGCCAGAAAGCGAATCGCTGAGCAAGATTGTAACCCGTAACCTACAAAAAATGGCACATAAGTATCAATTCGTTATCCGTGCCGATGTTTTTTTTAAACTAGGGCAAGGCAAGGACGGAAAAGATAAAATCTGTGAAATAAAACTAAGCGCTCCCGGTCCACAGCTATTTGCCAAATCCACCGAAGATAATTTTGAAAAGGCAGCCGCGGAAACGATTAGCGATTTAGACCGACAGTTAAGAAAGCGAAAAGAAAAATTCGCTAGACGTAAAAAAGCCATTTAAAATGAAGAAAATACTCGTACCCGTTGATTTTTCCGAACCCTCAGCTTATGCTTTGGAGGTCGCAGCAAAAATAGCCGAATTACAGAAGGCCGAAATTGTTGTACTACATATGTTAGGACTCTCGGAAGCGGTACTAACCAAAGACGAGACCCAAGAATATGAAGAGGCAAAATATTATATGGAGCTGGCCAGAAAGCGGTTCAAAAGTTTTTTGAACAAACCGTACTTAAAGGATATTAAAATAAAACAAATCGTCCAGAATTATAAAATATTCAAAGAGTTGAACAAAGTAGCACAAGAACAACATATTGATTTGATTGTCATGGGCTCCCACGGAACAAGTGGGATAAGCGAGATTTTTGTAGGCTCCAATACCGAAAAAGTGGTACGGACCTCAGATGTGCCAGTCCTTGTAGTAAAAGAACAAAACCAAGACTTCCAAATCAAAAAAATCCTGTTCGCCTGTGATTTTACCGATGATACGATTTTAGCCTTTAAAAATGTTATCGCCTTTGCAGCCGCTTTTTCAGCTAAGTTGAAACTGGTTTATATCAATACTCCATATGATCGCTTTCTAAGTACTACTGAAATAGAGGAACGTATCTCAAAATTCTTTTATAAAGCCGGTGATGCTCAACAAGAGGTCGTGATCCATAATGATTACAATGTAGAGCAGGGACTAATGAACTATTCCAAAAAGGGGAATTTTGATGTACTGGCAATGCCTACGCGTGGTAAAAAACCCTTTTTACATTTCCTTCTTGGTAGCCGAAGTATTGGTGAAGACGTCGTTAACCATGCAAACCTTCCTGTACTTACGTTTAAAATCTAAGCATAAAAGCAAGTTGATCGAACCATCGAAGAAAAATAGGCCTACTTCAACAACAATTCAATCTTAGCTAAAATTACCAGTTCAGATTTGTTCTTTCCTGCAAAGGAATTGGCAATGGCACCAGCTGTCTTTTTGGTCAAGGATTTTATTTCTTCTGAAAACGCGTGTGGATGTTCGTTATAAAAATCCTTGAATTCCTCATAACAGTCTTCGCTGCTCCGGCCGTATTCCATAAGTCCATCGAAAACGATTTCAATCTGGTTTGCGGCATCCGTACCGTAACGATCTGTAAAATCATCCACATATAGCCAATCTTCCTTGACGATTTCCTTCACTTTGGTCCATTCTTTATCATGTACACTACCATCACTTATGGCCACGGCATAAAACAGTTTACCTAAGCTTTCGTAGAGCATGTTCATAGTTCTAGCTGTATTTTTCATCCTCTCTGATTTAATTACTACTGCTTTAAAAATAGAATACCCATAGCTGCCTTTATATGATAAAAATCAGTATGGAATCTTTATATTTGATTTATGCGGGTTTTTCAGAAAAACAGTAACATATTTAATCTTCTTTCTGAGGGTGTTTCCGAAGGTATTATAGTAGTGAACACAGAACAGGTAATCGTGGCCACCAATACTTCAGCAGAAGAAATGTTCGGGTATAAAAAAGATGAGCTCATGGGAAAACCCTTGGATACGCTCATCCCGAAAAGATATCACAAAAAGCACGACACCCATGTGGAACATTTTATTGCAAAAAGTGGGAAAAGACAAATGGGGCATGGTCGCGATTTGTATGGCGTTCGCAAAAACGGTCACGAATTTCCGGTTGAAGCAGGTCTGAATCCTTTTGAACTTTACGGGGCAACTTATGTAATGGCTTTAATAATAGACATTACGGAGCGTAAAATAAAGGAAAAAGAACTCAGTCACTGGGCTCGAATTTTTGACGACTCATTGAATGAAATCTATGTGTTTGATGCAAAAACTTTCAAATTCACCCATGTAAACAAAGAAGCGCAAAGAAACATAGGGTTTACTATTGACGAATTGGTGATGATGACCCCAGTAGATATCAAACCGGAATTTAACGAACCTAAATTTCAGGAATTACTAATGCCCATATTAGAAGAAAAGACCGGCAAAGTAAAATTTGAGACAACACACGGTAGAAAAGATGGATCTTCTTATCCCGTAGAAGTACATTTACAACTATCGGCCATGGGAGAAAAGGAGGTTTTTGTTGCTATAATATTAGATATAACAGAACGAAAAAATTACACCGAAAAACTTGAAAAAACGGTACTCGAGCGTACCAAACAATTGACAGATGCATTAGCAAAGGAAAAAGAATTGAACGAATTGAAGACTCGTTTCCTTTCCTTAGTATCGCACGAGTTCAAAACACCTTTAAGTAGTATTCTAACATCTATAACCTTACTTGGAAAATATACGCAGACGGAACAACAAGAAAAGCGGGACAAACATGTAACTACAATTAAAAATAAAGTCAAATATCTAGATGCAATTCTTAACGATTTTCTTTCGGTAGAACGTTTGGAGTCCGGTAAGGTACAGTATAAGATAGAACATTTTCCACTTAGTAAAGTCATTAACGAAGTAGTTTACGATGCCAATATGCTGCTTAAAGAAGGACAGAAAATCCAGTATCCTGAGAATATAGATGATATAATTTTAGAGTTTGATGAAAAAACCTTGGAATTGGCGCTGTCCAACCTGGTACACAACGCTATTAAATATTCCCCTGAAGATTCGATAATCGATTTACAGGTAGAAACAGGAGATGACGGATTACTTTTGAAAATAATAGATACGGGAATGGGCATCCCCAAACAGGAACAGAAACATATTTTCAATCGCTATTTCAGGGCCAAGAATGCCTTATTGACCCAAGGGACGGGTATTGGCCTTAATATTGCGAAGCAACACCTAGAGAACTTAGGCGCCAGTCTTAACTTCTCTAGCATAGAGAACAAAGGGTCCACATTTACCGTACTAATTCCAAAAAAAATTAATATCACCTAGAAATGAAAGGAGCCATTACGATATTTATAACTTACTTAACTATTCAATGGCGAATTACATCTGACACCAAAGAAATAATTAAAGCCAGCAGATGAAAACAATTTTATTAATCGAAGACGATAAAGCTTTACGCGAGAATACCGAGGAGCTTCTGGAACTTTCAGGTTATTCTGTTCTAACCGCGCCTAATGGTAAAATTGGTATAGAATTGGTCAAACAAAATTTACCGGATATTATCGTTTGTGACATTATGATGCCGGTTATAGATGGATACGGAGTTTTAGAAAACCTATCCGCCGACGAAAAAACAAAACAAATTCCATTTATCTTCCTATCCGCGAAAACGGAGCATAAAGAAATACGAAAAGGCATGGACTTGGGTGCGGACGATTACCTAACCAAACCTTTTGAAGAAGAAGACCTTATTAGTGCCATAGAAAGCCGTTTGGCAAAGGCGGAACTTATGAACCGTATGCTCGATAAAACGTCAAGCGACCATGGTGTTTCACAGGATGAGATGCGCACTTTACACGAATTAAAGAATTTTTTTGACGATAACGGCGAAGTTGTTCATTTTGACCAAGGGGAACTAATTTACCAAGAAGGTTCGCGCTCCAATCAAATTTATCTCATTCTAAAGGGACTTGTAAAGTGCCATAGTATGGATGCGGATGGTAAGGAACTGATTACCTCATTATTCCGAGCGGATGATTTTTTAGGTTTTACTTCTTTTTTAAATAATATTCCCTACCAAGAATCTGCAACGGCGATGGAACCAGTGGACTTAGCCGGTATTTCCAAAGAGCGTCTAACGGAAATCTTAAAAAAAAATAAGAATATCTCCTTGGAACTCATGGAACTATTAACAGAGAATATAAGTGTTATCAAAGCACAGCTACTCCAAATGGCTTATAGCTCTGTCCGTAAGAAAACGGCACAAACACTATTGCAGTTTGCCGAGATAATGAATACCAATCCAGAAGAACCCATCAAGATATCACGCAATGACTTAGCAAGTGTTGCCGGTATTGCTACGGAAAGTCTCATACGCACCCTTTCTGGTTTTAAAAAGGAAGGGCTCATAGCCATCGAAGGCCGAAATATTCGGATTAAGGAATTAAAAGCATTACAGTATGTAAATTAAGTGCTTTGATTCCTCCAAAAGAAAAAAGGACCGAACTGATATTTATCATGTATTGAAGTTATTCACAACCCTACATTTGCGTACCAAGCCATGTGAATGAAGCACATATTAATACCCACAGATTTTTCAGATAATTCCTGGAATGCGTTAGCATATGCCATCGAGTTATTTAAGAAAGAGTCATGTTCCTTCTATATTTTGCATATTGGCGATTTAAAAGAATCTGAAGTGGAAAGTAATTCTTTTGCATTTCCCGTTAAAAAAATAAATGCTTCTATAAGAGAAAGATTGACCTTGCTTTCCAAACGAATTAAAGAATTGCCTGTAAAGGAAAACCATCATTTTATTGCGCTCCAGGAATACGGTAATTTTATCTCTATTATTCGTAAAACCGTAGAAGAGAAAAAAATAGATCTCATAGTAATGGGAACCAAAGGCGCATCGGGCCTTAAGGCGGTAATTGTGGGTAGTAATACTGGGGATGTTATTACCAAAGTTCTCTGCAATGTTTTGGTAATACCTGAAAACGCAACGATTAAAACGCCTCAAAAAATTGCCTTTCCAACAGATTATAACCTGTTTTACACGTATCCAATTTTAAAAACCTTAACTGAACTAATACGGATTTCACATGCCGATTTACAGGTCTTGAACGTAACGCAAGGTACAACGTCGCTTACTGCGGCCCAAGCAACAAATAGGACCTATTTGAAAGATTATTTGGAGGAAACCTTGCCTAATTCCCACAGTTTCCATAGTGTAGCAGACGGAAATATTAAGTCGGCTATCGTGAATTTTGTAGCAGATAACCGCATTGAAATGCTAACCATGGTAGCTAAGAACCTTAATTTTTTTCAACAGCTGCTGTTCGATACTTCAATCGAAAAATTAAGCTTTCATACCACCGTTCCGCTGTTAGTACTTCATGAATAACCGAGTATCATTGAACTGACCAAAATCATAGTTTATATGTCCTCTCGCGGCTACTTTTACAGAAATAGTAAAAGCAAGACCGATGAAAAGAATCTTGATTCCCACTGATTTCTCTCCAAACTCAAAAAATGCAATTCGGTATGCGCTGGACCTATTTCAAGATACTTCTTGTCAATTTTATATCCTTCACGTTAATGTAGAAGGTTCGGATTTTGTAGAAAAACCGGCTTATGAGCTCGGAACCAATGTATTGGTAAAAAAAGAACACAAGTCCATCAATAAAAAGATCAAGGATCTGGAAAAATTTATATCGTCGATTTCATCAAAAAGAAAGCATCATAATTTTACGACGATTCGTGAATACGGCACCTTTCTAAACTCAATTCGAAAACAAATTCTAGAAAAGCAAATAGACCTCATCGTCATGGGGACGCATGGCGCATCGGAATTGAAAGAGTTTTTTACGGGAACCCGCTCCGGGGATGTAATAACTAAAGTAGAGGCCGATGTCTTGGTCATTCCGGACAAAGCAAAGTATGAAGGATTTGAAAAATTGGTATTCCCTATTGACTTTGAAATTACCTACAACGATACCATCTTAAAAAAAGCAGCAAACTTGATAAGCTCGCAAAAAACCCAGATTAAGCTTTTATATGTAACCAAGTCACATATCCCACTTTTCGAGGAAATTGAGCAGCGGCAAAAGTCATTGGTAGAGCGACTATCAAAACTTTTGCCAAACCCCATTAGCTTTCAAAGGGTCGCATCCAGAAAAATAGAAGATGGGGTTCGGATTTTTGCCGAAAGTATAAATGCAGATCTAATCATAATGATATCAAAGGACTATGGTCTTTTTCAAAAGTGGTTCTTGGACACCGCTGTAGAAGAAGTAAGTTTTGAAACGAGCATTCCACTTTTATCGCTTCAAGGATGACAAAAATTTATTCAACCACATATACGCCACACCTGATGATATATATCATAGCTAATAACATCTAATGGCGATATTTTTAATACGTCACAAACGCATACTATGAAAAACATACTAATTCCAACAGATTTTTCACCTAACGCTATGCATGCCATTGCATATGCATTACAACTCTATAAATGTGAACGGGCTACCATTTATTTTTTACATGCATATGCCGATGAGGTCTACGGACCATTCAAGAAAAACGGAGGAAAATCTTTTGAAGAGCAAAAAGTAAACATTAAAAAAAATGTAGATGAATCTCTAAAAAAGTTGGTAGATAAACTTACCAAAAAGTACCACAACCCAAAACATAAATTTGAAACTATTAGCGCTTTTGAGTCCTTAGTAGATGCAGTAAACGATTTTTCTAACCAGATTAATGTGGATCTTATCATTATGGGTACCCAGGGTCAAACTGCGAATAAGAAAATCACATTTGGCAGTCATACCGTACAAGTTTTTAAATATGTGTCTTGCCCAGTATTGGCCATTCCAGAGGATTATGAATACCAACAACCAAAAAAGATTGTTTTTCCAACAGACTACTTATTGCCTTATAAAAGAAGGGAATTAAAACTTTTAAACACCCTGGCAGCTGAATTCAAATCAGAGATTCACTGCCTTTATATTTCAGATTTTGAGAACCTTAGTCATAGACAATTGGACAATAAACGTTTCTTACAGGAATCATTGCCAGACGCCTACCTGTATTTTAAACGGACCCCTGTAAAGAATAAAGGAGAGGCCATTACGGAATTTATTACTGAAAACGATATGGACCTTCTTGTAATGGTTAATGCAAGACATTCCTTCCTGGAGGACATGTTGTACCGGTCAACGGTAGATGAAATAGGATTACACCCTAAAATTCCATTTTTGGTAATGCAGAACCTTCCCAGATAATTATAACGCGATGAAAACGAAAAAGATATTACTACCCACAGATTTTTCAGATAATGCCTGGAACGCAATTACATATGCCTTAGAATTTTTTAAAAGTGAAGTATGTAAATTTTATGTACTACATACCTACACGCCTACTTTTTACCGCTTGGATTATATGTTGGGTGGCCCAACCTACAGTGCCCTTCCAGATATGGGCGTAGATGTTGCACAGGCAGGTCTGGAAAAAACCATGATCAATATCAACCTGAAATTTAAAAATCCTAAACATAAATTCGAGACCCTTTCAGCTTTTAACACCTTAACCAATGAAGTCATGGAGCTTACCGCAACCAAGGATTTTGACATGATCGTTATGGGAACCCAAGGTGCTACGGGTGCCAAAGAAATATTTTTAGGTACAAATACCGTTCATATCATCAGAAAATCCAAAATCCCCGTGTTGGCCGTTCCTGCCGGGTCTAAATTCCGTGGAATCAAGTCTGTTGTATTTGCTACGGACTATGCTAAATCCTATAAAGAGAAGGACCTGCAAGTTTTATCCAATCTTCTTAGCGCCCAAAAAGCAAAATTGACCGTTTTGTACATAAAGGAAGACTATGATTTAGCCGATGAACAGCAGATGAATAAAGAGATGCTGGTTCGTTATTTTAAAAAATTCAAACCCCTGTTTGTGGAGGAAAGGGGGAAATTGATGCCCCATGCCGTCCACGAATATATAGCGGAACATGAAAATGAACTTTTAGTGATGATGAAAAGAAAGCATAGTTTTTTTGAGCGACTGCTGATTCAACAGAATACAGACGCCATAGGTTTTCACACTACTGTTCCCTTTTTGGCCATCCCGGAAATGCTTGATACTAAAACTACCAAACCATGAAAAATATCGTAGTCCCAATTGATTTTTCCGACAACGCTTGGAATGCCATTTTTACGGCGGTAAAATTGTATGCCGATGTAGAATGCAAATTTTATCTCTTGCACGCGTACACACCAAAAACCTTAAACCTGTTGAGTAGTAAAAGCCAACAAAGACTGGGAGTAATCTATAATTCTTTGTCAGAATACTCTACACAGGAACTTCAGAAGGTGATGGACTATATGAGGGAGCATCATCAAAACCCAAAGCATAGTTTTGAGCCTGTTTCAAAATCGGATACCGTAGAAGAAGCGGTAGCACAATTTATTGCGGAAAAAGATATTCATTTAGTCTGTATGGGCACTAAAGGAGCAACTGGATCTAACCAGGTTTTTATGGGAAGTAATACAGTAAAGGTGTTGAAAAAAATAAAGGACTGTCCCATTTTGGCCGTACCGGACGACTATAATTTTCAATCGCTAAAATCATTGGCTTTCCCGACCGATTTTTCAAAAAAATACGAAAAACACCAACTACTGCCTTTGATAGAATTGGCATCGCTCTGGAAAACCAAAATTCAAATCGTTCACGTAGCAGTAGAGTTTGCGTTGAACGATCAACAAATCATTCATCAGAATCTATTAAAAGGGCGTTTGGCGGATTTGGAAGTAACCTTCGTTAATATCGACTTTGAGGCTAACATAGCCCATACCCTTGAAAAGTTCATAGAAAAAACAGAGGTACAAATGATGGTCATGATACGATACCATCATACATTCTGGGAAAAATTTATAGGAGAACCAGTGGTCAAAAAAATGACATTTCATACCGAGGTACCTTTATTGGTTTTACCCGAATAATAGGATTAATTAAATTTAATTTTAGAAATCATGAAATCGAAGCATATACTTTTACCTACAGATTTTTCGGTAAACGCGAAAAATGCCATTGATTATGCCACACATCTCTTTGAGAAGGAAGAATGTATTTTTTATGTCTTAAATTCCTTTGAAGTTGGAGCATCGGGGTTGAGTAGCACCATGGGTAAGGCAAAGAACACACGTTTGTACCGTGCTGTAAAAGAGGAATCCGAACGAAGCCTCAAGAGGTTGTTGAAAGAATTAAAATCCGAAAACAAGAATCGCTTGCACGAATTTAAAGGCCTGAGCATTGGAGACTCCTTATTAAATGCGTTGGGAAAAACTTTTATCGACAATAACGGGAACTATATTTTTATGGGCACCAAGGGTTCATCAGCGGTAAAAGAGGTTTTCATGGGAAGTAATACGGTAAGCGTCATAAAAAATCTCGATTTCTGCCCCATTGTGGCCGTTCCCGAGAATTACCATTTTGAAATTCCAGAAGAGCTAGTTTTTGCAACTAATTTTGAACATGTATACGCGGAGGCAGAACTAAATCCGCTGATAGATTTAGCGAAATTATGGGATTGTGAAATTATCATTCTTCATGTGGATATGGGCAAAAAGTTGTCACAACAACAAGAGACCAGTAAGAATATTTTGACCAAACGTTTGGAAGGTATACCGTACCAGTTTGTAGAGGTCAAAGGAGAATCAAAGATTTCGAATGCCATCCAATCCTATACGGCTAAAAATGAGAAAGTTCATTTGATAGCCATGGTGAACTATTGGCACAGCTTTTTTGAGCGATTAACCAGGGAGAACGTGATTAATAGAATTGCCTTTTCTACTGAAGTTCCTTTCCTGGTAATTCCCCTTATTGACCGCTAAAGAAATAAGGCTTCCTTTCTTTACCGATAAAAAAAAGATAGTGGGAGGGTTACCTGCTCTATGTACAGCATTGTTAGTTGTTTCATCATCACACTGCTGTACAGGGAATCCAATGCGAGACAGTTCCTTTTTTACCTTATCCAAGGCCAACTGACCGTTACAAAGAAAATGAAGAATACCGCGTTCCACATCAATATCAAGAATCCGAATATCCAAAATACGATTCAGGTTTCTAATAATTACGGGCTTACAGGATTCGGAGTCTAAATTTTTAAGAGTGGCGTGGGCTTTCATAGTGTATATCTTTTGGGTTAACATGCAAAATAATAACAGGTACTAACATCTAAAATGATATTAATCAGTTGAAAGAAACTTTATGTTTTTTTTATTTGTACATGAATGTAAAAAGTTATGGTACAAGAGGTAGTATTAGGCATAGATATCGGCGGAAGCCTTACAAAAATAGGGCTGGTAACACAGGCAGGAACCATAGTTACAAAGACAGTCTTTAAAACCGAGGCCCAGAAACCATTTCCGGACTTTATGAAAAAATTGAAATTAGAGGTAGACAACCTTATTTCAAATTCAGGTCCGGATATCAAAATACTATCCGTTGGTGTTGGTGCGCCAAATGCTAATCCGTACACAGGTCAAATTGAAAACCCACCTAACCTCAAATGGGGTCCGGCCACCCCGATATCTAAATCTATAGAACAAGCGTTTGAATTTCACGTCTCTTTGGCAAACGATGCAAATGCTGCGGCTTTGGGTGAAATGCTTTATGGTGCTGCAAAAGGCATGAAAAATTTTGTTACGCTTACATTGGGAACAGGACTCGGCAGTGGTTTAATCGTGGATGGCAAATTGGTAATAGGCCAACATGGTGTGGCAGGAGAACTTGGGCACGTAAATGTAGACCCTTATGGGCGTAAATGCAACTGTGGTCTACACGGTTGTCTAGAGACCTATGCATCCGTAACCGGGATTAAAAGAACTGTTTTTGAGTTGATATCGAACATGCGGGAAGATTCACCCTTGCGCAGCCTTAGCTTTGAGGAATTGACCGGAACAGCAATTTCAGATGCCGCCCTAAGCGGCGATGTTATCGCTTTAAGAGCTTTTGAAAGAACCGGGGAAATATTGGGAAGTAAAATGGCGGATACCGTTGCCCATTTAGACCCTGAAGCATTTATACTATCAGGAGGTTTGAGCAAAGCAGGTGAAATACTTCTAAATCCTGTAAAGACCAGTATGGAAAATCATCTTTTCAACGCTTATAAAGGCAAAATAAGTGTACTGTTATCGAAAGCCACCAGTGCTGATGCAGTTTTGGGTCCGGCAGCTTTGGCTTGGACAGCGTTGGAGAGGACAACGGTTATATGACGATTGTCATTTGTAAGTTTCAAAAACACCGATACATTTAAGTTCAAACGCTACCAAAGATGAAGAATATACTTATACCGACCGATTTCTCAGAAAATGCTTGGAATGCCATTACTTATGGAATTTCATTTTACGAAAAAACGCAATGCATCTTTTATCTTGTAAATGTTCATCCCGTTACGGCACATTCAGGTGGGGAAGCTACTATGTTCGTTGCTCCGGAAATACTAGAGGAAAGTATTCTAAGCGAGAACAAGGAAAAAATGAATAAATTATTGCAGCGGATAGAACGTTTGCCCGTAAACCCAAAGCATACTTTTCAAACTGAAGTTTTGTACGGGTTTTTTACCGATTATATTAAAGAAGAGGTTAAAAGCAAGGACATTGGCCTGATAATTATGGGTACAAAAGGTGCAACGGGCCTTAAGGCTATTTCCATGGGTAGTAATACGGGAAATGTAATCACCAAAGTGCCCTGTGCGGTTTTGGCCGTTCCGGAAAACGCCGTCTTCAGCAGGCCAAAAGAAGTAGGATTTCCAACTGACTATATATTGGGCTACGGTACTAAAGTAATGGAAAATATTAAGGAATTGGTAATGCTCTATAAATCGGCACTAAGGGTTTTGTACGTTACTTCCAAAGATGTTAACCTTACCCGTACCCAGATTACGAATCAAGAGTTCTTAAAGGAATATCTATCTGGCACGGAATGCTCTTTTCATACCCTAACGGGTAAAAAATTGGACGTGGCCGTCCAACATTTTGTTGAAAGTCGCGAATTAGATATGATCGTAATGGTAGCCAAAAATCTCAATTTTATAGAACGTATTCTTTTTAGGCCCACAGTTGAAAAAATTAGCTACCATACTACGGTTCCTTTCCTCGTAGTTCATGAGTGAATTCTGGAACAGCCTAGTATATGTCTATAAGATCATGCCAAGACCCAAGACTAAAAAAGAACTACTAGCTTTAAGCCAAGCGAACTATAAGAAACTTTTAAAATATGTTGAATCGTTTGCAGAAATAAAGCGCAAAGAAGAATTCCCGAAAGGCTATTTGAACCGTAATATTACAGATGTTCTTGCCCACCTACACCACTGGCATCTGCTTCTATTGGAATGGTACAAAACGGGAATGGCAGGTGAAAAACCTGATATACCTTCTTTGGGATACACTTGGAAAACTTTACCCGACCTAAATCGAGCTATTCAGAAAAAATATGAGAACGCTTCTTTTATGGAGGTGAGAAAACTGTTGGATGCTTCTTATAATTCCGTTCAAGAACTTATTGAAAAACATTCAGACCAAGATTTATTCGAAAAGAAAAAGTACAAATGGACTGGTTCCACTTCGTTAGGCTCCTACCTAATTTCAGTAACTTCCAGCCATTACGACTGGGCCTATAAACTTATTAGGAAAGCCTTAAAACAGAAGGAAAAGGGCCAAACTTAGGAATGGGATTTAATAACCTGTACAATATCGTTCTTCTGCAAAACGCCGGACTGCCGCCACAATTGTTTTCCCTTTTTAAATAATAGCATAGTGGGTACTCCCCTTACGTTATATTTTGAGGCGATCGAACCATTCTTGTCCACATCTATTTTTACAATTTTGATAGCCTCCCCCATTTCGTCCTTAACCTGTTTTAAAATCGGGGCCAACATCTTGCAGGGTCCACACCAATCGGCATAAAAATCTATTAAAACGGGAGTCTCCGAATTAATGATTTTGGAAAAACTACTTTTCATGCATTTATATTTTAAACTATAAAAATACCAAAATTGACAACTGCGCCAACTGACCAATATCATGGTTTTTAGATTTCTTCTCCCCTAGTTTTATACCGTAATCATAAACTACGGGCTATGAAACGAATTCTTTTACCAACCGATTTTTCAGACAATGCATATGATGCCATAGTCTACGCCCTATCAACCTTTAAGGATGAAAAGTGTAAATTTTACTTATTGAATACCTACACGCCTCCTATTTATCACACGGAATATCTGGTTGGTAGTCCAGGTCAAATTGGATTGGGCGATGTAATGCAAGAAAATAGTATATCCCAATTGGAAGAATTAAAAGACCAATTGGAAAAACAGTATAAAAATCAAAAGCATTCCATAATTGTCCATTCAGCCTTTAATACATTATTAGGTGAAATCTCCGATATGGTAAAGGCAGAAAGAATAGATTTGATTGTGATGGGTACCAAAGGAGCAACGGGGGCTAAGGAAATTCTGTTCGGTACTAATACGGTACACGTTATTAAGAAAGCTTATTCTCCAGTAATAGCCGTACCTCCAAAATTCAGTTTTGAAGCGCCAAAGGAAATTTTGTTTCCCACGGATTATGAAACAGCGTATGAAAAGAGCATGTTGGAACCTTTACTGTCGATTTCTTCTCTGCATAAATCCAGAATAAACGTAATGCATGTGCGCACAGGGTATGATTTAAATACGGCACAGTTAAGTCATAAAGATCAGCTTGAAAAATTCTTAGGTAATTATGCATTATTTCATGAAGTTCCCAATAATGGCGTAATAGCAGCAGTAAACGACTTTCAGGTGAAGTCAAAAATAAACCTATTGGTCATGGTACAGAATAAGCACACTTTTATGGAACGATTGTTCATAGAGCCGGTAATCAAAAAAATTGGTTGTCACGTGACGGTGCCGTTTCTAGTCCTGCAACCCGAATAAAGAAAATAGTATGAGAAACATTCTCGTGGCAACCGATTTTTCGAACAATGCGTATTGTGCACTGTTTTATGCAGCTAAATTGTTGGCAGCCGAACCTTGCACTTTTCATATACTAAATGTATATAATGAAAATACTCCTCTACAAGGCAAGAAGCCGAAATTATTCAGTACCAAGAAACATATGGAACATCTGCGAATAGAGTCCAAGGAAAAATTGACGAGCACCCTTCATAGAATAGTGACGGACGATGAGAACTCTAAACATAATTTTAAAATACTATCAAAAAAAGGGATCATATCAAAAGTAATCGCCAAAACCATTGATGAAAAATATATAGACTTGGTGGTTATGGGCAACAAGGGACTAACCGAAGCTGCGGACATCTTTTTTGGGAGCAATACGATACGAACGGTAAAGCAAATAAACAAGTGTCCCGTTCTAGCCATTCCTGGAGAAATGGATTTTACTCCGCCAAAGGAAATTGCATTCATAACCGATTTTAAGAAGGGCTGTGACAAAGAGGCTATTGGTCCTTTACTGTTTTTAGCTTCACTCTCCAAGGCTTCGATCAGGGTGATGCACATTACCGAGGAGAAAATTTTAAACAATGAACAGGAATCCCATAGAAAACTTTTGGAACTCTGTCTTAAGGGTTTTGACCACAGCTTTCACTGGATGCAAGCATTCGATGATAAAGCCAAGGTTATAGATATTTTTTTGAAAAACCTAAAAGTAGATTTGTACGCCATGGTCAACCATAAGCACAAACTCTTTGAAAAATTGACTCATGAACCGGTTATAAAAGATGTAAGTATGTATTCCGGTATTCCATTTTTGATTCTCCCTACGAATGAATAAAGCTTATTGTTTGCTACACATTAAGTACTTCCATTATAAACTAGAAATTAAACAGAATTTATAGGCTAAGGTGATACTATGACAGGCACTTCATTTCTTATAATTTTTCAAAATAAAATATACTTCTACAATGAAAAAAATACTCCTTCCTACGGATTTTTCCAACAACGCTTTTCATGCCTTGACCTCCGCAAGTGAGCTTTTGAAAAATGAGGAATGTCAATTCTTTGTTTTAAATGTCTTTACGGAGAAGAAAGGCTTCAAAAGCGATAGTATTGAGGATGCAAAAGAGAGAAAATTACAGAATTGGAAGGAAGAAGCAACAACCCGTCTAGAACGCTTCGTTAATCGAATAAAAAAGCAAGGGGAAAACCAAAAACATACTTATAAGCTACTCGCTAAACGTAAGGATTTGATTCACGCTATAGATAAACTAGTTGATAAACTTGATATCGACTTAATTGTAATGGGTAACAAAGGGAAAAAGAGTAGTATCCCACTATTTTTAGGAAAAACAGCTACCCAGACCTTACATCACGTAAACAAATGTGCGGTTCTGACCATTGCAAAAAATACCTCATATGCTGTACCAAAGCAAATTGCATTCGTTACCGATTTGAAAAAATCCTTTACGGCAAATGACATGGAACCATTAAAACACATAGCCCTTCTTAATGGTACTCCCATACAAATAGTACATATTGATGAGAAGGAGCAAATGGATAAATCCCAACAGTCTAATCTAGACGAACTTTTGTCCTACTTAAAACCCACGGAAACTGCTGTTCACCATATGCCCAATTTCATTAGCAAAGCAAAAATAATTGAGGTTTTTATAAAAGAAACAGGTATAGATATGTTGGTCATGGTAAACAACAAGCATGGATTTTTAGAAAAAATGTTGCGTGAACCCATTATAGAGAAAATGGTTTTTAATATTGATATTCCTTTTCTAGTAATACCGGAAAAATCCTAACGGCCCAATGGCACCATGTGGCTTCAGCATATAATGCTTTCCAATTCTAAATAGCAACTGATAATCGTCATAGGCAGACTTAAAATGTGCCTTTACATTTACCCTATATAAAATGTAAAAAATTATGGATAAAAGAATATTAGTGCCTACGGATTTCTCTAAAAATGCGCTCAACGCAATAAGGTACGCCCTTGACCTTTACTCAAAATTGAACTGTGAGTTCTATTTTCTGAACGTTTTCCGTTTGGACAATTATACGACTAGTACATTGATGATACCAGAACCTGGAAGCGCAGCATATGAGTCCGCAAAATTAGAATCCAAAAAAGGATTTGAAAAACTATTGGATATCCTAGAACTTCATCATGACAACCCTAAACATTCCTACCATACGATATCTACTTTCAACTTTCTCTCCGAGGCATTGAAGCAGACTATAGCAGAAAAAGATATTGATTTACTGGTCATGGGAACTCAAGGTGCCACGGGGGCGAAAGGTGTAATTTTTGGAAGCAATACGGTTCTGGCCATGGAGCGGATAAGGGAATGTCCAGTTCTTGCCGTGCCTGAAGATGTACGATTTTCGGCACCCAATGAAATCGTGTTTCCAACAAACTACAAGTCCGATTTTAAACGTAAGGAACTAAGATACCTTATCGAGATTGCGAAAATGCACGAAGCATCCATAAGAATACTTTATGTATCCAAGAAGGATACCCTGACGACGTTGCAGGAAAACAATAAACTCTTATTGGCACAGATACTAGATACCGTAGACCATAGTTTCCACACCCTGTCCAAAAAAGACGTTTCGGACGGTATCATGACGTTTGTGGAAAGCAGGGATAGTGACATGGTGGCCTTCATTAACCATAAGCACTTTTTCTTTGGGAGCGTATTTTCCAAGCCCTTGGTCAAAGAAATTGGCTATGATGCCACCGTTCCCATTTTAGCATTACATTAAAATAAAAGTTATGAAGAATATTGGTATTTGGATGGATAAGGAAAAGGCCCACGTTATAAGTCTCGATGGCGAACAGGAAACATTTAATACGATTCTGTCGGAAATGGACTTTTTTAAACCCTCAGGTGGATCGCGAACAAAATCGGCAAAATGGGGCCCACAAGATGTAGTCCAGGACAGTAAGTATTTGGAGAGGGAAAAGCATCAATTAAAAAATTACTTCAGCAAATTGGTGGATGCTATTGGGGATGCAGATGCTATTGCCCTTTTCGGACCGGCGGATACAAATGAGAAGTTCCGAAAAGAATTGACAAGCAATCATAAGGACTTAGCGGCCAAATTGAAAAGCGTGGAAAAAGTGGATAGTATGACCGAAAATCAAATAAAAGCTTTAGTCAGAGACTATTATAGACAGCAAAGGTAATTCTTTATTGTCTTTACAAGGACCGGTACAGCCTAATCGTTTTGGCGGCTTAACAAATTAATAGCTATGAATGAGCTTTTAGATTTTTTTGAAAACCCTGTCATTGTCAAAGCAACAAAACTAATACTTTGGGTGCTGTTCATTGTATTGGCCATAGGATTTCTCAGGAAGCTACTAAAACGAAAAATCAATGACGCTGCTATCCGATACAAGGCCCAAAAAGGGGTTGAAGTATTTGGATATGTACTAATTGGACTATTGATCCTTATATCGTTTACGGTACAAAACTTTGAGGACTACACTATAATAATAGGCCTGTTCACGGCTGGTATTACATTTACGCTACAAGAATTAATCTTAAGTATAGCAGGTTCTTTTTACATCTTTTTCGTTCGTGTCTACAAACCTGGAGATCGAATAGAACTAAATGGAATTAAAGGGGACGTCATTGACATAGATAGTATTTACACAACGATGATGGAAATGGGCGAATGGGTAAGCAGCGATAATTACTCTGGTAGAATCGTAAAAATCAGCAATGCCTTTGTTTTTAAAGGCCCTATAAAAAACTATTCCATGGATTTCCCTTTTGTTTGGGATGAGTTGAATATTCTATTTACATACGATTCCGATTTAGAAGCAGGAAAGCAAATCGTATTGAACAGTGCGTTGGAACTACTTTCTGATTACACCAAAAATTCCCAGACTAAATGGGAGGATATGGTAGAACGGTACTATATAGAAAACGCAACATTAGAGCCAACCTTGGCCGTGAGTCTTACCGATAATTGGATAGCAGTTAACCTAAGGTATATTACAGACTATAAATTGAGAAGAGCTACTAAACACAAATTGTTTCAGCACATTGTAAATGCTGTATCTGAAACAAACGGTAAAGTCACCTTGGCATCCACCACCTTACAATTACTGAAAATACCGGAGTTAGAAGTGAATCTAAAAAAACAAAATGTATAAGGATACCGAAATCGATATTATTAAATCATCTGGAGAAAAGGCTAAATTTTCTATGGATAAGCTTCGTAATTCATTAAAACATAGTGGAGCTGACCACAATTTGATAGAAGAAATTGTTGACAAGGTATGTGATGAACTTTACGAAGGTATCTCTACCAATGAGATTTATAATAGGGCTTATGCCCTACTTAAAAAGAAGAAGTCGGTATTTGCTTCCAAATACAAATTGAAAAAAGCGATTTACGAACTTGGTCCCACAGGTTTTCCTTTTGAACGCTTTGTAGGAGCACTGCTGGAATATTCCGGCTATTCCACTCAAGTGGACGTTATTATGAACGGAATTTGTGTAACCCATGAAATAGATGTGGTTGCAGAAAAAAATGGACAAACCACTATCATTGAATGTAAATTTCATGGTGAAGAAGGCCGTAACTGCAACGTAAAAGTGCCACTTTACATACATTCCCGATACAAAGATGTAAAAGCTCATTGGACTGCTAAAAAAAACGAAACAAGAGCACTGGACAGGGGTTGGGTCGTGACCAACACGCGCTTTACAGAACACGCCATAGAATATGGGAAATGTGCCCGACTGTATCTCCTTAGTTGGGACTATCCCAAAAACGATGGATTAAAAGATAGAATAGACAGGTTGGGCCTATATCCAATTACGGTTTCTACCCTGTTGACTAATAGAGAAAAACAATTTTTATTGAGCAGGGATGTAGTGTTATGCCGTCAACTGTGGAAGGACAAATTCTTTTTAGATCATTTAGGAATATCCAAACCCAGAAAAGAAAAGATTCTTGAAGAAATAAAACAACTCTGTAGTTCTTAGAATATGAATTCGATAAAAATCCATTTTTTAGGAGCTTCCGGAACCGTAACAGGCTCCAAATTTTATATGGAAACACCCGAGCTGAACCTAATGATAGATTGTGGGATGTTTCAAGGGCTAAAAGAACTTCGGCAAATGAATTGGGAACCCTTGCCCATCGATACTTCAAAAATCGATTTTGTATTGTTAACACATGGTCATCTAGACCATACGGGGTATCTTCCCCGCTTGGTCCAGGAAGGTTTTAAAGGCAAAATCATTGGAACAGCACCTACCCTAGCAATAACGCGAATCATTCTTTTGGATAGTGCCAAAATCCATGAGGAGGAAGCCGAACGGGCTAACGAAGAAGGATATAGCAGTCATCATCCGGCGTTACCTTTTTATACAGTAAAGGAGGCAGAAAGAGCTATTGCCCTATTTCGCTTTGAAGAAAAAGAAGAATGGACCTCGATATCCGAACACATCCGTTTCAAATTCAGGTATAATGGCCATATTATTGGTGCAACTTTTATAGAACTAGAGGCTTTTGGAAAAGTATTTGTGTTTTCAGGAGATATAGGGAGAGAGAAAGATTTTTTATTAGCGCCTCCAGAACGTCCTAAATGGGCAGATTATCTTTTTGTGGAAAGCACCTATGGCAATAAGCTGCATCCCGAAGAAAATGTGGAAGAAATAATGATAGCACTGGTCAATGAAACTATTACCCAAAGGGGAAATCTTATTATTCCCTCTTTTGCGGTGGAGCGCTTACAATCCTTAATGTACCTGCTTTGGCAATTATACAAGAAGAACAAAATTCCCAATATTCCAATTTTCATCGATAGTCCTATGGGGAACAATGTACTATCCGTTTTTGAACAATTCCCAGACTGGCATAAACTTTCCATGACCACGTATCAATCCATGTGCAATCATTTTAACATTATAAGCTCTTATGGCGATACTTGGAAAACTATTGATGACCCTAGACCAAAAATCGTGATAGCGGGTAGCGGTATGGTCACTGGTGGCAGGGTGCTGACCTATTTAAAGCAACTCATAGATATATCTACCACTACAGTATTGTTAGTGGGCTACCAAGCTGAGGGAACTCGGGGTAGACAACTTTTAGATGGTGCCCACGAAATTAAATTATTTGGCAAATACTATCCTGTTAAGGCAAAAATTAGACATGTGGAAAGCTTATCCGCCCATGCGGACCAACAAGGATTATTACAATGGATGGAAAATATTAGAAATATGCCAGAAGAAGTTTTTCTTGTTCATGGCGAGCCTACCGCTCTGGATGCCTTTAGGTCAAAAATCCGTGATGTAAAAGGTTGGACAGCACATATTCCAAAATTGAAGGAGACAAAAGAGTTTCTCGTGTAAAGTGTACTTTTCTGACTTAGGTCATTGTATGCTTTTATAGGGGAAAGTAGATTTAAGAAATTACCCCATTAAACTATGGAAAAGGAACACATAAGTACAGGTCAAGAGAAAAAAGTAGAGGAACTTCACTGGGAAATTCAACGTTGGAAATCGAACTTTCAATTTATGGACGATGAGCTACTTTTTATAGGCCGTCTTATGGACAGTTATATTTTTGAACCGAACACGCCCAATCTTTTTGAGCGACTTCAGAATTACAAAACACGTATCAAGAAAATCGATACCTCAAAGAAAAAGGTGCGAGACGAAATTTCAAAACACGAAAACACTTTAGGCGGCATGTTAGAATGTACCGATAGTGCTTGCGATTTAACCTATTATCGCAAGCATGACAAATTACAGTCCCAAGTGGACGCTTGTTTTGAAGATTTCCGAAAATTGAAATCAGAAATTTTTAATTATGCGGGCGGTATTTTAAAAAGACGTAAACCATAGACATCCGTAGGGCAGTCCTTCCCTTTTAAAAACTGATTATTGTCATTTTTATTCATTACGGGTTGCGATACCTTTAATCTATTGAAATATCTAAATAATTAAAATGCATCCATAATGAGCACCAAGCAAACGGCAAAGAGTTACATAGAGTGGTTTAGTGCAGGTGAAATGCATGAACATTCCAAAAAGTGGTTGTCAGAGCTATCCTTTATTAAGGATGAACAGGAATTTTTGAAGAACCTAATTCAATCTTTTGCAATAAAACCACTGGACAAAAAAGAGTTTGGTAGAATCAACGATTTCAAAAATGCATTGGCAGAAAATAAACGAAGATTGAACCTCATTTTCAAACAGGTGCAAAAACATATGGGCCAATTGGAAATTATGATGGATGGAGTAGATCAAATCGAAATGGAACAGGCGTATAGAAAGACGCACAAGAAACTTTTCCTTAAGATGAACAATTACCTTCTAGATTACAGGACGGTTAAAAAGAAAGGTTTTGTCCAATTATCCTCTATCCTTAAACACGGCAAGCAAAAAATTGCCTTGGGAAACCCAAATTACGAGGTTAGAAAAATCAATAAAGAAATGATGGATTTATGAAAAGAATTTCAATAGTATTCGTGGTATTTATTTTTGGCTGCTCATCCGTAAGTCTAGTGGAGAATTGGAAAAATCCTGATATCGTATTGTTCGACGCTGACAAGGTTTTGATAGTAGGAATGACCCAAAATGAAGAGGCAAGAGCAAATTTTGAAGATCAGCTAAAACGGGAATTCACAAAAAGGAATGTGGAGGCTATGTCAAGTTTGGATGTTTTTGACGTGAATTTTACCGACTCCAGAAAAACTGAAGAAGAACTTGATGACGTAGAGCAAAGTCTACTGGATAAAGGGTTTGACGCCATCCTTTTTACCAAGATCATAGGTTCGGAAAATCGGCGGAGTTTTATGAAAACTATTTCCAGTTGGGATAATTACCAAGGTAGGTTCAACGATGATTACCTTACCCATCAAGAAATCTATTACGATGAAAGCTACTACGATACTTTTACGGTATACCATGCACAGACAACACTTTATTGTATTTGTGAGGGCAAAGAAAGAGCAATGATTTGGAGGGGCAGTATAGATATTACAGATCCTGAGAACGTAGAAAAGTCGGTAAAGGACTATATCAAACTCGTAGTATTGGCCCTTGAGGAACAAGATTTAATATTCAGAAAAGAAAAGCAAGCGAATAATGAAGTTACTGGTCTATAGTGCTAAGAATTTTGAAATACCCTTTTTAAAGAGAGCAAATAAAAACAACCATAAGGTAACCTACCTAAAGGAGGCTTTGGATACTGATACGGCCATAAAGGCTGTCGGTTTTGAGGCCATCAGCATCTTTTCTGGAGATGACGCCTCTTCTATTGTCTTAGAGAAGCTTTGGGATATGGGTGTAAGGCACATTACCATTAGATCTTCCGGTCATAATAATATTAGCCTTAAAACAGCCAAAAGCTTCGGTTTCAAGGTTGCAAATGCACCCGACTACTCTCCTCATGCCATTGCCGAACATGCCTTAGCGCTATTATTGGCATTAAATAGAAAAATAGTTTTGGCCGACACACAAGTGCACCAGTACAATTTTCTACAAGATGACCTAATGGGTTTCAATCTACATGGCAAAACGGTTGGTATCATTGGAACAGGAAGGATTGGAAGTATTATGGCTAAAATAATGCACGGTTTTGGCTGTAAAATATTGGCCCATGACCTTGAGCCTGATTATGACCTTATAGAATTATGTGATGTTACCTATACCGCATTGGACAACGTGTGTAATCAATCGGATATCATAAGCCTACACATTCCCCTTTCTTATGACAACTATTATTTGATCAACAAGAACAAACTGGCGCTGATGAAGCAAGGAACTATTTTGATTAACACTGCCAGGGGTGCGGTAGTTGAAACCGATGCATTGATTGATGCATTGGAGAACAAGCACCTTGGTGGTTATTGTACAGATGTATACGAAAAGGAGAAAGGAATTTTCTTTAAGGATAATTCCAAGGATGGAATTAAAGATGAACGTTTAAAAAAATTATTATCCTACCCCAATGTACTCCTAACTCCCCACCAAGCATTTGTAACCAAAGAGGCATTGGAACGTATTGCAGAAATCACTTTTGACAATATAGACTCTTGGGCAGAAGGTAAAATTGGTAAGAATGAATTGGGGTTGGAACTCGTCAACTCATAATAATGGACTAAAGACCTTACCAAAACCTTCCTGTAACTTGTTAATCCATGGTCTTACTAAATGCTCTTGGTAGGAAAGCATTTTACTTACATTGGCATCCCTGAGGAAATCTTCTTTCAACAATTTTGCAAAGTTTTCGTCATAGACAATAGCGTTAACCTCATAATTCTGCTCAAAACTACGGTCATCTAAATTTGCCGTACCTATGGTACAGATCAAATCATCACTGACGATAATCTTACTATGCAGAAAGCCATCTGGGAAAAGATAGACTTTGATTCCGGATTTTAAAAGCGCTTCGAAATAGGAGCGCACACTCCAGTTCACGATTTTGCTATCTGCCTTTTCTGAGATCATCAAACGAACATCTACTCCTCCAAGTGCTGCGGTCTGCAGTGCTTGCATGATGGCTTGTCCAGGAATTACATAGGGATTTGTAATGTAGAGATAGTTCTTGGCCTTATTGATTATAGTAAAATAGGCTTGCTCCAGTGCAGGAAAATCATCATCGGGCCCGCCAGAAACAATCTGAACGAGTTTATCGGCATCATCATTAATTGCTAACTCCTCGGGTGGCATCAGTTCAATTGTTTTTTGACTTACCAAGAACCAGTCCATAGCAAATAGATAATTAAGATGGTTAGCCGAAGGTCCCTCTAAGCGGAGATGCATATCGTGCCAATTTCCTAGAGCAGTATCTCCTTTTAGATATTTATCGGAAATATTTATGCCACCAGTGAAGGCGATTGTCCCATCTACAACAATAATTTTCCTGTGATTCCTATAATTTAATGAGGACAGAAATCGACCAAATTTAAAAGGAAGAAACGGATATACTTCTACCCCGATTGAAGCTAATTTTTTTAGATAAGACTTACTTAAGGAAAAGCTTCCGATACCATCATAAATCATCCTAACGCTGACACCCTCCTTTATTTTCTTTTCAAAAAGGACTAACAACCGATCGGCCAACTCTCCTTCCTCAAAAATGTAATATTGCAAGTGTATCTGAGTTTTGGAACTTTCCAAAGCATTGAAAATAGCTTCAAAAGTGCTTTTCCCGTCCTTGAGTAGCTTTAATCCATTATGGGTGGTTGGAGGAAAATGTGAGTTCCTATAGACTAGCATCATCAATTTTCGATACTTACCTTGTAACGATGCCATGTGAACCGTAGTAGGTTTGGGTAGATTGAAAAATGCACTTTTTTTTATCTTCAGTAATTTATTCTTTCTTCGATTCCTTCCCAAAAGCAAGTAAAGCAAAATACCGCCAATAGGAATTGTAAATACGGCCAGGAGCCAAGAAAGTGTTTTAGATGGTTTAGCACCATGTAATAGAATACTTATGACAATTGAAATGGCAAGAAGTAGATAAATGAGAATAAAAAAAGTGGTCCACACAGATTTTTATTTTGGATTTTGGCGAGCTTTGAATTTGCGTCACCCTTACATCAATTTGAAATTAACAGGAATACTGTAGGGAACTCTGACCGCCCTTCCCCGTTGCTTTCCAGGTATCATCTGTGGTAATAAAGCTATGATGCGTTGGGCTTCCTTTTCTAGAAGTTGATCAGGACCCCTTGATTTGATATTGGTGATATGGCCCTGCTCATCAATTATAAATTGAACATATACTTTTCCTTGAACTCCCATTTCAAGGGCAATTTGTGGATATTTGAAATTTTTTACGACATGTTCCTGTATTTTTTGCTGGAAACAGGCTCTTTGTTCGTCCCTTGTACCCTTTTCGCAACCGGGAAAAACAGGAACATCCTCAATAACGGCAAAAGGTACGGTTACGTCCTCTTCCACTTCATCAACGTTTATATCATCTACAGAAACAATCGATGCTTCAATTTCCGCATTTTGATCAGTTTCAGTACTTAGTATGACCGATTCTTCAATTTCTTCCGCATCCTCCACAATTTCAATAATGGCCGGGGCTACAGGAGGTGCAACCGGGGGCGGTAATTTTATATTTTCTATAAGTGGGACTTCCTCATCTAAATCAGGTTCGACCATATGTGCAATAATAATGGCCTCTGTGGTGGTATCATAGCTTTTGTACTCCAATGCCCTCCAAGTAATGAAGAGTACCAATGTCAACCCTAAGACAAAGAATAATCCACTGTCCCGGTTCAAGTCTGCTTTTGGATTCTTTTTGGGTTTCATGACCTTAGGATTTATTATTCCTAAGTTACTTCGAGGGGCGTATTTATTCTATGACATTTATCAGTTTCATAATCTGCTTGAAAAGACTTGGAGAACCTGAATTATTTAATATTTGTACACTAGCTTAAAAACTCTTATTCTCTAACACTAAAACTATTGATCTGATTAGTAACGGAAATTTCAAGTTCTTAGCTCTTTCAGTTAAAATAGATGTAAGCTACTTTCTAAGAAAAAGTTCGGAGGGTCTAATCTTCTTGCCAGAAAGAATAAACGACAAAAAGCTGGTAAATAAGTAGGCTTCAAAAGAAAACCACTTTTTTATTACTTGCTAGTGAATTTTTCAAATAAGCGGTTCTTACATGGTAGACCTATTAGCTTAATCCACTGAATGTGATCCATCGTAAATGAAATGTGACATTAATCAACTGCCAAGCCACTCTGTTCATAATTTTTACAAATACCATAAACCAACTTAGCAGCTGTGAATTCGTAGTTATCAGATTATTACCTTGTTCTCTTTTTATGTCATCTAAATGAAATTTTGCTCCTAGTACCCATTAACATTGGTTGGAAAAATCTATCATTTTAAGATTTAACATTGTTCAAACCCAATGATTCCATGGTTTTTTTAAAATGTTATTCAGTGTTGGTACGAATATCAAATGTCCGAATAGTGTCATTTTAAACTCGATAATGTTAAACAAATTTCTTTAATTATTTTAATTTTGATAGGTAATATCAATCTAATGTTAGGGTTAAAAGAAGACAATCCTTTAAAAATGCTTCGCGAATTCTCTGTCCACCTCAATGGTGATCTCATTGAGAATTTTGGAGCAGCTAAAATGACCATAGATAACCAACATGGAAAAGGTCATATAAGCCTCTATGAGTTAATCCCTGGATTTAGTGCATGGGTTTATAACATCGAGCTAGCAAATGAACTTATTATAAATTTAGAATTTTCAAAGGACAGACCTTACTACTTTGGTTACAATGTTTCCGGACATCAATTTCAGAAATTTCCAGGAGAAAAAAAGCGTCAGGTTATCCAGCAAAATCAAAATTTCATTATTATCAGCGAACCTGGAACGAGTTCTGAATTTGTAGTGCCCAGCGGAATACATTACAAATGTTGTTACTTGATTATAAATCCGGTACAATTGGCCAACTCCAAAATACAGAGTAAAACCAGGTTATTAGAGCAGTTAAAAGAAACCTTCGGAGAATTTGACAGTAAGCCCCCCTATCGGTATTTTGGAGATATAGATACTAGAATAGGTTCTTACGCAGAAATAATAGTGAAGAACTCAAGGACGGATATTGTAGGTAGGTTAACAACAGAAGGGGCGGTCCTTAATATGCTGGCCTCACAGATTGCTGCACATGATCAAGACAACAGGACGGAGAGCTTCAGACCACAATTAACGAAGTCGGAACTTTCTAAAATTACCGATATAGGGGATTATGTTATTAATCATATTTCCGAAAAAATAACCATGCAGGATATTATGGGCTATCTCAGCATGTCTCCAAAGAAAATACAGGCAGGAATTCAGTATTTGTACGGTAGCTCAGCAAACGATTATATCACAAAATTGCGTTTGGAGCATGCCAAAGAGCTCATGCATGCCACCGATATGAGTATCTCTGAGGTTTGTTACGGCGTAGGCTATCAAAGTAGGAGTTATTTCTCCAAGATTTTCAAGGAAATGCACGGGTTGCTGCCAAGCGATTATAAGAAATACTATTTGAACGAGAATTTATTGTTCGATATCAGTTATCGTTCACTGGCTGTGGATTCCCTAACCAACAAACAGGTTGATTGGATTGTAAATACTGCAAGGGAAATGAATCCGGAATTCAATATAACAGGTAGCCTGATATTTCACAGAAATATATTTTTCCAAATAATTGAAGGCCCTAAAAAAGAGGTTCTTCAACTGTACGAAAATATAACGAAAGATAAAAGACACACAGATGTTCAAATCATGTGGAAAGGCTACAAAGTAAAACGAGATTTTGAAGATTGGGCCATGGCCACCTTGAGCGATGATGGTAATCTAGAGGTGTCTATTCAGGGAGATACTAAAAATTTAGAACTAAGCCATGTTCTAGGTAAGCTAGATAAATCTAGTCTTGCATCTGAAAGCTTATGGCGCAAAGTGCGTAACATCATAAAACTCTCTAGCGATTCTGCAGCCTAAATTCCATTTAAATTTTTCTCTTATTTTTCCTATTTATTTTAAATCACCTTTAGGTAAGGCATATTTGTAGATAAATCCCTTTGTTCAAATATTCACCAATCATTCATTTTGATTGGAATTGATTTTTGGGAGGGAACTTTTTTATTGTGGACTCAACCATATCGTAACTGTCCTTCACCCTCCAGAAGCTTATTTACTTGTACCCAGAGGGCTAATTTTGAAGAGCCAGGGGATTTAACCATTTCCGAATCATGAAATATCTGGTCAAAAAGTAAACGCTTATCCCTAATTTGGTCGGATAAGTCGTCCAGATTGTTATAAACCATGCTGAACTTAGAAAACAAAGGATATAGGTTTTCTTCCAAATTTAAAAGAACAATGTCCTTATGGCGTTCATCCTTAGCAATCTTACCAAAAAGCCTTCTTACAACTTTCTCCTCCCCTTCAAGAAGCTGAACAAAATTATTATTATGATGTAAAAGGCATCCTGTAATATTATTCTTTTTGTTGTTTATTCTAGACCGTTCCATCATCGTTCGTAAATCCATCTGATAGAAGTCCGGTTTTGCTGTTGAACGATATATGAGCGAAAACATAAAACAATTTTTAAGGTTATTATTCGAAGTTAGCTTTACCAAAGACAAAAAATTACCTCTTAACAAAAGAAAAAAGGCTGATTAAATGAAAAAGTCCTTCTAGAAATAAAAAAAGACGATGGTTTATGATAAAATCAGTAATTATTCAATGAAGCAAAAAAAAATCCTCATAAAGCTATTCCTATATCCTTACTCAACCTATTTTTAGGTTTTAGTTATTGCCATGAGAAGTATAAATAAAGACCATCTAGAAAACAAACCTAATTTTTCCTTGGTGAGAATGATTAAATTCTCCATCGTAATTGCCATTGCAGGACTTTTAATGTGTTTCGTGTTCTTAATAGGGGATAAGTTATAAATCCTAAAATTCTTAAGCCTTTCCTCCATTAATAAATCTACTGTAACTCCGGAAGCTCAAGAACCCTTTCCGGACCGTAAAATTTTAAGGCAACGGCAAATAGGATCACAGACAATATCATACCAATCATAAAGACGGTATAAGTCCATCGTAACAATCGATATTTCCGTTCTAGGACGACCCCAAGAAAATAGAGATCCTTAGTTAAACTACTGTATATGTAATCCTTGTCCTTAATGAGTTCTTTCATTGCCCATTGATATTGATCGAGCTGCATTTTATGAAAATTTCCAAAAAAGAGCAGGTTTACTTTTTTGGAAGTTACCTCTTCTTCGGTGAATTGACCACTGGTCACATTCGGCTTAGTAGCCAATATGGACATAACCATAGAAACAACACTGAAGATGACGAACAAGGCCGTTGGATAGATAAGATAGTCATTTGAAGGATTATCCAGTTTAGGAATTAAATTGGCCAAGGCCAGCGAAATGATTATAGCATTAACAGACAGTAGGATATTGGCCTTAGTGTCCGCAATATCACTCAACTTAATATGGTTGCGTAAGGTAACCCGGTACAGCGTTTGAATTCCGCGGTCCGGTAAATTACCTTTGTACTTAGCTTTTAATGATTCCTTTTTTACCAGTTTTTTACTTTTCTTCTTCGCTTTGATCAGCTTCTTAAGGTTTTTATCTTTTCTACTCTGCCAATTTTCGATGGCATAATCTGTATAAAACCGATGGGAATTATTGAGAAATCTAATGTTTTCCCTGCGCCATTCATCAATCGTATAATGGGCTATGCCTAAGGAAGAAAGTTCAACCCTTAAAAGTTCCGAAGCGGTTAAAAAACTCTTTTTGGCCAGGTGCGAAGAATCCGCATCTTTCATTATTTTTTCCAAAAGATTTTCCGGTTGGTAATTTCGTTTGGTAGCCCTGATCAAGGAAAGAACTTTATCAATAAAGTCATCCGTACATCCCTCTTTAGAAAGAAATTCCTTTACTATCTGACAACTTTTTTCTTCATGATTGTCATAGGATATGGTGTATCCTACATCGTGGAACCAAGCTGCGACCTTTAAGGCCTCTGCGTCTTCGTCCTCTATACCAATTTCCTCGACTAAAGTTGATACGCTATTAACTACCCTTTGTGTATGACGCAAATTATGGTATAGTGAATCTGACGACGTCTCGGTAGTCAACTTTTGAGTAATATATTTGTCTGATTTATCTACTATTGCTGTCATACTTTAGGAATTTAGATATTTTGAAATTAGCTTAAAACCTTAATGGTAATCTATATAGAAATACCAAATCCAACCTGTATTAAATTACTTTCTTTAGAATTAAAATAACCAATGTTAAAAGTAAGTGCCTTCAAACTACTGATCCAAAACCCGCCACCCTGCGAGGTGTGCCAAATGTTAGACGAATCGTTTGGTTGCCAAACCCTACCATAATCGAAGCCTCCATAAATACCTACGGTTACAGGTGAAACCGCTGTTATATAACGTTTTAGACGCAATTTAAGGTCGGAGCTTTGATAAAAATAAGATTCACCCGTAAATCGTTCGTCCCTAAAACCACGGAGACCGTTGTTCCCGCCTATGGAAGGGGTATGATAAAAATATACTTCCTTTGGATTTACCAAACTACTATATTCTGCCGTAGTTCCAAAAACCAAGGCACCTGAAGTGATTAACCTACGGTTGAAACCTAATTTTAATGAAGCATAACCAAATCTATTGTCACCAAAATTAAGATTTGTCTTATAACCAGCAGTAAGGCCAATATAAATGGATTTAGAAGGAAAATCGCCTGCATCCTTATTATCATAATATCCGGTCATCTCTAATCCACCATAATTTTGATTCTCAAAAACTTCCGGTCGAATATTATTTCGGTTGAAAAGGCGCTGATTGCTTTCGTTTACCTTAAAAGACTCAAACACCGCTTTCCCCTTAAGACTATAGTAAGCGATTCCTGCACTTGCCTTAAACTGCTGCAACCGAGCTCGGTAATAATCGCGACCCAGATTGTTTTCATCATTAAACGTTTCGTTTCCATAGCCGAAAAAGTTTTTTGCGTACCGGTCGCTAGCATAGTAAGCATCTACCTCAAAGTTCCATTTAGGAATTACATTGCCCCATACTCCGGAATATTGAAGTTCGGTTGCGGCAAAATTGAAATAGTAATTAGCTTTAAGTGTATGTTTCTGCAAAAACGGATTTCCATTGAGTCCGTTTATAGTGTATGTATCCGAAGCCCCCAAGAAAAGACCGTCATCTGTTCTAAATCCCAAGGAAGGAACAAGAATGTTCGTATTCGGTTTAAAATACCGCCAATGATAGTTATTCGTTTTATAGATGTCACTTAATTGTAAACGGGGTATCTGGTCATTGAATTCTATCTTTTCGTGTTCCCAATCAAAAACTTTCAATCTTTTTTTGTTTTCAATGGAGTAACTATCCTTACCATATCCACCAACGATTTTAATCTTAATTTTAGAATCTCCATTACCCAATACCTTATATTCATCGTCATCTCCAAGACCATAAAGCCAAATTTCCTTGGTATCCTTATCGTCAAATACGCGCTCATAGATGAGCTCGTTTTTCTCATCGGACAGTAATCTTTTTACGCTAACGGAAATTTTACCGTCATCCATTTTTATTACCTCAAAAACATCGTCTTTCTCCGTACCTGTGATTGCTACTATTCTATCCAAATATTCACCATATTCCCGAGCAGTTTCGGGCAGGATTCGCAAACGTGATTTTAAACTCTCCTTAATGAATTCTGCCGTTTCATCGCGTACTTCCTTTGGCAATCTCAAGAAAGCGTTTTCAATTACCTCCGGAGTTATACGTTCTTGTATGATCTTGGCCTCTTCCGCCCACGTTTCAAGGCCGTATTTTGTCAGCAATGCCCTATCCAATTTGCTTCCGGAATTATTAAGCCACTTTACATTATCGATGTCCTCGTCAAAGGTTTGCCACATTCTAGTATTGGGCACAAACAATTGAATGAATTTCATTGCCGTACCATCAAACCTTGGAAAGGTGTTGTCCCTATCCCTTGGCACCGGCATAAATTCTTTATCCCCTTCTTCATTTTCATACTCGATCCAGCGCCATTGATCCTGATGCCTATCCCAATCTCCCAAAAGCATATCAAAAACCCTTGCCCTTATAAAATTCTTTTCATCAATGGTATAGGATTCGTCACTTTTTGTTTTTTCCAACATATCGGTAGTACTCTCATAATCCGTCACCTTGCCCGATTCTCCAATCATGGTTCGCCTATACCCTTTGTAATTTTGCTGTTCTTCTGATGGACGTCTTTCTATATAATAAAGTTCATTGCCATAACTGTCGTTATATTCACCCAGTTGTTCTTGTTTTGGAACATAAAAAAGCTCGGTATCGGAATGATTTACATCTATGGACTTCGCCAATGGGTCTATGACCAATTGCATGTACGGGTGTGCCGTAGTGAAGAAATCTGAAATTACTTTCTCGGCCCAAGTATCCCTGTAATCCTCGGTATTATAAGCGATGCCCGGCAGTTTAAATTTTAGAAATTTTAGTGCACTTTTGCGCAACGAACGCATGGCATATTCCCTTCCGTTCTCGTCTTCCAAGCGTAGCGAAAAGGATTGATGTCCCCCACCCTCTTTGGTGACTTTAAGACCACCATATAAGGTGTCTAATTTGACTAACGGAGCATTTACCGGCATACCATAATAGGATCGATACCTTTCCCCCACAGAAATTTGTAAAACCCGGTTTTATCATAGGCTTTTGAATCATCAAGAATTTCAGTGGTTTTGTCGGATTCGTTAGTAACGGAAAAATCAGACCTGATTTCAGCCTCATTCACAGGTTCCAAAACCTTAAAGGATTTTGTCGTAGTAAGGTCGTCCTCCATGAAAAAAGTAACCTTGGAACTTCCATCCTTAAAATAATCCAGTTTGGCAAAACCTCTTTCGCCGTAGGCATACTCGCCTTCATATTCCATGGTACCACCTATTGCGGAAATAATATTTTTTCCCAGTTTGGTGGCATTCTTAGAACCAAATGAACCACTAATAATCTGATGTACACCTCCCCCTGATAACAATTGTAAACTTTCTTCATGTCCGGAAACTACGGTTATCCTATCATTGGCTTGAGCTAATGCACTCACAGCAATCCTTAGATACCTATACCTTCTGGAATTTAAATGTTCTGGGTCAAAACCTGCCAAATCCATTACGGAGTTCTTTAAGGTACCATAAATTGGTAATGGTGTCATATGCCCCCTAAAGGTATCCGTACCGGTATGTACACCATTACTGAAAATGGGATGATGCATGGCGATTACTATATTTTTTCCTTGACCGTCATTTATATAGCCTTCCAATTCTTCCATGAATCTTCTTCTGGTATTTATGTCAGAGCATTTTTTGTTGATGCCTTCCAAACGAGACCAATTGGATACGAACCATTTGGAATCCACCAAGATTAAATCTAATGATTCATTTATTACCTTATGTTCAATGGGACATCCGTTTTCTGGAAAAACATCCGTGTTTTCAAGATTTAGTTCCTTTAAATAATCTTCAACGCGCTCCATCTTATCCAGCTCATAACTTTTCCACTCGTTATTTCCGGGTAGGAAGATGGTATTTCCAGCAAAATTCTTAGATAATAGCAGCTGTTCCTCTATCAATAAGCTGTCTACTTCCCAAGGAACATCCAAATTTGAGATGTTGTCACCAGTAAACAAAAGCGTACTTGCCTCAGGTGCATTCTCCAGTTCTTCTTTGAACTTATTTAGCAGATTTATATTGGGCGCTTCCGAATTGTTGCCAAATCCACCTGCAATGTAGAAACTATAAACGACCTCGCCTGTATCATCCGGACTTAACTGGGGTATACCTTGATGTTCCTTGAAGGTGGCGCAAGAATGAAAAAGAATTATTGATCCTAATAAAAAGAGGATAAGATAAATGTAGGTCTTTCCATTATTATTTTCCTTAAGTGGATTAGTCATAAATAGGTTTTGGTTAGGAAATTACAGCTTCGGGTACGAATAATTACAACTAGCTAAAGGAAACACCGGATACTACGATTGCTAAGATAATAAAGATCAAAAAAGCTACTACAACGGCCGCACCTATGATAGTTTTCTTGTTCTTTTGAAATATAAATTTTGGGGTCTCCTTTTCCGGTTCCTTTACAAATTCCGTATTTTCTTCTCCTTGCTTCATTTTATTTACGTTTAATATAAACTGTTTTTTTATTTACAAATTCCAAAATGCCTTCTCTTGAAAGTTCTCTTCCATATCCTGATGCCTTAGTGCCGCCAAAAGGCAATCTGGGATCTGACTTTACCATTTCGTTGATGAAAAAAGCGCCATCGGGGATATGAGATATCATTCTTTTGGCCCAGTCCGTATCCTCAGTAAAGAGCATTGTTCCCAAACCGTAGTTAGAACTAGCGGCCAATTCTAGTGCGTGCATTTTATTCTTCGCTTTGATAATGGCCGCCACCGGACCAAAAGTTTCCTCGTCGAAAACGGGCATTCCAGGAACAACATCGACAAGAATGGTTGGCGCAAAATAGGCTTTCTTACTACTGTTTCCCATTTGAACCTTAGCTCCCTTTTTAATTGATGCTGTAATCTGATCTTTAAGCGTTTCTGCCAAATCCTTTCTTGCCAAAACTCCAATGTAGGTTTCCTCATCTAAGGGATCTCCAATCGTTAACGCTTCTACTTTTTCTTTGAATTTATCCAAGAACTCATCATATATTTCCGGACAAACTATGAAACGTTTTGCTGCAATACAGCTTTGCCCCGTGTTTTGCATCCTGGCCTTTACCATAGTATCTATATAGGCATCTAAATCGGCATCATCAAGTACAATACACGAATTGTTCCCCCCTAATTCCAGAACCGTTTTCTTAAGATTTTCACCACCCATTTTGGCTACGGCACGACCCGCTTTCTCGCTACCCGTTAATGTAATGGCTTTAATCGCACTATTTTCTATTAATTCCTCTATCTCCTCATGTCCCGCTAAAATAGTTTGGAAACATCCCTTTGGATAGCCCGCATCCTCAAAAAGTTGCTGTAAAGCCATGGCACAACCCGGCACATTTTCTGCATGTTTCAATAACCCCGTGTTCCCAGCAGTTAAGGTAGGAGCAGCAAATCTAATAACTTGCCAAAATGGATAATTCCAAGGCATGATAGCCAGTACACAACCTAAAGGGTCGTAGCTTATAAAACTCTCATCGGCATCAGTGCTAATAATTTCATCCGCCAAAAAATCATCTGCATTTTTTACATAAAAATCACATGCCCAAGCGCATTTTTCAATTTCCGCAATACTCTGGGAAATTGGTTTGCCCATTTCTTCGGTGATTAATTTAGCGTATTGTGATGAACGTTCTATAAGTAATTTTGAGACTTTAGAAAGTAATTTTGTTCGCTCTTTAATATCCTTTAAAGACCATTCGTCCTCAATGGCCTGCATATTTTTCAATTTATCATCAATTGATTTTTTATCATCCTTTTCGTAGGTATCCAACACTTGATTATTGTAAGGATTTACAGAATTTATTTTTGCCATTGTGAATTTTTCTTTTGTTACCCACAAATTTAGATATATTGGTCCCTAATAATTAATGCGTTCAACCAAAATCTTAATCCTTATGACTACTGGTGTTACCGTTAAAATTTAGTGTGTTTGAGTTAAGGTTGCTATGATATATGCATGATATTTGTACTTTAGAAAATGTGGTGAAAGACACCGTATTTATTAATTTAAAATTATAAGATTATGAGCGATAATAGCAACACACTTTTAGCAGTTATAGTAGGTTCGGCAATTGGTGCCGCCTTAGGTGTCCTTTATGCACCGGACAAGGGAGAAAATACAAGAAGAAGGATAGCTGAAAAGGCTACGGAGGCAAAAGATTCGTTGGCAGAGAATGCAATAGACCTTAAAGATAGGGTTGTAAATACGGTAGCAACTGAAAAGCAGAGTTTAGACACACGGGTAGAATCCCTAGTCTCTGATGTTAGTTATAAGGCAGAAGACGTCATTTCTACGCTAGAAAGAAAATTGAGCGAATTGAAAGCGAAAAATAAAAAGTTGCAAAAAACTTCGTAAATGAGTGTATTTGAATCACTGAACGAAACCTCAAACAAAGCAGTAGATGTAGGAGAACGGTTTTATAGAAAATCACGTGCCTTTTACAAATTAAAGATTTTTCAACAACTAGCCCTTACAACAGGAATGTTCTGTAAAATGGCGCTTGTGGGAAGTGTAGCGTTTTTAGGTTTAGTTTTTGTAATAGTGGCCTTGACCATTTATCTAGGACAAATTCTTGACAGCATTATTTTAGCATGTTTGTTAGTTGGTCTTTTAATGTTTGTTATCAGCGCTGTTCTTTATGCGTTAAGAAAACAAATCGACAATTTTGTGGTAAGAAAACTATCCAGTAAATTTTTTGATTAAGTTTTATGTATAAAAATTTCGACCAAGTAGAATATGATTTGAAAAGATTGAATTTGGAGCGACAAATTGCTCTAGAAGAGGTCAAAAGTCTCAAGGGTGACGTTAAAGAGGATTTGAGCCCCTACAGCTGGGTCTCGACGGTTTTTTCTGCCGTTAAAAAATATGGTATTCTATACTTAATCCGCAAAGTTCTGCGCTAATCCCTTAGCATTAATTTATATAGTCTCCAGTTCCAAATTCAGTTTTACATGATTTTGGAACTGACTGGGACTTATCCCAAATTTATTTTTGAAAATTTTTGAAAAATAGCTTCTACTACTAAATCCGATTGTATAAACGATTTGGGAAATATTCATGTCCGTGGTGCTTATATAATCTCGAGCCGCTTCAAGCCGAACATTTCTAATATATTCTGTTACCGTTCTTGTATACAACAATTTAAAACCTTCTTGAAGCTTTGATTGCGATAGGCCGGACTCCTTAGATAGCTTTTCAAGCGTGTAATCATAAGAAATATTCTTAGCAATTTTATTAGCAACTTCCCTTACAATTTTTAACTCCCTGCGTAACAAAGTCGTTTGTTGAAGACTGCCTTTACTGTCTTTTTCATGTTGGCCAATATGCATTGCCAATATTTCATATACCAAACCCTCGATTTGCATAATCCGAATCATTCCGTTCTTATGCCGAACCTTTCGCAACATTCCTATTTTATTGGCCAGTTTTAGGTTGTAAGAACCATAATAAGCAAAAGTCTTATCATGATCGGTATCCATAAAAACTTCGTATAGTTTTTTGTTTAGAGCCTCTACACCGTTTATTCTCTTATTAAGGAATTTTTTTCTGGTTATCTGTATCACATTAATGGCCAATTTTACTTCTTTTGGAAAATAGCCATAATTATAACCCCCTCTCTACTGGAAATTATAACCGATTGGAACTGCTCCAATACTTTGATTTCCTTTTCAGGCTGGTAACCAAAGCGATGCTTGCAAAAGCCTTCTAAACAATACGTGAAATGGATGGGGTTAAATTCTGAGGCATCCATAATCAGGATTACTTCATCATGAAATGTAATGTCGTATTCTAAAAGGCCAACACCCCAATCAAAAGTAATGAACCGAATATTCCCGGTAGCCTTGGCATTGTTAACGGTCAGGGTATATTCACCCCAACGCTCGGATATCTGTCCTCCAATGACCTCCTGTATTTGCCGTACCGTACCTTCTGTACTTTCCGCCGTAATTTCAATAGTGATCATAAAGTCAATTACATCTTTTAGAAAACATACTTAAATAAAATTCAGCGCAATTTACTCTATTATTCAAATTCTCTTTGAATTTGAGCAAATTATCTGTATTACCGCTATTCATATTTTCTTTTGAGCACAAAAAAACCTCCATTGCTAGAGGTTCTTTTTAAAATCTAAAATTATAGTTTCCTATAATTGATCTCGAGTATCTTTCGTCCAAGCATCCAACATCCAACTTACTTTTTCCAATTCAGCTATATATCCGCCCATTAAGTCAATAGTTCCTTCATCGCCTGCATCTTCAGCCTTCTTTACCACTTTTCCCATCTGCTTTAATATTTTCTCATGGTTTGTTAAGATGTGGTCCACCATTTGTTTGTCAGAGATTAATGGGTCGACCTCTTTTAAAGCCGATATTTTGAAATACTCTGAAAATCTGCTTTTTGGATGATGTCTTAAAGTAAGAATACGTTCGGCGATTTCATCTATTTTAATCCTGGCATCCGTGTATAGCTCCTCGAATTTTTCATGCAGATCAAAGAAGTTTTTACCCAATACATTCCAATGAAATCCTCTTAAATTTTGGTAATACACATGATAATCCGCTAGTAGGGTATTTAACTCCTCTACAATGGGACTTATTTTTTTTGTTTCAATATCTAAATAGCTCATATCTAAGGTTTTATTTTTATGAATTAATTAATCTTTTGTTTCCATAAATATAATACGAAAGACTCATATTGTTTGTCTTCAATCCTAGAATCATTAGCCCAAATGCTCGGTAGCCATTCCAATAGAAGAGAGGATTTCTATTTTTATTTCTCCAATAAGGGTTTCAAATCTATGTAGTGGTATTTTACTTTGCCAACATGGTTATATTCCGTAAAATCTTCTTTTAGTTTTCCCCAATCAAATTCTTGGCCCAATTGATGGTTTTTATAATGATTAGTTAATCCTTCAGAAAGCAAAAGGTATTCGTTTATGGGAATCTTATTTTTCAATAGACGGTGGGCAATTATGAGATCCTCTCCAAATAACTTTATGCGATTCCCTACCTTGGTCAACCCTACCTCTTTCCCAAAATGAAGAACTATCTTAAGTCCCAAAAATTCTGGAATGTTCCCAGCATCCTCTTCATTTCTATTTTTTTCCCTCAATAAGTTCAATTGTTTATAGAATTCTGTGTAAAAATATGCGCACTGGTCAACAAGTTTTGTTAAGGTAGGCATTTCGCCTGTTTTGTAGAATAATACGGCATCACCTTCTATTTCCGACACCTTTAAACCTATCTCATTGGAATAAATAATATTATTCAATAAAGAGGGAATGACCTTGGAGGTTAGTTCAAAATCCGTTTCGCTCATAAACTCGGTAAATCCGCTTATGTCGGGTATGCAAATAAGTGTTGGAGAAGTTTTCATCATCAATATCAAATATTATATAAGTAGTCTTTTATTTATGCTACAGTTACCTGTATTCCGGATTTTCAAAATTCCATCGAGTCCCATCATCCCATTCCTCCCTAGAATTACCATATTTTGGATAACCACCGTTCTCCTTCAACATTTTTGCCAAATGCAACATGTTGTAGGTCATAAAGGTGGTATTCCTATTGGTGAATTCATTATTCTTTCCACCGGATTCTTCATCTAGATAACTTGGGCCGGGACCCGCCTCACCTATCCAGCCACAATCCGCTTGCGGCGGTATGCTAAAGCCTAAATGTTGCAAGGCATATAAAATGCCCATAGCGCAATGCTTTATACCATCTTCATTACCTGTAATGACACAACCTCCTACTTTACCGTAATAAATATATTGTCCTTTGTCATTAGTCCTGCCGCTCATACCGTACAACCGTTCAATGAGCTTGGTAGCTATGGAGGATTTTTCCCCCAGCCAAATCGGTGTTCCTATCACCAGAATATCCGCATCCATAATTTTCTCGAATATTTCTGGCCAATCGTCTTTAAGAGCACCTGCTTCGGTCATATCTGGCAGCAGTCCGACAGGTATGGTCATATCGGACAAGCGCATATAGTCTACACGAACCTTTTCTGCCTCTAGAATCTTAATGGACACTTTCATCAGTCCTTCTGTATGACTTTTTTGGGAGGAATCCTTAAGCGTACAATTAATATATACAGCTTTTAAACCGGAAAAATCATTTTTTTGTTCCATCGCATACCTCTTAAAGTCGGTGAGAATCAAATGTAGCCATATTAGAATAAATAGTTATATATCAGCATAGCTCCGTAATGCTTAGAGCTAAAATTACACGCTATACGGCTAAGGAAGGTATTATGTTTCCAATAATTTTGTACCAAGCAGTAATTAATTTAATAATTAAAACACATTATCTGAGAAAACTAATATTACTATACAAAATATACTTACATGGATTCTATGAGCGATATTGAATCTAAAATGAAGGACTATAAGATCATTTATTCAAAATAATAAGATAAGTTTGGTTGGTTGGTTAAATGGTTTCGGCTTCTTTTGTCGAAACCATTTTTTAACTTAGACCAGTGAAAAATATTACTTTCAATTATATGCCAATTAAAGATATTGACTTAGTAGATTTTACTCAAAAGCTCATATCCGAGCCGGAAGAAGTTATATCTAATTTTAACCTAGTATATGTTTCCAGGGAGAAGTTAAGTATTGCAAGAATCAAGGATGATAAGGGGTTCTTGTACCTGTACCACGACAAACCGTTGCGCAACAAGAAGGAACTTAAGCGAATAGATGAATTGGTCATTCCCCCAGCTTGGGAAAAGGTGAAGATAGCCCCAAAGTCCAATGCACATTTACAAGCTATAGGTTTTGACCTTAAAAAAAGAAGACAATACAGGTATCATCCTATCTGGCTCAAAATTAGGAATAGGACTAAGTTTTACAAAATGAATGCCTTTGGTGAGTCGCTTTCCGCTATACGAAAGCGAACGGAAGAAGACCTTAATCTTGAGGGCTGGCCAAAGAACAAAGTCCTTGCACTTATCATAAAATTGATGGAAGAAACTCATATCAGGGTAGGCAATGAGCAGTACGCCAAGAGAAATAAAACTTATGGTCTGTCTACTTTAAGGACAAAACACTTAAAAGGCGATGACAAAAAACTTCGTTTTGAATTTACCGGAAAAAGAGGAAAAAAACATAAGATAACGCTCAAGAACAAAAAATTAGTTCGGCTGGTGAACCAATGCGAAGAAATCCCAGGGTGGGAACTGTTTCAATTCTTTGATACGGATGGTAAAAAAACTTCTGTAGATAGTGGGATGGTTAATTCTTATCTTCACGATATCAGTGGCCAACTTTTTACCGCCAAGGACTTTAGAACCTGGGCTGGCACCCTAATATTCTTTGAAGCGCTAATGGAGTTTCCTAAAACCAACGATGAAAAAGTTGTTGAAAAGAATATATTAAAGGCATTTGACGAAACCGCTCGAGAACTAGGGAATACTAGAAATGTCTGCCGCAAGTATTATGTACATCCCTATGTGATTAAAAGCTATAAGGATAAATCTATTTATCCTTTTTTTGATGAAATAGATAATGTAGAAAAAGCTCCCCACTACTCACCTACCGAATTAGTTTTGTTAAAACTTATAAAACAGTTTAAACCCTTAGAGAATATTTAGTTATGAAAGATAAATTCTCGGATGCTTGGTCCGCAATGGTAGAGAAATTAGATAGCTGGTTCAATGCCCTTGTCATTAACCTACCAAACATTTTAATCGCGATTTTTGTTTTCCTTCTCGCCTTAATGGCTTCGAAGTATGTAAGTAGAGGAGTATCCAAATTGTTGGATAAAACAAAGTTACAAGCTTCCATGAAGAGCCTTTTGTCAAGACTCACCTCTTTTGTCGTAGTACTTTTAGGTCTCTTTTTGGTCTTGGGAATCCTTAATTTAAGTAAGGCTCTTAATACTGTTCTGGCAGGTGCGGGCGTCATGGGATTGGCCGTTGGTCTTGCACTACAAGGTGCCTTGGCAAACACGTACTCTGGTATCGTCCTCTCCTATATTAAACATATTAAGTTTGGCGACTGGATAGAAAGTAACGGTTTTGAGGGAGAAGTTGTGGACTTAGATCTGCGGTCGGTTACCTTAAAACAACCAGACAACAATTTGGTATTCATCCCTAACAAACTTGTAGTGGAGAATCCCATTAAGAACTATTCCACTACTGCGCAATCTCGAGTTATATTAAAATGTGGTGTCGGTTATTCTTCAGATCTTGAATTTGTAAGAAATTTGGTAAAGAAGTCGATTATGGAAAGGTTTGATGCAGTAGAAACGAAAGAGGACATCATATTTCTGTATCAAGAATTTGGCGATAGCTCCATAAACTTTGAGGTTCGCTTCTGGATTAATTCTACCTCTGCACTGGAAGTTGCTCGAGCAAAAACAGACGCAATGATTTGTATTAAACAGGCGTTTGACGAAAATGAAATAAATATTCCGTTCCCTATTAGAACCTTAAATTTTCCAGAAGAACTAGATGTAAGTTTGAAAGAAAAAAAAGATAAGTAAGGGATTGGTTCTAGTCAACCTTTTCGACTTCGCTTTCACTTTTTAACACGTAATCACCATCATCCTGTTTGATGTATAGGGCCTTATCCCCCTCTTCACCGTTACGGGTAACCTTGGTGCCTTTAATGGTTTTGGTAATTTTTGAGGTGTAGGTTTCTTCAACCGTGCCTGTGGCCGAACCATTACCCCAATTCCATTTTACTTTGCTTCCTGTTCTTATCATCTTATCTTTTTTTCTGGATTTGTGCTTCCCACCACCTAATATTTTTGGAGAACTAACTAGTAGTGGGAAGAAAGTTTTGTTTAGTCAAAACTCACAAAATCACAGTTCTTGCGTAAACTCAAGCTTAAAATTCCGAAAAAAATGTTTTGCTTTCAACTTATGAAACATGTAATGTTGACGCTATCAATTTAGGAAATTAACCCTATCGATATGGGTCAAGACTTCCATTTTTTCAGGTAAGAGGAACTTCAACAATCCATTAGTTTTATAAAAAATTAGACATGCTATTATCATCAGAGGTCTTTGGGATTATCGCAATTGGTTTTGCCCTTAACTTTCTAAGAATCATTATCAACGATAAAAGTAAGAGTGTCTCTAAGACAAGTATGAATCAAAAGAGTTCCATTCAGGAAGAACTTGAATCGTTCATAGAAATTCCAATGGAAGGTTTATATGCCAGCTCAAAACTTGAAGGTGATAATTAGGTGGACCAGTTGAAAGAGAAAATAAAAAAGTTTAAAGAAAGGAATAGGTTTTACACCCATAATAAAATGTAAAGTGGCTAGCATTTAAAAAAAAATTAGCAACAAAATTTTAATACTTATAAAAATGAGCACATACACAGAAGAAGTTGGAGAAAAACTAAATGACCTTTTAGAGAAAACCTACGATGCGGAAAAAGGTTTTAAAAAGGCTGGCGAAAATACAGACAACCCTGGACTTAAATCCTATTTTGATGGGAAAGCTCAGCAACGTTACGATTTTGGCCACGCTCTTAAAAGTGAGATAAAATCCTTTGGACAGGAAGTTGATAAAGGAGATAGCCTTACCGGTAAAGCACATAGGGCATGGATGGATGTAAAGGCGTTATTTTCATCAGATGACGATGAAGCCATGTTGGAAGAAGCCATTCGTGGTGAAAAGGCTGCGGTTGAGGAATACGAGGATGTTCTAAAAGAAATTTCATTGCCAAGCAGCACCTCCACCTTGTTGAAAAGTCAAAAACAAGCTATTGAAAGTGGTTTATCCACCATTAAATCCTTAGAAGATTTAAGCTAGGAAATAAATTGTATGAAAAAGAAGAAAGAGGCCATAGGCCTCTTTTTTATTTATACGGTTTCGGGGACTTGCACTTGAGCTCTTTTTTTATAGGTCTTGGGACTGCAAGTATATTTCTTCTTGAAAATTTTGCAGAAATAACTTCTACTTGTAAAGCCTATGGAATATACCACTTCAGAGATGTTAAGATCAGTGGTTCTTAGAAGATGTTCAGCCTTTTCCAGTCTTATTAGTCTTATGTATTCACCTAAAGTAACGTTATGCATAAACTTAAAACCCGACTGCAACTTAGATGCGGACAAACCGGATTTTGACGATATGCTCTTTATGCTGTGTTGAACCTCGGGATAATTCTTAATAAAATCTGCAACCTCGCTTACAATTTCCAATTCTCTTTTTAAAAGGGTGGTCGCCGGTTCTTCTCCATTTTCCAAATCTATTTTAAACTGCTCCAGCTGCTTTGCCAATATCATGTGACATACCCCTTGAAAATAAATCAAGGAAGATACCGAGTTCGCAAATTTGGCATTTTCCAACATTTTTATAAGCTCCCCAATTTCTAGATTAAACTTTCCTGAATGAAAATTTCCTAATTTTCTATTGTAGGAATTCAACAACGTTATTATACCCTCGCTAGAGGTTTCCAATGGTGCTTTTCCTTCTTTAGCGTACTTATTTAAATCGATACGAATGCAGTTTAAAATTAGTCTATCGTCCTTTTTGATAATGAACTTGCTTCTATTATCCGCATCATTGAACATAACCGCTGTCTGTAACTCCATCAATTTATTTACTTCCTCACAACCGTGAAACTTATGGAAGCAATTTCCCTTTAAACAGTACATCAAGTATACGACGTTCTTGTCCGTCCAATTTGGAAATAAATTACAATCTTCCTTTAGTGTAATATCCCATTCCATTGCCATGAGGCCATGGTCTAGATAAACGCAGTTGATTTGACCTGAGCCAAATGATTTTTCAAGCTCCAAAAACTGTAAGTCATTTTTGCTTACTACCTGGCCGTCTAAGCCAGTTCTTAAATGAAGCAACTCTTCGTAAGCGTATTTTCTTCGTGTCTCCATTTTCTTTTAATTTTAGGTTCAGTGTTTTCTGTATGGTGTAAAATTAGTTTGCTTAGGGCGCATCACTTACCGAAATAGAATAAATGTTTAACAGTATTGCGGAATTTCTCACAAATAGGGGACCGAATTAAATTACTTGTTTCTAATGAGTTACATTTTTTACTGTTTGTAGCAATGCCTGATATGGTATTTTCCGAACTTGCTACTTGAAAAGGAGAGTTATGTATTTTAGAATATCTAATACAGCGGACAAGAACTTACTAGAAGCATGGAGTAATGCCTCTTTAAAATATCCAAATCTTTACAAACCTCAAATCATCATTAATGGTTTGAACGAGGTTACCATACCCATTATTACAATGGAGGAAAAAGAAAAAATTTCTTTGGCCATATGGGGCCTGCTACCCGAAGAATATAATGAAGATTGGACTCTTTTTCAAAATACCTTAAATACGCTAAATCTTAACGTGGAGCATATGGACTCCAGTATATGGTATACCGAAGCTTATAAACAGCGTCGTTGCCTAATACCTGTTACAGGTTTCTACACATCCTATTTGCGTAATGGGGAAATGTACCCGTACTACGTGGGACTCAAATCTGGAAAACCATTCTATTTGGCCGGGATTTACAATAAATTGGAGGATGGATTTATAACCTGCTCCGTCCTTGTTGGCAAAGCGAGCAGATTTATCGAGAAAATCCAAAACCTAACGGATTGTATGCCACTACTAATTTCTAGTACCGAAAGGTCTGATTGGCTTTCTGAAGAAACTTCTTTAAACCGATTGAAAGAATTATTGAATAGTGATGAAGATGACCTATTTCATGCGCATCCGATAGCCAAGGAATTTTTCAATAATGATATATCTTACGATAGTATGCTCTTACCGTATGAATATGTAAAATCCAATTTTAAGTAGTTGACTTAGAAACTTTCAATTGTTTTCTATAATCTGTTGGTAAAATGCCGTATGCCTCAGTAAATATCTTAGAAAAATAGCTTCTACTTTTAATACCAACTTCATACACAATCTCTGATACAGAAAGATTAGTAGTCTTGAGATAATCCCTAGAAATCTCTAATTTTAACTGACGTATATACTCATTAACCGTTTTTGAATACAACACCTTAAAGCCTAGTTGTAATTTCTTGGGGCTAAGACCGGATTCCGTAGATAGAATATCAACTGATAATGGCCCCGAAATGTTGTCAAGAATATATTCAGACAATCGATGTATCTTTTTAATGTCCTCTTTGGTCAATGACTCAGGGAGTGATTCTGACATTTCAAAATTATGGTGCTCCAATAATTGCAAGGACAATATTAGATATATTCTACCTTCCAACGAAAGCGTTCTCATCATACCATTATCGTGAACTTTTTCAAGAGCTTTTACCTCATCAGCAATCTTGAGATTAAAACTTCCGCCGTGGGAGTAAGGTTCATTACCTTCGGCATCGTTAAAGACTGAAAGTAAAAGATCGTTAAGATAGGTTACATTATTGTTTTTCTTTTTCAGATAATCCTTGCGCAAAATCCGGATAAAATTCACTTTTAAATCCTTACCTGCCGGAAAAAGAAAGGTTTTTTTTGCATAACGTTTGGGAGAAAGAATAATATTCTGGAACTGTTCCAAGTCTAAATATTCCTCGGAATCATCTTGACCATACTTAAAAGACCCTTTGGAGATAAATACGAATTCTATAGGGGAAACACTTGTAGTTTTAAATACAAGCTTCACGTCCTTATAAAAGGTAACGTCACAATCCAACAGGGAAACTCCCCAATCAAAACCGATATTTCTTATGACGCCCTTCCCAATTTCATTGTCAAACCTTAAGGTCCGTTCTCCCCATTCCTCAGTCAATTCTCCGTCTAAACATGCGTTCAATTGAAACAGGATGCGCTCATCTTTAATACTTGTTATTACAAATTCCCGCATCATAAATAATCTTAGTGTACTTAAATTAGTACAGCAAAGAAATCAGAATAAAGAAAAACACGTTAACAATTTTGAAACGTTAATTAACACAAAAGGGCTACTTATTGATTTAAATATTTCTTAAAAAGTTAAACAAAAAGTTGGTTTTACAAGTTTAAGCCGTTTTTGGAGACTCATCATTTGATGTATTTAATTTTTTCATATACTGCTGAGGCGTCATGGAATAGCGTTGTTTAAATAACTTCGAAAAATAACTGCGTGAATTAATACCTATTTTATAAGTAATCTCTGTAATATTAAGACCGGTACTCTCCATGAGCTCCCTTGCCAATTCCATACGGGCATTTTTTATGTACTGATTTACAGATGTACCGTACAAATGTTTAAACCCATTCTGTAAAGTATTTTGATTGAGGCCTACTCTTCTTGATAATGCCAGAATATTGTCCATATGTTCTAGCTCCTCCCTTATAATTTCGGCGGCCTCCTCAATTTTTTCAACGGTCGCTTGCCGTAATATTTTTCTTCCATCCGGGTCCGCTAGGTCGTCTAAATATTGTCTTAGGTGGTGTGCTAAAATTTCATAACATTTTCCCTCTATAAATACACTTTTAGTAAAGCCGGTATGCTCACAGTTCGTACTCTCTTCAATACATTTGGCAATATCCAAACTATAGTGACCTTTATAAAAAAATAGGTTTACCCCGTTCACGTCCCTAAAAAGTGCTTCTAGTTCCTCGTTCATTTCTGGCAAGAAAGACTCTATTTTTTCTTCGAACAATTTTCTATTGATTTCCAAACTGAAAAAACAAATGGGCTCATTTGCCGGCAGGGTTACAACGTTGCCGTGACGACCGTTGCAAGAAATGATAGCACTTTCTAAATGTTTAATCTCCTGATCTTTTTCTTTTCCATCAAATTCGTGCGTAAAAGCAGACTCCCTGTTAAATATGATTTCTAAGGGTTGCACCAATGGCTGATTTAACTCAAATCTTATTTCGCTTTTAAATCTGCAATCCAAATTTAAAACACCAACCCCATGTGTAAAACTCATAGCGTTAATATTACCTGTTCCAACTTCCTCCGGAATTTCCAAACAGATTTCGTTATTCTCCTCTTCATAATCCACGTTGAGGCGCTGTGCTATGTCCTTGACGACGTCTAAAACGTTAAAATCTTTCAACTCCTTCTTTTTGGTCATTTTTAAATAGGTTGTGTATACATACACCAATATACTATAAATTAATAGGATATCTCAACTCCCATCTAAATGAGTTGAATTTATTTAGATAGACTGTAAGTATTTGGTTATCAAACGAAAGAGAGGGATTCGAATGAGCTAATGATTGCATTGATACCACTAACAAATTAGCGCATAAACCAACATTTTTGTATTAGTTAAAAGGGATAGTCCCTTTGAACAAAAGAACTTAAAATAATCAGAATATGTTACGTTGGACAATTACTTTTATCGTTTTGGCAATTATAGCTGCAGTGTTTGGCTTTGGTGGAATAGCAGCAGGTGCTGCAAGTATTGCTAAAATCCTATTTTTCATTTTTATAGTACTATTTATCCTATCTTTATTGAAAGGAAAGAAAGTTTTCTAAAAATTATTCAAATAAATACCTAACACTTAATATCTAGTAAAATGAAAAAAATAATATTCATGTTTGCAATCGCTTTATTTACAATGAGCATAGCAACAAGCTGTAGGGAAGAAAAATCTACAGGAGAAAAAATCGAAGATTCTGTTGATGAAGTAGGAGATGATGTTGAGGACGCAGTTGACGACGCTGGCGACGCCATAGAGGATGCCACTGACGATAATTAGGTTACATGAAATAGAGCAAGCAAGAAAAGGAGGACAACTATGTCCTCCTTTTTTTATTCAATTGAACTTACTTTTTCTTACCATTTCCTGATAGTAAATGTAACAAACCTTCCTGAAGGCTTATCCATAAAAAGTTGAAGAATGACTTTTTTTGATTTCGTTCTACATTTTCAATTGCACCATATCTATATCCATTTTCGTCCGTTTTGGAGCCATCATCTATGAACAGGTTACCAATGAACGTAAGGACTTTATTTATTCCCAGACCATCTTTCTCCAAAATTTTAAATTTAAAATCATTATACCTCATCTTCACGTCGCCGTTAGCTACGTATTCGTCGCCGCTTATGGTAAAGTATAATTGTTCTATTTGACCTTCTGTCTTAACATTAAGACTGGGTACTAAAAAATCGTTGAGACTAGTAGTATCAAAATTGCTCAAACTTCCTTGAACTAGAAATCGTTCATCGGGATCGTTAACTTTAAAAGACCAATCAAAATTCAGTTTACCCTCACCCATTAAATCACTCTTTAGAACAATATGCATTTCATCTTCCTCACTGGGGAGATTGGAAATATTCCTAATTTGTCCAGAAAGATTTTCGAACCGAAGCTCACCAGGGTTTTCTTTTTTTCTTCCTCCTCCTCATATACCAAGTTGGAATCCGAAATATTAAAGGTTTCTATGGCTATATGAAAGGGAAGGGATTTTAACATTTTTGCATACAAAAATTTGTTTCGGATGTCATCGGGAGGGTTTTTATCCCTGAAGATTTCTAGTTTTAACCCGGATACATCTCCAGAGTCAGCAGTTACCAATAAACTGTCCCGATCAAAATTGAAATCAAAATCTGTTATAATCGTTTCCTTAATTTCTATGTTCAAGTGATCTCTTTCATAAGGGATTTCTTGACTAAGTTCCCGTTTAGAGACTTTGGTGAACACATGGGTATTTCTCAGTATAATTTCAGTATTATTTAGCTTAAACCCATCAGCCTCTATTTTTTCATATTTTCCGAGAAGTGCGGAGAAGTTTTTTAAATCTACCTCCACGGTGTTGTACTCAAACGGTATTTTCTTATTAACAATGCTCACATTTGTTCGCCCTCCATTTAAGTTAACATATAATGAGTCTAGCCGTAATACTTCTAGGCTATCTTCTTCTATAATTCTCACACTACCGTTCTCCACGACCAAATCCTCTACATATATTGGCTTTAGGAGCTTAATAATTTTGTCTTGTTTTTCTTTCTGGTGCTCTCTTTTAAGAAATATAAAATCAGGTTCATTTATCAGGATTTTAGAGACCGTGATTTCCTTATGATAAAATAATCTCCAGTAATGAATATCTTCTATACGTATTTCGTTTAAATCCACCGTAAGTTGTTCAGCCTCCGTAGCATTGTGGCGTATTTCAATTTCAGGATTCAGAAACAACAAATCTCCATTTAGAAAGTCTACTTTGAGTTCCTCATATGCAAATGATATGTTGTTAGGGATTTTTCGGTTTAAAAAATCTACAACGGTAATCTTAGCGCCCCACTGCAATAGAAAGTAAGATGAAACGGCCGAAAAAACTATGAGACCAATGCCAAACCATTTGCTTTTAAAAATCTTCACAATCTTCCAATTAAATTAGTAGCATATATTTAATCGGAATCAGTTTCAAGCAGAGGGTGGTCTTTAAGTCCTAAACCAACAATTTTTATAATACTGTACAAAGTGTTGTACAGCATAAGAACCACAACAATTATAGCTGCGCTAAGTACGCTGGATATGCCAAGCGTTGTGTAATACAGAATAGAAAACCATTCTTCTGGAACATTTTCAAATTCGGTAACGGGTAGACTGAATATAAGAAAACTGATTAGGGCACTTACGAAAACGATGGTGTCCAGACGGGCTATCAATAGTATGTGTTTGTAATGGTCTTTTTTAAGCTTTGATTCGGAACCGGAACTCACCCCAAGTATGGTAAGGAGTAATGCGAGAATAGTTGCAGAGGCCAGGGCGATTGTATTGCAAAGGGTGTTTACGCCGGCAATTGAATTTTTAATCAAAGATTTAGCTTCGTATCCACTTAGCTCACCCAATAGAAATGTGCCCAACAACATTATGGTCATGGAGATAACACCCCCGGTAATTGCTCTTTTCGTAGATCTTGTTAATTTCAAAATTTACCAGTGATTATTAATGCCCGCACTATCATCTTCCATAAATTTCTTGAAAGCTGCAGATGATTCCAACCGAATGTAGTCCTTTCCATGGATGGCTATTGGATATTTGAGCAATTGCGGATTTTTTTCCAATATCTTCAACCAATCGTTAGTCTTCAATTTTATATGGTCTTCCCCGTATTTCTTCTTAAAATCTGGATGATCAATACCAATAAGCTCAGAAACTTCAATCCCAAGCCCTTCAGCTATTTCGGTCCACTGCGTACCCGTGACTTCGGTTTTTGATATGTCTATACTAAGCAGCTTCTTTTCAGAACTTGAGACATAAGCACCCACCTGTTGCCCCAAACTATTTTCCGAACTGTAATATAACCTAATCTGATTTTTATGTTTTGATATCGTTCCCATTCCTATTTTTATACAATATAGCCGAAGTATTTCAGAAATCTTAACTCTATTATGTACAAATGTATCCGCTTCACATATCTATAAAGTAGAAGCGATTGAAATCCACTATATTGTGAGGACAACTCGCACTATTTAAATGAACACATTTTTAACCATAGCTTATGCCACCGTTACCATTTGGAGTATCATCAATATAATATTCCATGGATCCCGTCCTACGAAAATGGTAAGTTGGACATTTGCGGTTACCGCAATTCCTTTTGCTGGTCCTTTACTTTACTACCTTTTTGGAGTAAACAGACGAAAGTTTAAACTTTTTAAACTAAAGCAGACCGAGAAAAGAAAATTGTACTCGGAAACCTACAAGGAGCTTAAGCATGGGGACTATAGCGTACATAAATTTGATACGCACCGAGAGAATAAAATGGCGACCCTTATCCGGAAGAATAGTTATTTTGCTCCGTATAAAGGTAACAAAATAACCATTTTGAACGGTGGTCCTGAAACCTTCGATGCCATTTTTGAGGCCATTGAGAATGCCAAGGAATTTATACATCTCCAGTATTATATCATGGAGAAAGGTAAAATCCTTGACCGCTTCCATGAGCTATTCGAAAAAAAAATAAAAGAGGGCGTCGAAATACGTATGATGTACGATTCCTTGGGCAGTTTTGGTATGCGGGGGAAAACGGTAAAACGTTTCAGGGATATTGGGGTTAAGGCCCATGCCACGATGCCCATCCGCTTCGGGAATTTATTGTTTACACTTAATTACCGAAATCATAGAAAAAATTGTGGTCATAGATGGAAAAGTCGGTTTCACGGGAGGTGTAAACATTTCCGATAAGTATATAGATGCTGAATCCGATTTGGGAATTTGGGAAGATCTTCACCTAAAATTAGAAGGCCCCATTGTAAACAGCCTGCAGCGCATCTTCGTTAAAGACTATCACTTTGCCAGCGAAGAAGAACTGATGTTGGAAAATCGTTATTTCCCAAAAGTCAAATCTTTTGGAGAAAATATTGGACAAATAATTTCCAGTGGTCCGGACTCCAAGTTTCCGGCGATTATGCAACAGTACTTGACCATGATCAACCTTGCCGAAAAAAGCATTGATATTGCTAATCCCTATTTTATTCCAGGAGTACCTGTTTTAGAGGCATTACGAATGGCGGCATTAAGCGGGATTGAAGTTAACCTGTTGACACCCAAAGAATCGGATTCCATACTTGCAAAGTATAGTATGTTCTCCCGATTTGAAGACCTTCTTCAGGTTGGGGTTAATATCTATTTACGACCGGATTTTTCCCATAGTAAGGTCATTATTATCGACGGTAAAATTGCTTCCGTAGGTTCAGGTAATTTTGATTATCGTAGTTTTGAACATAATTTTGAGACCAATGTCTTGATTTATGATGAAAAAATCACAGCGGAAATAGGAACACTTTTTGAAGGACATTGTAAAGAAGACATAAAATTGGATTATGATAAATTCAAAAAACGCTCATCAATGACCAAATTTATAGAAGGCCTTGCTAAATTTTTTAGTCCACTATTATAATCTCAAAATGACCCTAGATTGACGCTAAACATACCTTTATATTTTTTAATTCTCTTTAACCTCATTTATACAATATCATTGAGCGCACGACATCAAATACCCCCATCAATTGAAGAAGAAGCTTTAATTGCCCTTTCCCATTATCCAGAACTAAAGAACACCCCAATAGAGTTCAAGTTCAAAAAGAATATAAATAAATCCACAATGCAGGCACAACCGGAGTTTGCAAGCCTTTTTAAAGGAAAAAAGAAGCGGGGGTATAAAGTTTTAATAGCTGAGCAAATTACAATAGCGGGTAATTTGTGCTATACCCGAGATATGCCTTCAGAAATTTTGATAGGTTGGTTAGGTCATGAACTTGGTCATATTATGGATTTTAAGCACCGTAGCAGTCTAGACCTCATAGGTTTCGGAATGGGATATCTCTCCTCAAAGAAATACATACGGAATGCCGAACGTAGAGCTGATTCCTTTGCCGTTTCCCATGGAATGGAAAAATACATTTTAGCGACCAAGGCCTTTATATTGGAGAAAGCCGGTCTTTCCAAAAAATACGTGGACCGTATTAAAGACCTCTATTTATCTCCTGAAGAAATCATGCAAATGGTTGAAGAAAGGGATATGCCCGAAGTATTGGATTCCAAATAAATTTACCGTTGGTTTACGAAGTCTTCCCAATCTTTAAATTTATCCTCTCCCATAACCCGTTCCATTTTTACCTGACCTCCCTTTTTCTTATTCTCATCGTTCCAATCATTAAAAACGTCTGGATTTACCAAATTGACCTTTACCCCTTTCAAAGCTTTGGACCTGGCGACTTTGTAATTTTTATTGGCATCTTTTAAGAAGTCGTCCAATTCAGAAACCACTTTAGACTCATCAATAGTACTGGTCGTACCCAAATACCAAGAATGGTAAAACCCATCATCAAATTTTTTCGCGCTTAACGTATACTCCGGTATTTTTATATCAAATTTGGACTCTAGGTGCTGTACGGCATCATCCATTTTATTGACGGACAATTGCGAGCCAACGGTGTTAAGAAAAAACTTGGTTCTCCCGGTTATTTTTATTTCAGCACGTTCTACGTCCGTGAATTCTATCGTGTCACCTATCATGTAGCGCCATGCCCCGGAAACGGTACTGATGACCAATACATAATCTTCGTTCTCTTCAACTTCGGAAATTGACAAGGAAGGGGCATCGTCAGACAATGAACCATCCTCATTGATATATTCCGGAAGGAACGGTATAAATTCAAAATAAATCCCATTGTCCGTTACCAATTTCATGGCATCCGTCTCCGGTCTATTTTGAAAAGCTATAAAACCTTCGGATGCCAAATAGGTATCAATAACGGTAATAGGTTTTCCCATTAATGCCATGAAACTCTTTTCGTACGGACCAAATGCCACCCCTCCCGAGGTATAAACCTGAAGATTAGGCCAGATTTCGTGAATGTTTTCTAATTGATGCTGCTTAATAACCTCTTTAAGCATAAGTTCTATCCAAGAAGGGATACCACTTATTGCCCCAATATCCCAATCCGGGGCCTGTTCGACAATTTTCTCCACTCGCTCGTCCCAATCATCAATTTCGGAAATTTCCTTTCCCGGTTTATAATATCCCCTAAACCAACTGGGAATGTTACTGGCGCTAATACCACTTATTTCACCTTCCAGATGGTCGTCTTTTTCAGCAAGATCTGTGGAACTCCCTAGCATTAATATCCCCTTTTCAAAAAAATCCGGCGGCAAATCAAAATTATTTAGGGCAAGCACTTGTTTTATTCCCGCACTTCTAATGGCATCTATCATATCCTGGGTAACTGGTATCCGCTTACTCGTTTTACCTGTTGTCCCCGAACTTAGCGCAAAGTAGTCAGAACTCCCTGGCCAAGTAACGTCAAGTTTCCCTTCATGCAATTGGGACCACCAATGTTCATTAATCTTATTATAGTCAAAATAGGGGACGCTTTGAGCATATCTTTTATGGATATTCGGCGCACTTAAAATGTCTTTAAAATCATAATGCTTACCGAATTTGGTATCGGAAGCTTTTTCTAATAGAGATTTTAGGACTTCTTTTTGTTCATCGACGGGATTATGGTCACCAGTCACCTTATCGGCAACCTCGATTACGCCCTTAATAAAACTTCCGAGTATATGCATATCATCACTATTAAAATAATTTTGTCAAAAATAGTCTTTGAAAGATTGGCCGATTAGCTCTGAACAGATCAAAATCAACCTATTCTTAAAAAGTCAAAAGAAAACCAAATCTTTTTTTGTACATCGAATTAAAATTCTTGGATTTCTTTTGTATTTGCTGAATTGTATCACCATACTTGCAAATTTTTTCATTTTCATTGAACCTTAGAAAATCATGGGCAAATTATGGGTCATTTTAAGAACCTGTGGTTGAGTATGCCATGCATTTAAATATTCTACACAAATGCATGGTATTTATTTAATGGACTTACCCCAATATCCCTTCTGCATATCAAATTTCTATTCAAAAGATAGTTTATTTGATATTAGTCTTTCGAATAATATAAATCAAAAATGACAAATACTTCCTCACCCACGACAATTTGGCCAAACATAGCAGAAGGAGGTTCCATTTCAAAATCCTTGAGCATTATCGGTTTCTTTCCTGTAATATTTAACCATTCGTTTTCAACCTTGAAATCAACAGGGATTTCAACTGGATTCGTTACCCCAGCTATGGTCAAATTACCTAATATTACCGATGCATCATCGTGATTTTCTAAAACGAATTTTACGGTAGGATGTGCCTCCTTTTTCAAAGCTGCGTGCATCTTATTATCCATTGTAGGTCCTCTCTCACTTTTTATGTTGGCCACAGGTACTAGAAGTTCTAGGGAAGTAATTTCCTGACGATTGGTACTCAAGTCACCACTAATGCTTTCTGCATTAACCACCCAATCACTAACCGTAGAAGTACCTGAAATTTGTAAAGTACTCTTAGTCAGCTCAAGTTTATAGGTTTCCTGCGCGTGTGCGAAAACGGTTAAAAGAGCTAACAGCATTAACAAGGTTTTCCTCATATCTTAAAGTTTTAATTACTCTTATTCATCCAATACGGTCTGCCAGAATTTCTTTTGCTCCGCCGAAGAAGGTTGGTTTTTGGGACTAACCAATCTAAAGCCTACGTAATTCGAATCTGTAAACCACCAAAAGCTTTTAGGAATCTGTGGATCTCTCTTTTGGAGCTTGCTACTAGAGGCCGTTCTTGCGGCGGACCTCAGCACCTTTGCATCATCGTCCCAAGAACCGCCCCGAATAACCCTAGGATGTATAACCGCTGGTTTAACCCATGGATTAGTCCTTTTCTCCCCGGTATATGTATCTTTCTTATATTCATCCAAAGTCCACTCCGCAACATTCCCATGCATATCGTACAACCCCCATCCGTTTGGTTTTTTACTTCCTACTTTGGCATATTGGCCCTCGGAATTCTTATAATAAACCGCATATTCATCTATATGATCTGTGGAATCACCAAAACTGTAGGCTGTAGTAGTACCCGCTCTAGCTGCATATTCCCACTCCGCTTCGGTGGGTAATCTATAAAACCTTCCTGTTACAGTGCTCAACCATTTACAGAATACCAAAGCGGAATAGGTAGACATACTTACAGCAGGAAATCCCGCTTTGCCCATTCCATAGGATGGGTCTTCGTATGGCGGACTAGGTCTAGAAATTGCATCTATCTTCATTACCTTTTCATCATCCAACTTCACAAAAATTTCTTTGTTCTGCTTAAAAAAAAGTTCAAAAAGCTCCCATGTTAGTTCATGTTTAGCCATGTAAAACGCATCCAAAGTTACTTCATGAAATGGTACCTCGTCAACACTATGGTGGGTCTCAGAGTCCGGACTGCCCATTAAAAATGTTCCCTGTGGGATTAGCAACATATCAAAGCTGATTTCTGTTGCCGGAATATTTTGGGTATACTGGGAACTTATACTATCCTTGGATGTAGGTTCCAACTCCTTGACCTGCGCATTTAGTGAAAGTTGAGAAAAGATGGTAATTGATATGATCCAGTAGTTGAACGACTTTTGTAAGTATATTTTATTTTTCATAAAGCTTTATCAAACAACAAGTTAATTAATTTAAGTTTTTTAGCCCATCCAAATTATTGAAAATGAAATTCAGATTATAAACTCTATGCAATTTGACGGATTTGTTTTAATTTTCTTCTTTAAGTATTTGCAGCCGAATTAAAATCTATGAAACCATATCTCCTATCGGTAATTATAGTCCTTAGCTCTGCGATTGCTGTAGGGCAAGGCTCCAATACAAAATCCCTAGAAAAATTTACAAAACTAAAAGTATATGACCGCATCGTCGTATCACTCGTTAAAAGCAATGAAAACAAATTAGTCATTACAGGGGACGATAAGGATGAGGTAAGCGTTAGCCAAAAGGACGGGCTCCTTAAAATTAAAATGAAATTTGATAACTTTATAGCTGGAAACGAGGCCAAAGCAACCCTTTATTTTACAGAGGACCTTACCTTATTGGACGCTAATGAAAATGGCAAAATTATTTCCGATGAAACTTTCAAAGGAGATAAGGTGGAGATAAAAGCCCAAGAAGGCGGAGTGATAGATTTAAAAGTTACCCTAAAAGAAGCCCATGTCAGGGCAGTCTCAGGAAGTGAAATTACGTTGAGAGGTACATGCGAGACTCAAGAGGTTTCCTTAAATACTGGAGGTAAAGCCTATAATAAAGACCTGAATACAACCACTACCAATTTAACTGTACTCGCCGGGGGACGGGCAGATATTAAAGCATCAGATCTGGTAAAGGCAAAAGTTAAGGCAGGCGGTTCCATATACATTTACGGCAAACCAAAATCAATAGAAAAAGACAAAATTTTTGGTGGAAAAATAAAAGAAATGGACTAGCTATTGAGCAATATCCACTGCTTCAAAAGCTACAAGTTCGTTTCCCCTAAATGTAGAGGTAACTTCAATAGGTCTACAGCAAACTTCACAATCTTCAATATACGTTTGACTTGCTACCGACGAATCCAAAAGCATTGATATTTGCTCCCAACAATAGGGACACTGAAAAAAATGCTCGTACATAGAAATTCGCGTTAAGTTTAACCCTCTTTTTTCAAAACGTTAGCCAGCTCTTGTAAAGTCATACGCTGAACTATATTTTCTACGCTGGAATTAAAAATAGGTCGGTCTCCAAGCTTCAAAACCATTTGGTCCTCTTGCGTTTCAAGGAATAACTCCGAAGCTTTTTCCTTGATTTTCTCTAATTTTAAGTCAAATCGTTTTTGCAGCGTAATTATACCCTCAAAATTGGACAGCTTAAATCCGGAATAATCCAATAGACGCTTGATTCCGTTAAAAAATTTGAAGCCGGTTAAAACCAAGCTCGCCATAACAAGGTCTATGGCCAAAGAGAAAACATTCATATCCTCGCCGTTTATAAATACTGAAATCAAGGATGCGATGCCGTACACTCCTATTAAAAAAACGATGAAACCAGCAAAAATGGCTATAAAATCGGTTAATACTGCTCTGGTTGTTCTGGTAACCACAACACCACCGTTATTAAATTCAGCTACAAAACCAAAATCCTTTAGATACTCCAAATTCTTAATCTGTGCGATTTTTAGGGCGATGGTCTCATCAAGCATTTTCTTTTCCTTCTGCAAATTGCGTTTACCAAGTTCCTCGCTTAATTGAATTTGAGACTCAAAGGTGAGCATATGGTGATGTTCTAATAATTCCAAAAGCTCTTTATTTGATTTGTCGCTGTACATACTTTTCATTTAACTGACTCCTTTATTTTCCTTGATTATAACTCTATGTTTAGGAGCTGCCCGGTTAATTGTAATAACTGAAGTTCTGCCAATTTCGCATTATATTTTGCGGAATTCTTATTGGTTTCCGCATTCAAGAGGTTGATTTGAGCCTGACGAAGTTCTACAGAAGTGATTTGACCTAAATTATACTGCTCCGTAGATCTTTCGTAATTGTTTTTAGCGGTTACCACATTTTGCTCTTGAAGGTTATAAATCCTTAATCTATTTGAATAAATGTCCTTTGCGTTTTCGATATCTCTAGTGACTTCTTGTTTAATCTGCTCTTGAAGGGTTTCTTGGTTATCCAATAAAAGCTTCGCATTCTTGATTTGAGTAATATTACTACCGCCGTTGAAAAGGTTCCAAGTCAGGTTCAGCCCTGCGGATAATCCTGTTGATGTACTGGAGGCCAGGAAGTTGGTAGCAGGGAAATTACCCTCGTTCCATCCGTATGAACCTGTAAGCCCCACTGTGGGCAAAAACACGGATTTACTTGATTTAAAAGTATAATCGTTAATTTTGATATTCCGTTCCGCTTGTAATATCCGGACATTATTGACAATTCCATTCTCCAAGAATTCTTCAAGTTGAATCGAATTTGTGAAGGAAATGGTCGTATCCACTTCAAAAGAAGTGACTAAATTACGGCTTAAAAGTAAATTTAAATCGCGTTTCGTATTTCTTGCCGTTTGCCTTTCATTAATCAAGTTGATGCTATCGTTGACCAAATCAACTTGAGCGTTCAATACTTCCAATTTGTTACTTTGACCAAATTCAAAACTGTATTCAGCGCGTTGCAGACGTTTCTCCGTATTCTCGTACGTGCTCTCCAGGACCCTAATATTCTCCGTAAGCCTTGCCACTTCAAAATACACTGTAAACAATTGAATCATTGTAGTCTCAATAGTTTCCCTGGTCTCCAGCTCGCTAAGGTTATACTGCTCCTTTATCCTTTTATAATCGTACCAACGGCCCATACCATCGAACAATGTATAATTTAAATTCAATGAGGCATTGTAACGCGTTGTTTCCGCACCATCGATTGCTCTTACGCTACCATCTTGAAATGTAGCTTCTTGGTTGTTTTTGTCGTAGGAACCACCAGCATTACCCGTTAAACTAGGCAAGAAACCAGAGTTCAGGATATTCTGATTATTCTCCGCTATCTTTAAATTATTTGTAGCAATCTCAATTCCAAAATTATTTTCCAAAGCTATAGTTACCGCTTCTTCCTTAGATAATAAGCCTTCTTGCGCCGTTAAACTTAGAAATGGAAAAACTAGTAGTAAATAACTAAAACGTACTCTTATCATTCTTGATGTTGTTCTAATTCGGATTTGTGTTCACCATTTAAGTTTATTGGGATATGTACTTGTTGCCCTTCTAAATGCTGTCCTTCCTTTTTTTCCTTAATGGCTCTTTCCACCTCTTCCTTCGTTATCTTATGTCCAGAAGTAAGTAACAATTGTTGAGATTTCATGTTATTACTGAAACTAAGGAACAATGGCAATAATAACAATGTTAAGACCGTGGCAATACCAATACCATAGGCAATGGAAATGGCCATCGGCTTCAAAAATTGGGCCTGCCTGCTGGTCTCTAACATCAAAGGCGCCAGACCTGCTATTGTGGTGATAGATGTAAGAAAAATTGCCCTGAACCTTGATCTTCCTGCTTGGTAAATGGCGTCGTCAAAAGTCATACCTTCCCTAAGGTTGGTATTGAATTTCCCGATAAGTACCAGCCCGTCATTCACCATAATGCCGATCAAGGCGATGATTCCCAATAATGATAATACATTAATGGGAAAATCATGAATCCAATGTCCCCAAGCTACAGCCGTCAAACTAAATGGAACTAACAATAGTAACATCAATGGCTGACTAAAACTCCTGAAGGTAAAGGCAATCGTAATGTATATTAATAACAGAACGGAAAAGCCAACCACTTCCAAAGACCCTGTTAGTTTTCCCAACTCCCTGTTTTGCCCTTCGTAGGATGCCGTTACCGTAGGGTATTTGGATTGAATTTCCGGCATAATTACATTTTGAACTTCTGCCATAATATCCGTAGGACTGTCCTTCGGATTCTTTAGGTCCGCAGAAACCTGAATTTCTCTTTGCCCTTCTAGCCTGTTTATAGCCACATCTCCTCTTTCAATGGAATATTCCGCAATTTCCTTCAACGGTACCCTATCGCCACTCGGCGTAAGGATTCGCATCTCATCCAAATCGGAAATCGAAGAACGGTTATCCCTGTCATAACGGACCCAAACCCTGATCTCATCTTGTGATCGTTGAAAACGTTGGGCTTGTACACCAAAGAAACCGGCGCGAACCTGATTCATTATATTTCGTAAATCCAGTCCAAGCAAATAAGCGTTTTCCTTAAGCTCCAAACGTATTTCCTTAATCCCTGCAGGGTCATTGTCAGCAATATCCTTTAGTAAGGTATTATTTTCTAAAGCTGTCTTCAATTCCGTCTTTGCAGCTTTTAGCTCCTGAATATTGTTACCCAAAAGCGAAACGGATACCGGCGAACCTCCAAAGTTTCCACCTGAGCCATAAATAAGACTTTCGACTCCCACTACGGGTCCTACTAATTCTTGAAGCCTATTCGTAACCAGATCCGAAGCAATCTCATCAGGCCTTTCTTCCCCAGGTAACAAGTTAATAGTTAAAGTAGCCGTAGAAGAGCCTGGTCCAGCCCTTCTAATCATATTTTCAAAAAGCACTTTATCCGTACCTTTAAGGAATTTTTCAGTTAGTTCTTGGTTTACTATTTCGGCATTGTCCTCAATCATCCGAATAATAGAATCGGTAATCTTTTCATTGGTCCCGTTAGGCATCTGCAATTCTACCTGTACACGGTCACTAGCAATTCTGGGGAAAAATGCCGTTCTAATAATGCCACCACCAATAGATCCAAAAGTCAAAATTAAAGCCATCGCAAAAAAGCTGAACGTTAGTAGCTTATAGCGCATGGCGAAGCGCAACGCCGGACTGTACAGTTTATCGCGCATCCAGCCCATAAATTTATCACCGAATTCGTTAATTACCCTCAATTTGGCAAAGGCTTTGGAAAGCCCTTTTTTAGGCCTTTTGTCCATTGGTTGTAGGGCCTTTGAATGGGCTAAGTGTGCTGGAAGAATAATCAAGGCTTCAACAAGGGATACCACCAGCGTAAGTATTACGATTACCGATACCTCTCCGAAAAACTCCCCAATCCTACTATCCAAGAAAAGGAATATGGAAAAAGCTAATATAGTCGTGATTATAGCAGAAATAATGGGAGGTAAAACCTCCATAGTACCGTCAACTGCCGCTTGCACAGGACTCTTCCCTTTTTCGTAGTGCTGGTATATGTTTTCGGCAATAACGATACCGTCATCAACCAAAATTCCGATTACGATAATCATTCCGAATAACGATAGTACATTGATGGTTACATCAAAAAAACCGGCGAAAATGAACATTCCCAAAAAAGCCACAGGTAGGCCAAAAGCTACCCAAAATGCTAATCTAGTATTGAGAAAGAGTGATAGAAATATCAATACCAGTACCATTCCCATAATCGCATTTTCGGTAAGAAGCTGCGTACGTTGGACCAAGGTTGTAGAAAGATCGGAAACGATGTCTAACTTGACATTATTGTATTTCTGATTAAACTCCTCTATGTACACTTTGACCTTCTCAGCAGAGGTAATTAAATCCTCTGTATTGGTACTAGTGATGGTCGTATTTACAGAAAGGTTTCCATCAAAATAGGATGCGTTGGGCGTTTCTGCAAAACGGTCTCTAATAGTAGCGACGTCCTTTAATCTAACGGTACTGCCCGAAGCATCTGCCCTCACGATCAAATTAGAGAGTTCGTCGCCGTAATAAGATCGATTATTCGCCCTAATTAAGTACTCTTCCGCATCTGTCTTAATATTTCCACCTGTTACCAGAATATTGGCATTACCCACGGCTTGGGCTACTTCGGCAAAAGAGATTCCATAAGCCAATAATGTATTTTCGTTTACTGCAATCTCAATTTCTTCTTGTGGATATCCTGTAATCTCAATTTGAGAAATACCATCTATGGCCCTTAAATCATTTTCAATTTGTCTTCCTACATTCTTTAAAGTAGCTAAAGGTATATCTTCACCACTAATGGCAAAGCTAATCGTTTGGCGTACGGCTTCCAGTTTAGAAACAATCAATGGTTCCATTCCCGTGGGAAAAGTAGGCACCCTATCCACGGCATTCTTAACCTCGAGTAACATAAAATCTATATCCCTGCCTTTCTCTATTTCCACGTTGATGGTGCCGCTATTTTCCCTAGAGGTAGAGGTAACCCTATCCACCCCTTCTAGACCTTTAAGATTATCCTCGATTTTTAAAACGATACCTTCTTCAATTTCTTGGGGGGATGCTCCCGGATAAGTGATGTTAATCGCGATGTTTTTGGAATCCGTTAGTGGAAAAAATGAGGATTTCAAAGATTTGGCACCAACAATACCAAAAATCGCGAAAGCGATAATAATCACGTTCACCGCTACGTGATACCGTATAAAGTATTCTATTAACTTTCGCATTAGCTTTTGGAATTATCGGATTGGTCTTTATAAATCTTTACAGCCATTCCCGTATAAGCACCAATCAACGGTTTTGACATAATGGTAGTGCCATCAGGGACATCTTTTAGAACTACCCGTTTATCGGAAAAATAGATTGGTCTTACATCAATCACGTCAAGAACGGAATCCTTAACCACAAATATCTTGTTGTCCTCTAGGAGAAGATTTCTATCCACTTCAATGGCGTTTTCTTCTTTTCTTGCATCCAGATTTGCTTCAAGGTACATGCCCTCCCTAAGGTTTTCATTGTCTACCTCAATGTATGCCTTTATGGTCTGGGTCGCCTGATCTACCCTACCGTTTATACGGGAAACTTTTCCTTCATAAATATCCGGACTATCCAAGGTTGTTAATTTTACACGCTCTCCAACCTTTAAAAGATCAGAATACGTTTTACTTACAGATACTTCTAATTCATATACTGCTGGATTAATGAATTCCCCTAATTTCTGACCCGCTCTAACGAGCGTTCCTTCGGTTACCGTAGCCTCTGTCAATACTCCTGAAAACGGTGCAATTATTCTATACTTAGTAAGACGTTGCTCTAAATTTTTAACATTGTAATAACTCGTTAGGATTCCCCTACCGGAAATGAAGAACTTTTCGTTTTCCGATGTCATCTCGGGCAATGCAGGTGTGCTTTTGGACATATCAAAATTGTTCAGATAAGTCTGCCATTTTGGAAAAATATCGGGATAGTCCAGACGTAAATCTGGCATAATCGAAGTCAACTGGTTGTATAGATTACTCTTAGCCGATTGGACACTTGCCGCATATTCTGAGGCATCTATACTTATTATCGTTTCTCCTTTATTGTATTTTTGCCCCTCTTTAAAAAGTTTGTTCCCACGTCTAAAAACTCCTTGTACTTCCGCATAAAGCTCCACTCGCTGCTTTGCCATGAGGTTACCATTAGCGGTAACTACTATGGGAATGATCTCATTTTCTACTACTTCCGTGAAAACCGTTTTGACCACTTTTTCCGCTTTCGGCCTAAACGTTTTTTTGTTATCCACTATCATTTTTGCCAAAAAAATGGATAGTACTATCAATAGTACACCAAGGACGGACAAGATAATTTTTCTCATAATTCGGCAGTTATTTGGTTTCTGGTGATGTTTTAAAATTGTCTTGAATTTTTTTCAAAGTCGAAATCATAAGCATCTTATTTTCCTCGTCCAAACCGTTCTCCATAATGTCAATTATTTCTTGAATTATAGGTCTGGTAGCAGCAAACGTTCGCGTGCCATGTGGAGTGATGAAGACTTTATTGTTGCGTTTATCCTCCGTGCTTTGAATTCTTTTGATATAATTTTTGGTTTCCATCTTAGAGAGCAATCTAGCGAGAGAAGATTTATCCCTATAAGTCAAGAGCGCCAGTTCGTTTTGATTGATACCGTCCTGCTCATAAAGCTTTTTAAGAACAATCATCTGCTCTTTGGTCAAATCCACTCCGTAAGCATCAAAAGCCTCCTGTAGGTGACAATCTAACATTTTGACAGTTCTTCCCAACCAAGGACCAATAGAGGTTTCAAAATCAATATCTAAAATTTCTGTAGCCACGCGGCGAATCTACTAAAAAAGAGATTAGTTGCACGTGCAACCAATGTTAAAATAGTCTTAAAGAAAAGATTATATTTTGGGTTCTTCCAAATAAAAAAAGAGATGCTACCAACATCTCTTTCTAACCAAACTAACTAAAAGTGTAAATTACTATTACTTGTCTATGTCTTCAAACTTGGTATCGGCCATTCTGGTCTTCTCCAGGTTGATGTCCTTAAATTCAATCTTTCTATCGTTTTTATCGTAGTCAAATACAAGGAACTCTCTTGTTTCCAACATCTCAAGATTTTTAAAAGAATTGAACTGGTTATTCTGTATTTGAAAGATCTCAAGACTTGCCAATTGTCCTAATTCCATAGGAATTTCCCCATTGAATTGATTATTGGCCAGCACGAGCTCCTTAAGGTTTCTCAAGTTTCCCATCTCTCCAGGTATGGCCCCTTCCAGAGTATTTTCAAAAAGACCTAAAGTCTCTAACTTGGTAAGTGCGCCCAAGGAATTTGGAATAGTCCCCTTTAGGTGATTACTAGAAAGGTTCAATATTTTTAAATTTTTTATATTCCCTATGCTGTTCGGTATGGAACCTGATAAGAAATTATTAAATACGGACAGCTCCTCCAAACTAATCAAATTGCCTATTTCCTCAGGAATCTCTCCCTTAATTCTATTCATTTCCAATTTAAGTACCCGTAAATTTTTTAGCTCACTTAATTCCCTGGGTAATACTCCGGTTATTGCATTAAAGGCTAAATTTAGAACAGTAAGGTTTTCTAAATTGGCAATGTCTCTAGGTAGAGAACCCATAAGATTATTCCGAAAAAGATTGATTTCTACAACTTTATCATCTACCACCTTCACCCCGTGCCATTCCGCTACTGGAGTTTTTAAATCCCATTTTTTCACCCAATGCTTCCCATTAGTACTATTGTACAGTCCAATTAGAGCTTTCTTCTCCTTTTTGGATACTCCTGCGAATGCCAGATTAGATATCAATGCGAAGACGACTATTAAAGAGTAAAAAATTTTCATAAACTTTGGTTTAGTAAATCAATACTTAAGAATTATCCTACAAATTTCTACTAATAACGGTGAAAAATCAAAAAATATCGTTGAACGGACTTTTATTGTTGTGAAAGTTGCTTAATCTGTTGTGAAAGCTACTTATTTGTAGGTGTAGCGTTTCCTACAAGGTCTCGATTTGTAAGGTAAGTTCCTCCCAAGTGTTCATTAGGTCCTCTAGGGATTTCTTTTTGGATTGATATTTATCAAAGAAGTTAGGTTTGGCAATTGTAGCGTCGTAATCCATAATAAGGCTATGGTCTATTTCTGAAATTTCCCTTTCCAATTCGCCTATTTTGCTTTCAAGAGAACTCAATCGGTTTTTAAGCTTTTTTATTTTATTCTGTTCTTTGGAAGAGTTCGGTTTGTCAAAGGTACTTTTCTTAACCTCTACGGTTTGCTTTTTCTCTATGCTCCTAAAATTTTCTGCCTTACGCTGTTCTAAATAAAAATCAACGTCACCTAAGTACTCATTTATTTTTCGGTCCTTAAATTCATAGACCTTATTCGTTAGCCCCTGTAGAAAATCACGGTCATGTGATACCAAGATCAGCGTGCCTTCAAAATTCTGTAATGCCTGTTTAAGGACGTTCTTCGATTTTATGTCCAGATGATTGGTAGGTTCATCCATAACCAATACGTTAAAAGGTTGTAATAGCATCTTGGCCAATGCCAATCGGTTTCTTTCTCCTCCAGAAAGAACCTTCACATACTTTTCTACTTCATCCCCACGAAACAGGAAGGACCCCAAAATATCCCTTACTTTACTTCGATTGGATTCGTTGGATGCATCGATCATCGTATCCAGGATTGTTTTGCTTCCATCCAGATACTCGGCTTGATTCTGTGCAAAATACCCGATCTGCACATTATGACCCAACTTTAAATGCCCGTCATACTCCAACTCCTGAACTATAATTTTGGCAAGCGTTGATTTTCCCTGTCCGTTCTGCCCAACAAAAGCAGTTTTGCTTTCCCGCTCCACCAGTAAGTTGATATTTTTCAACACATCCTTACTTCCATAGCTCTTTGATAGCTCCCTGATTTCAATCACTACCTTCCCGGGAGTTACGGAAACCGGAAATCTAAGGTTCATCACGCTATTATCATCTTCATCTACTTCTATGCGTTCAATTTTGTCCAACTTCTTGATAAGCGATTGTGCCATGGAAGCTTTAGTAGATTTTGCCCTAAATTTTTCTATGAGACGTTCCGCTTGTTGAATTTCCTTTTCTTGGTTCTTTTGTGCACTTAATTGTTGCTGCTTTATTTCGTTTCTTAAAACCAGATATTTTGAATAAGGCTTATTATAATCATAGATACGGCCCAAGGAAATTTCAATGGTCCTGTTGGTGACATTGTCCAAGAACATTTTATCGTGCGAAACAATCATTACCGCACCGGTGTAATTGTTCAAAAACTGTTCAAACCAAATAATGGACTCTATATCCAAATGGTTCGTGGGCTCATCCAACAAAAGAACATCGTTGTTTTGTAAAAGTAACTTGGCCAATTCTATACGCATACGCCACCCACCGGAAAAGGTTTCCGTCTTTTTATCAAAATCCTCTCGGTTAAAACCAAGGCCTTGCAAAATCTTTTCAGTTTCTCCCTGATAATTATATCCTCCTAAAATCTCATAATGGTGGGTAACATCGTTCAAATCTATGATCAACTGGTTGTAGGACTCACTTTCGTAGTCGGTCCGTTCTACCAATTGATGGTTTATATCTTCCAGTTTTTGCTCCAAGGATTTTATTTCCACAAAAGCCTGATAAGCCTCTTCCAAAACGGTTCTTCCTTGCTCAAAGTCTATGTCTTGTCGGAGGAAGCCAATTTTTATATCTTTTTCTATAGCTATAGTACCCGTATCCAAAGGCATATCTCTGGAGAGCAACTTTAGTAACGTGGATTTTCCCGCCCCGTTCTTCCCAACAAGACCTACCCTATTTCCAGCATTGAGCCTAAAGGATATTTCCTCAAATAAAAATTCTCCTCCAAAAGAGACAGAAAGATTGTGAACGTTCAGCATTTTAAACTATGAAATTATATTCTTAACGAGGCAATCCCGTATTTTTGTACAAAGTTTTGCAAATGTTAAAAAAAGGAAACAAACTCTACAGCATTTTAACAGGAACTTGTCCTAAATGCCAAGAGGAGAGTATGTATGTTGCTCAAAATCCCTACAAATTTGGCCATCTTTTCAAAATGCATGAGCGTTGTGGTCATTGTGGCATTAAATATAAAATGGAGCCGTCTTTTTTCTACGGCGCAATGTATGTAAGCTATGCCTTGGGAATTGCCTTCGCGGTCGCGGCTTTTGTAATAGCACGATTAATATTTGGAATAAACTTAATCAATACCTTTGTCGCTATTGTCATTACGCTGATCGTGTTCATGCCCGTAATCGTAAGACTGTCTAGAAATATTTGGATAAATTTATTCTACTCGTACGACTCGGAAGCAAATACTACAAAGAATTGACGTTTTTATATTCCTTTCTAAAGCGATCAATATCCATTTCCTTATCTAAAGGGATATCTTTCTCTATGTAATTGTAAAGCTTTTTAGCGGCCCAAGGACCAATCATAACGCCATGGGAACCAAAACCATTTAAAAGCCATATTCTTTTGTGAACGGGGTGCTCACCTATCAAGGGTCTTCTATCTTTCACTGTAGGCCTTATTCCTGCAAGCTGATCCACCACATCAAATTCGCAATTGATTAAATCCTTGAGTTTGCGCAATAATTCTTTTTTGGCCTCCGTAGTTGGAACATTAGTCTTATCCTCCCGATTATAGGTTGCACCTACTTTATATAGATCATCACCTAACGGAATTAAAAAAATAGAGGATTTGATAATAGTAATTTCTTTTAATCCCCTAGCTCTTATGATCAAATATTCCCCTTTGGAACCCTGCATGGGTAAATAATTAAAAAATGGATTATGCTTTAGACCGTATCCTTCAGCAAAGACAATGTGTTTTGCGTTAATATTTTTATAGTTGAAAAAATCCTTATTGACTTGCAGTTCGTCATAATCAAAGGTTTGTAGCTCAAGAAGTCCTTCTTTTATCAACCAGTCTTTATATGCTGATAGCAGTGAAACCGTATCCATTCTACCCGTGTAAAGCACTTGTCCGTATCCTTTACTCGCTGTAATTTCAGCGTTTTTATTTGATATAAGTTTCGTGGAAAGAAATTGCTTTAAGTGGGGTTTATCACTGGCTTCAAACCAAAGATTTTGTTCTTCCGTAGATACAAACCTTCTTAATACGGGTATTTTATCGTCAAAATAGGTTCCCAACCTGCTCTCCAATTCAGGATAAAATTCATTGGCAACAGCCAGTTGCTCCTCGGCATTCCAAGAAAGTGTGAATCTTTTTAGTATAACAGGGTTATATAACCCTCCGGCCACCAAGGAAGAGGTCTGGGAGTCATCATTAAAGACCACGAAACTTTTGTTGTTCCTGTACAAAGTTTCACAAAAGGAGGTACCCGCCAATCCTAAACCCACCACTAAATAATCTACCATTTAACAAAAATAGGAAAATGCCCTCTCGCTGTAATCATTATTTCTTTGTCCTAAATCCCACTTCTGAAGTTTCTGAAAGCTAGGCAAGAGATTATAGCAGAACAAAAAACGCCTTGACTGATCAGTCAAGGCGCTTTAATATCATTGAATTGGAAATTTATTTAAGCCTAGTAGGCCCACATATCTTGTTCCCTATCTCGGATGACCTCTTTAATACGTTTAGCCTCGAGTAATTGGAACAGTGCATTATCTGCTATGTAGTCATTAACCTTACGGTCTCCGTGGACGTTGTCCTCTTTATAAATGACCGCATTGAACCTTCTCGCATTGAGCAACATGTCATAAGAAATTGGCTGTGCTGAATTACGCTGGTTGAAAACCTTTGCGTCATGTAAAATTTGACGCGCATCCGGGTACCATACCCAAAAAAGTTCAACCATATCAGGATTTTCATCGTCCATAAAGTTAACATCGGGAGCAACTGGTGCTATCCCCAGCAAACGATATTTTAGTTCACCTTGCCTTTTGTCAAAGTACCAGATACCTTTTATATGATACTCCTCAATTTCAGCAGCTGTAATGTTTCTTCGGGTAATGAATTCTTCAGAAACTGTTTCACCTGCGTTGATTTGCTCGTAACCGTAATCTAGCGTATCTGTCTTTTGCAAAGAAGCTGATAAATCACCGAACTTTCTTTTTTCGGTAAAATAAGAATCTGCATAGACCTCCAAATTACCGTTCTTAATATTTTTTATCAGGACATGGTATAAGGACCTTCTATCGCGACCAATATCCATAGTATCTGTTGGGTAGTATAACGGAAAGTTGACCCTCTCATCCAAATCTATGGTTTCCCATAGTGTTTTGGACCAAAGAATGTCCCTATCATCAACGTAACCATAATCTAAAGGAGCATCATTATCAACAGATTTCTGCTCTTCAGTTCTAACCCCGATTTCCTGGGGTTTTTTAGCGTTCAAGATATTTGCCTGCGCCACTATGGATGCGGGCAAAAAAGCTAGAGCACTTATAACTAAAACATTTTTCCAATTCATGTTTGTTTCACTTTAAAATTAACCGGGCAGACAAAAAATCTACCCGGCATCATTCCATTTATATTAATTGGTAATCTCCACAACTACAGGAGACACCTTCTTCAACTTGTAACTTTTGTTGTTCGTGATATAGGCTTCGATATCAAATATCTGAACCACATCACCTCTTTTTGCACGCTGTAGAGCAGACTTGGCCCTAGCATCCATCTTGTTTCCTCTAACGCTAACCGTTGGTTGACCTGGAACTTTGAACTTAAATCCGCTTACTGCAAGGTTCAAATCAAAATCAAAGTCTTCCAAACCAGCTCCGATAGTAGCGATTTCAACATTCCTTTTAGGAAGTTTGACACTACCAGATTGCTTACTTAAAGTTCCTTCTGGTCTTGGAATATCCTTAATCCTGAATTCGGATTTAGAAGATATCGGTTGACCATCTGGTAATGTACCGGAAGCAGTAATTGTAACCGTTCTTCCCGTACCAGGATTCATCACATATTTGCTTCCACTAATTGCCTTAAGACCTGGAGCGGATGCACGAACTTTATTGTTAGGTATACCTGGTATCGAAATCGACATTGGGTTAGCTACACCACGATACACTACGTTCATCTTGTCAGCTGCAATCAAAGCCGCATTAGGTTTTGAAATTGTAGCAAAAGAATTCTTTACCGGAACATCTATTTCCTCACCATCTTGTTTGAAATAAATTGTACCAGCAACTTCGTGGTCTCCTGCAGACCCAGAACCGATTAACATCTTAACTCCACCAGCTTCCAACTTATAGTCGGTTCCTTCAGATAGTTTTCTACCGTCCAGAGTTAACTCAGCCCTAACAGGTGTGGATGAATTATCAGTTTTACTAATGATAATCTTACCGTCATATTTTTCACCTGTATAAAATGCCGACTTGCTAGCAGAAAGTGATGTAGCAAAATTCTTTAAAGAAACTTGGCTAGTTAGCTCACCCTCCAACATAGATTTCAAAGCAGCTTCTTCAGTTACTTTTACATCTGCTTGTAGTGCAGTTAATTTTGCCAAAGATGCTACCAAAGGATAACCTTCATAGTGATAGTTAATCCAATCTTGCTTTGTTCCGTCTCTTTTTTCTACTTTACCGTTTTCGTCTCCGGTTTGGAAACGATCAATAACGGATTGCTTAAGGGCCGGTGGCACTATGGCAGCAACCTGCTCACGATAATCATTTAGATTTTGCATGAACTTTTTACCTTCCTCGGATAAATTATCCCCTTGAAAAAGTGTTTGGTCCAAATAGTCTGAATTATCCATACGGGCGTAATCCGTTGCATCCTCTAGACCTTCTGTCATTCCGTCTTTAAGACCTTCCAAATAGTCGTAGTACTCTTGGGACATTGTCTTGATTTTCTGTGCATCTTGATACAGCTTGTCATACTTCGCCGCATCTTCAGATGCTTTGGTTCCAAGACTCTCCAAGAATGCATTATTACTTGCGGTAGTCTTTTCGTTAGAGGTCTCTAGCTTTTCGTTCATAATACCGAATGCCGCTAGCACCTCTTTACTCATATTTAATGCCAACATCGCGATGAAGATCAAATACATAAGGTTGATCATCTTCTGACGTGGTGTTTGTTTTCCTCCTGCCATGGTTTTTGTAATTAGATTTTAATTAATACTTAATTTGGGTTTGGTTAAAATCCAATTATTTAGAACTCATTGCAGATAACATTCCACCGTAAACTCCATTCAAAGAAGAAAGGTTGGTAGACAATGAAGCCATTTGATCTTTAAGCGCACTTGCATTTTGTACAACTTCCTCGTTTACGGAAGCTTGCTTACTTGCACTCTCCAATTGTACTTTGTAAAGACTGTTCAAAGATTCCATTTGAGCGGCAGCTTGTACCATTTCTTCAGAATATTTCTTCGTAGATTCCATAGCGTCCACTGTAGGAGCAATTCCTTTAGCAGCACCTTCAAAATTCTTGATACTGGAACCAAGACTTTCCATTAGGTTGGCATCTACACCAGCTTCTCTTAACATCTCATCCAATTTAGCGGACAAGGAAGCTTCTGCTTCTTTAATTTGAGCAGCATCGTTGCTCTTCTTACCGTTGGAAGCACCTCCTTGTAACTCAGGATATACTAAAGACCAATCGTACTCATCGTCTACAGGCTCAAATGCACTGATAGCGAAAATAAGGGCCTCTGTAATAAGACCTACCGCTAATAAAAGACCACCGGTAAGCGGACCAAATTCCCAGTGAAGGATTTTAAACAATGCTCCAATAATTACTACTGACGCTCCTAGCCCATAGGCCATGTTAAATAATTTCTTTGTTGATTTTGACTGTGCCATGATTTAAATTTAATTTAGGGTTTAATAATAAAAGATTTGGTTAATAACTGATTTGAAATTTGTGTTAAAAAATATTTTGTTTGTTAACAGTAATTGTTTATTGGGTTGAGTCCTCTTCGCCCATATAATCCTGTACGGTTCTAAAGCCAATATAACTACGGGCGGAATCCGCATATTCATAGTCCCTTGTACTTACCTGCAGGAAATATGCAACGTCTTTCCAAGAGCCTCCTCGGATAACTTTTCTAGAGTTAGATTGATCCCCTCCATTTGGATTCATAGTGGATACGTAATCGTAAGCACTTGGATCGTAGCTGGAATTGGTCCACTCAGAAACATTACCTGCCATATTGTACAGGTTAAAATCGTTAGGTTCATAAGACTTCGCTTCTACAGTATATAGTGCTGCATCCGCTGCATAATCTCCACGTTGTGGTTTAAAGTTGGCCATAAAACAGCCCGTATCACTAATTACGTAAGGTCCACCCCAAGGATAAGTCCCCCCTTCGATACCACCTCTTGCCGCATATTCCCACTCTGCTTCGGTTGGCAGTCTGAACTGATTTACGAATTGTTTTCCTCTACTTTTTTGATCGTCGTTCTTAAATTTTGTTCTCCAGTTACAAAAAGCTTTTGCCTGCTCCCATGAGATACCCACTACTGGATATTCACTGTAAGCGTCATGCCAGAAATAATCGTTGTGCATGGGCTCGTTATAGGAATATTCGAAATCGCGGATCCAAACCGTTGTATCCGGATATATTTCCAATTCCTCTGTACGGATAAAATCCTTTCTACTTCCCTTGCCTTTTTTGGCGGCACGAGCTGCAGCTTCAATATCCATCCAGCTGTATTTATATTTCAGTTTAGTTACATCAATAGTACGTAAACCATTATATGATTCTTCTTCTGGAAGGTATATGGAATCTACCATTACCTCAGCGTAGTACTCGTCTGGATAATCGGAAACATCCCATATTAAATCCTCATCCTTATTTAGGGCCCGACCTTCGTAAAGGTCATCTCCCATTCCTGTGTAATTGTTAAGGATGTATTTATCGTATTCGGAAAGTCTGGTCGTATCCGCATCTTTAAAAGCGTAATCTCCAATACCGCCCTCTTCAGGACCTATACCAAGATTATCCGCCAAAATTGCCAATTGTGTCCTCACTATGGAATCTTTTACCCACTCCACAAATTGACGGTATTCACTGTTGGTAATTTCAGTGTCGTCCATATAAAAGGAACGTACGGTAACCGTTTTGGTAGGAGCGTTTAAAACCTTCGCCTGATCTTCTTCACTTTTACCCATAATATAAGAACCTCTTGGGATAAGTTCCATACCATATGGTTTCTCGGGATACCATTTTTTTCCTTGGGCTCCCACTAGCTCTCCTTTCGTCTTTGACCCACAACTTGTGAGTAAAAAAACAAACGCTATAGATGATAACAATAGCTTCTTCATACTTTAGGTTAAATTTCGATTATGGTTATAAACTGCAAATACGATTGTTTATTCTAACTTCTAAAACTACATTTTATTTAAATTATTGTATTGTAGTCTTTTAATCCGATAAAAAAATAATCTTGTTTAGTTAAAGCCTTTCTTGTAAGCTTTAAACCACCTTTCAGGAATGTTTTGATTACATGCATCTAAATAATCCTTCTCGGTGCATGGTAATAACGCAGGTGTGTTTGCTTTAGTATGCGAAGTGAAAATTGATGGAACTTCTATCCACCATCTTTGGGTAAGTTGACTTTTGTGAAAAACGAGTTCTTCTTCTTCCGTGGGAACGGTATACCTAAGGAAATCATCCGTTTTAGAGTACGGGGATTCATTAATCCTAAAATTGATTCCCTCTATGAAATACCAAACAATCTGAGCTACAAGTTGCTGCGATTGCACATTGTTCTCCATCTCAAAAATCCCGAACAGGGATACTTTGTCACTAATACCGGCATATCTGGCTATGGTACAAATCTCACGTCCCGAAAAACCGTTAGGTGAGAAACTATTGGCAAGGCCCATTTCACTTGCCCTTACCGCCCTGGCATCCAAACTTATCATATGGGCGTTTCGTAATACCGGTTCCGCCAATGCCAAATCGTTTGCCACCTCCCCTAACCTGTAGGCATCGAAGAATAGTCGTTCCATTAAATCGATTTCCTCTTGGGCATTAAAATAGCTTTGGTATCCTATGTTGGAGAAATTGAACAGATTATTGGGCTTATCCGTAATAATCTTACTCATATAGGAATGAGAGGATATTAGCTCGTCATCGATTCCAAAATCGAAGCGACTATCAATAGCCACCAGGTTAATCATATCCTTTATACCATCAAATGCTCTGTAAGCGGGATAGCTGACGTCTTGCGTGGCACCTAGAATAACCGGAATTACTTTCTCCTCCAATAGGCCTGCCACGACCTCCTTTACCACAAAATAAGTGTCCTCTACAGTATCGCCTTCTTCTATATCGCCTAAATCAACTATGGTAGAATTCCAATTTCCTAGAAGTAAGCGGTAGAATTGCATCCTGATTTCAGAAACATCCAACTGTTCCAACTTTTTTTCAAATGCATTTCTTGTTTCCTTCACCCCGACTATGGCTATCGTCGCATTCGCAAGGACGGGAAGACCGTCCTTTACCGTGTGTATGTGGGTGTTTTTCCCTATTGCCTGAGCGGGCAACAGTTCGCAATGGGCAATTACTCTATCTTCTACTGGAACTAAAAAATCAAAGGCCATTTTTATAGGAATTCTTGTAGTTGTGAAATTAGCCTACTTTTTTGACTTTGGTTTAGCTTTTGCCTTTTTCTTAGGGGTCTTTTTATCAATTAGAGCCGTAGCTTCCTCCAATGACATTTTAGAGGCGTCTACAGATTTTGCCAACTCTACCTTTATCTTTCCTTTTATAATGTTATGACGACCCCATCTTGCCTTTTCAATTCGTATTCCTTCATCTGGCCAGTTTTGAACTACCTTGTCTATTTCCTTTTGTTTTTTTGCTTCGATAAGTTCCTCTATGTCCTGTTGAGAAAGGTTATCAAAATCATATTTTTTGTTCACATTAATGAACATACCGTCCCATTTTATGAACGGTCCAAATCTTCCAGTTCCCTTGGTAACATCCTTTCCTTCATAATTGGTAATAGGCGCATCTGCTTTTTGTTTGGCTATAATAAGTTCCTTAGCACGGTCCAGTGTTATTTCCATGGCATTATCACTTTGCTCCATCGAAATGAATTTCTTCCCGAACTTTACATAAGGACCGTAACGCCCCACGTTGGCCTCAACTTCCTCCCCTTCGTAAACCCCAAGCTTTCTTGGTAATTTAAAGAGGTCCATGGCCTCTTCATACGTAATCGTATTCAGGGATTGGTCCGGTAACAAACTCGCAAACAAAGGTTTTTCCTCGTCGTCCACAGTACCCACCTGTACCATTGGACCGAACCTACCTAAACGAACGGACACCTGTCTTCCAGTTTTTGGGTCTTTTCCCAAGACACGTTCACCACTGGCACGCTCCGCGTTCTCTTCCACGTCCACGACATTGGGATGAAAATCCTTATAGAAATTTTTCATCATTTTTTTCCAATCCTCTTCTCCGGAAGCAATTTCATCAAAATCCTCTTCCACTTTTGCCGTAAAATTGTAATCCAGAATATTGGCAAAATTGCTGACCAAAAAATCCGTCACAATAGTACCGATGTCGGTAGGCACCATCTTTCCTTTGTCCGATCCTACATTTTCAGTTAGCGTTTTACTTTCTACCTTATCGGATTGCAAGACCAATTGTACATATTTTCGTTCCGCACCTTCTATTGTTCCTTTTTCTACATAGCCTCTATTTAAAATAGTAGATATGGTTGGGGCATATGTAGAAGGTCTTCCAATACCTAGCTCCTCCAGCTTTTTTACTAAGGAAGCCTCTGTAAAACGATATGGTGGTCGTGTAAAACGTTCGGTAGCAGTAATTGAGTTATTTATAAGCGACTCCCCTTCTTTCATGGCCGGCAACATCCCTTCCTGTTCTTCTGCCATGTCCTCATCATCCAGACCTTCCATATACACTTTAAGGAAACCATCGAACTTAATGACCTCTCCGTTAGCCGTAAACTCCTCGGAATGTTTGTTTGCCTTTATCTTGACGTTTGTACGCTCCAACTCGGCGTCGCTCATTTGAGAGGCGACCGTTCTTTTCCATATAAGGTCGTACAATTTTGATTGGTCCCTTTCCAAAGAGGGCGATTGATTACCCATTTCAGTAGGCCTAATTGCTTCGTGAGCTTCTTGTGCGCCTTTAGATTTTCCCTTAAAATTTCTAACCTTACTGTACTTTTCTCCGTAATTCTTAATAATGGCATCTTTGGCCGCACTAATTGCCTCACCTGAAAGGTTAACACTATCCGTTCTCATATAGGTGATGAGTCCTGCTTCATATAACCGTTGTGCCACTTGCATGGTTCTACCAACGGAAAAGTATAGTTTTCTGGAAGCTTCCTGCTGTAACGTAGAAGTAGTAAACGGAGCAGAAGGTGATTTTTTTGCAGGCTTTTTATCTAGTTTTCCAACGGAAAAGCTAGCCCCAATATTTTTTTCCAAAAACGCTTGGGCCTCTTTTTGCGTGGCGAAGGTCTTATTTAATTTTGCGGCAAAGGTATTACCATCTTCGGTCTGAAATTCCGCGGCAATCTTAAAGGATGCCTCTGGAGTAAAGGCCTCAATGCCCCTTTCCCTTTCTACGATCAGCCGTACGGCAACCGATTGCACGCGACCTGCGGAAAGTCCCGGTTTAATTTTCTTCCATAATACTGGAGATAATTGGTAACCTACCAAACGATCCAAAACCCGTCTTGCCTGTTGGGCATTTACTAAGTTGAAGTTTATTTCCCTTGGATTCTCAATAGCTTTTTGGATAGCAGCCTTTGTTACGGAGTTGAATACAATCCTTTTTGTTTTTTTCTTGTCAAGATCCAATTCCTCCGCTAAATGCCATGATATGGCCTCTCCCTCTCGGTCTTCATCACTTGCCAACCAAATTGTATCCGCTTTTTTAGCTAAATCCTTTAATTTTTTGACCAAGGCTTTTTTGTCCTTGTCAACTATATATTTTGGTTCAAAATCATTATCTACATCTACCCCTAATTCCTTGGAGGGTAAATCGGCTATATGCCCAAAACTGGACTCTACCTTAAAATCCTTTCCTAAAAATTTCTCTATTGTCTTTGCCTTTGCAGGTGACTCTACAATTACTAGATTCTTGGCCATTAACCTTATTTTATGGATGCAAATGTATACTAAAAATTAAACTTTAAAATTTGAAGGCTTTGATTTTGGACGTGCTATACATTGAAAAATGAGACTCATATTTACGTTATCGGTAGAAAACTAAACGATAAAACCAAGGCTTTTCTGAGCGTCACAACAAATTATTGTTATTTTTAAAGAAGCTAATTAAATGATCACCGAAATATGAAGAACCTTTATTTTTTATCTATTGCCGCCTTACTTTTTTGTTATCCGTTTCAAAAGACAAATGCGCAACGGAAAAACACTAAAAACAACAACGTTACGTACCAAGAAAAACTTTATGATGGTATGGAATGGCGACTTGTAGGACCTTTTAGGGGAGGTAGGGCCGGCACCGTGACGGGAGTGAACAACAACCCTAATTTATATTATATGGGGACGGCCGGGGGCGGCGTTTGGAGGACCGTTGATGCGGGTAATTCTTGGGAATGTATTTCAGATGGATATTATGGGGGTTCCATTGGCACCGTTGCCGTAGCAGAATCTGATCCGAACATTATATATGTAGGGGAAGGGGAACAGACCTTAAGAGGTAATGTTTCATCAGGTCACGGACTTTGGAAAAGTTTGGATGCAGGAGAAACATGGAAATTTATTGGACTGGAGGGCTCAGAGCATATTGCTAGGATTCGAATTCATCCCAAGAACCCAGATGTTCTTTATGTGGCTGCCATCGGTAATTTATGGAAACCGAACGAAACAAGGGGTGTTTACCGCTCCGTTGATGGAGGTGATAACTGGGAAAAAATATTATATGTAAGTGATAAGGCGGGAGCAGGTGATTTAATCATGGATCCCAATAACCCAAGAATATTATATGCGGCCACTTGGGAGATGAAACGTAACGGCTATCGTATGGATAGTGGTGGCCCCGAGAGTAAAATGTTTAAATCTACGGATGGTGGAGATACGTGGACCGATATTTCTACCCATTCTGGTTTGCCAGGCTTTCCTTGGGGTATTGTGGGCATAACCGTTTCCCCTATGGACTCTAACAGGGTTTGGGCATTGATTGAGGCCGAAAACGGTGGACTTTTCCGTTCGGACGATGCTGGAAAAACATGGAAAAAGATAAATGAAAATAGGGCTTTACGCCAACGGGCCTGGTATTACACCCGTATTTATGCGGATACACAGAACGTGGATAAGCTTTACGTGATGAATGTAAGTTATGGTGTGTCTACCGATGGCGGTAACACCTTTACCTTAAAAAATGCCCCTCACGGCGATCACCATGACTTGTGGATTGACCCGAATAACAATAATAGAATGGCAATTGCAGATGATGGTGGCGCACAGATATCCAATGATGGTGGTAATAACTGGACAACATACTATAATCAACCTACGGCACAATTCTATCGCGTTACCACGGACAGTATTTTCCCCTATCGCATTTATGGGGCACAGCAGGATAATTCGGCAATTCGTATTTCCCATCGTTCGTCTGGCAGTGCGATTACCGAACGGGATTGGGAACCTACAGCAGGAGGCGAAAGCGCCCATCTAGCTCCAGACCCAAAGAATAACGATATTGTGTATGGCGGCACCTATAAAGGGTATATGAACAGAAAAGACCATACCACAGGGCAAACCAAATCGACTAATGTTTGGCCGGACAATCCGGCAGGATCAGGGGCAGAAGTGATGAAATACCGTTTCAATTGGAACTATCCTGTAATGTTCAGTATGCATGACTCCAATAAATTATACGCAGGTTCTAACTTCTTGCACGCTACGACCAATGGTGGGCAATCATGGAAAACGATATCCCCGGACCTCACCCGAGGGTTACCGGAGACTATAAAGTCTTCTGGCGGGCCCATTACACAAGATAATACCGGGGCTGAATTCTATTCCAACATTTTTGCTATTGCAGAATCTGCGTTGGAAGAAGGCGTAATATGGACGGGGAGTGACGATGGATTGATTCATGTAACGCGGGACAACGGTGAGAATTGGGAAAACGTTACCCCACCGGCAGGCATTTCCCCTAAATTGAATATGATTAATTGTATTGATGCAAGTCCATTCAAAAAAGGGACCGCATACGTAGCTGCGACCGCATATAAATTCGGGGATTACACACCTTACCTGTATAAAACCGAAGATTACGGAAAAACATGGACACTAATTACGAATGGGATTAAAGAGGATTATTATACCAGGGCCATACGCTCGGACAAAGTCCGGGAAGGCTTACTTTATGCCGGCACGGAATGGGGTATGTACATCTCTTTTGATGACGGAAAATCATGGTCGCCTTTCCAATTAAACTTACCCATAACCGCCATACGCGATTTACATGTACGTGATAATGATTTGATTGCCGCAACCCACGGTAGGAGTTTTTGGATGATCGATGATCTTACCCCCTGCATCAACTATCAACAGAAGTGGCCAATAGCGATTTTCATCTTTATAAACCGGACATGTCCTACAGAATGCATCAATCGGGAGGATGGGAAGAACCGGACACCAAACTAGTAGGTGAAAACCATCCCAACGGTACCATCATCAATTATTACCTTCAAAATCTAAAAGATACCGATAGCGTACAAGTGGATATTATGGAGATGGATGGCACCATTATCCAAACCTTTTCCAATACCGCTAAAGAAAACAAATTGGACCCATCGGCAACAAAACCTTTGAAGGTAGAAGCTGGAGGGAATAGGTTGATTTGGGATATGCGCTATCCGGGCTTTAAAACTTTTGAAGGTATGGTGTTCTATTCTTCACCCAATGTGGGACCAAAAGCCGTACCGGGCAATTATAAGGCACGATTATCCTTTAATGGTGATGAGAAAGAACAAGAGTTCACTATCGTAAAGGACCCAAGATTGGACACTACCCAAAAAGATTACCAAGAGCAATTCGATTTTCTGATGGAAGTTCGGAATCAGGTCAGTAGGGCGAATGAAGCGATCACTAATATCCGTATGGTACAAAAAGATTTGGATTATTTGAAAGAGAAGACAAAGGGGAATAAGGAAATGAAAGAGCTGATTGCTGAGTTTGAGTCTAAATTATCCGTTATTGAGAACAATATCCATATGACCAAAAATCAAAGCAGACAAGATCCACTTAATTATGGTATTCGTATAAATAATCGGTTAGCATTCTTAATGGCCGATTCCCAAAGAGGTGATTACCCACCCACTGAACAGGCCAAGGAATTTTTTAAAGTGGCTACTGCCGAGCTGGATGTGGAAATCAATAGCTTAAATGCCTTGATGCAAGAGTACATTGAAACTATCAACAACAAAGTTCAGGAGAATCAAATAAAGATGATTTCTTCAGAATAATAGATTAGCTAAAAACAGTTTTATAAAAAATGGATGCGAAAAAAACCGCATCCCTTTTTATTTTAACTATCATTCTATACCATTATAATTCAAATGTGCTCAACAGTCTTATATCGTTTTCCAAGTATTCGTATTGATATAAGGTACCATCACCAATCATCAACAATGAATTGTTTAAGGGAATGACATCATAGGTGACTATGTTTTCAAAATGGTTGAGCTGTGTAATATTTGGAGCGTCACTCTTGTCAAATACTTTTAGCCCCGCAGCGCCATCACAAATAAAAAGCTTATCATCTTTTATTCCCAATCCGTTTGGACCTTCCATTGGGTAGATTACCTTCAGTTCTGGATTTTTTAAATTAGAGATATCTACTACGTAAAGTCCACTTTCTGCATTGCCGCAGAAATTTCCACCTTTCAGGGTCACATAAGCATAATTACCATCGACCACAACGGGGTCACATGCAGTACCGTGTCTAAATTCTGATATAAATTCGGGCTTCTCAGGATTCTCTATGTTATATATATACATGCCCTGCCTACCGCCAATAAATAGAATATCCACTTGACTGTAGATGGTCTCAATATCCCAACCCACCTGTACATCGTCTAGGACCACCGGTTCCTCTAAGTTTGAGATATCAAAAATACTGATGTCACTATAATCAACCACATAAAGATAATCACCTATTATTTTGAAACGTGCCAAAGAACCACCTTGTCCCACGGAAGGTTGGGGCACACCACCTGAATCTTCCAAAGAAAACAATGCGTTACAATCGTTGCAACCAAATTGTGCTTCATATTCTGATACAAGCCTTCTCTCTGTATTGACCTCCCAACCAATAATAATGTCCTTGTCAAAATCCACGTTGCCATAGTCATAAATGTCCGCCTGTGGATACTCTATATTCACGGCCCATACGTAATTGTTATATATAGCGTTCACCACTCGTCCGGATAACTGTATGTCGTTAATATTGGAAATATCAAAAATCACAAGATCGCCGTAACTATCCGCATAGAGCTTATTGTCTTTAATAGAAACGTCGTTGTTACCTTCCAACTTTATAAAAGCGATACTTTTGGGAGCACTAGGGTTTTGATTATCGATTACATGAAAACCCAAGTTGGTGTCACTTACAAAAATGTAGTTCTTGTACGCATATATCTTCCCCGAAGAAACTATGGGGACCGGATCAGTAATATCAATGGCTTCAGCCTTAAAAGTAATGGCATCCATTACAATGGGGCGTGCGACTAAGTAATCCTCGTAGGGACCGTCATTATCACAAGAAACAAACGATACCAAAACTGCAACGAACAGGAAAAGAATATTATTTTTCATTTTTTAATTTATTGGGTTGTTACCCTATAGATGAAGAAATACACTTTTAGTTGCGTGATGTAACGTTAAGATAAAATATGAATTCTATTCAAACCCCACCCCGTCCTTATACATAAGATAGGCTGGAATCTTGGAAAGCATAGCTGTAAATAAAATACCTATACAGCAGAGAAGAACGCCGAGTTCCGCAACGATGCCTATGACGATAACCAATCCAAATATGACGAGCCAGTTCCTATTTCCTAGGGTAAAGCTGGATTTTACGATTTCCATGGCAGTTAGCTCTTCATTAAAGGCCAAAAATGCAGGAAACAAAGAAAGGGGAACAACAAGATAAATAATCCCCAAACCGCAGGCCAACATCCCGAGTAAACTCAAGCCTAGGGTTATCAAGGAAACAATCAATATTCTACCCAAACGACCCTCTTTAAAAAAGTAGAAATAATCATCTGAGGTGGACTCGTTAAAATCCTTTTGTTTACAAATCCTCAGAAATGCCGCATTAAGGGCCAGAGTAAAGGTCATTGCCCCTATTAGAACCACAGGCAAAAGAATTGACATGCTTATAACTACAATTGCCGGAAGCTCCTCATTCCTTAACATTTCCGGGTCGGTTATACCTGCGGCAATCATAGGAATATAAATCATTATATAAAAGGGCAGAATAGTTAAAAAGGTGAGCAAAAGGGTGATGAAACCCTGAAGCCATACTTTTTTGAACAAATCGATAGATCTGCTAAATATACTGCCAAATTCCAACGGAGGTCTTTCGCTAATTTTTTGGTTGACTGTTTCTAGGTTCATGAGTAATGATGCTCTTTAATTTAATAACGAAAAGTAAGCATAACGTTTCAAACCCTAAAATAACGCTAAAATAAACTGTCATATTGTCACGAATTTGATAATAGTGCTATCTTTGCGTCCCTATTATTTCTTAGAATAAAGTCTTAGGGATACTGAAATAAGTTCAGCATACATGGAAAAAACGATTGACGAAAAAATACAGGGCTCAACGCTAGTTCTTGGGGACAAAACTTTAAATTCCCGCAAACTTTACATAGAAAGTTACGGTTGCGCCATGAATTTCTCCGACAGCGAAATAGTGGCTTCCATATTGACCAACGAAGGTTTTAATACCACCCAAAATTTGGCAGAAGCAGATCTGGTTTTGGTAAATACCTGCTCTATACGGGACAAGGCCGAACAGACCATACGCAAACGCTTAACGGAGTATAACGCGGTTAAGAAAACCAGACCACATATGAAAGTAGGGGTGTTGGGATGTATGGCGGAGCGATTAAAAGACAAGTTACTGGATGAGGAAAAAATAGTGGATATGGTGGTTGGTCCGGATGCCTATAAAGACCTTCCGAATCTAATCAAAGAGGTCGATGATGGTCGGGATGCCGTTAACGTTATCCTTTCCAAAGAGGAAACTTACGGCGATATTGCCCCGGTGCGGCTTAATTCCAATGGAGTAACCGCATTTGTTTCCATTACCCGAGGTTGCGACAATATGTGTACTTTTTGTGTCGTGCCCTTTACCAGAGGGAGGGAGCGTAGTAGGGATCCGCAATCTATTTTAGCCGAAGTAAACGAGCTTTGGGAAAAAGGATTTAGGGAAATTACACTATTAGGCCAGAACGTTGATAGCTATTTGTGGTATGGAGGAGGCCTTAAAAAAGGTTTTGAAAAAGCATCCGAAATGCAAAAAGCAACGGCTGTGAATTTTTCACAGCTGTTGGAACTGGTGGCCAAAACACAACCAAAAATGCGTATTCGGTTTTCCACATCCAATCCACAGGACATGACTTTGGATGTAATCAGGACCATGGCGAAATACGATAATATCTGTAAGCATATTCATTTACCGGTTCAAAGCGGCAGCAACCGAATCCTTAAAGAAATGAACCGCTTACATACTATTGAGGAATATTTTGAACTTATAGATAATATTCGAAAGATTTTACCAGATTGTTCCATCTCTCAGGACATCATTACCGGATTCCCAACGGAGACGGAAGAAGACCACAAAGCAACCTTGAAAGCATTGGAATACGTGAAGTACGATTTTGGGTATATGTACGCCTATTCCGAAAGGCCAGGCACCATGGCCGCAAGAAAAATGAAGGATGATGTTCCCGAGCCAGTGAAGAAAAGGAGGTTATCTGAAATCATTACATTGCAAAGGGAACACTGCCAATATAGAACGGAGCAACATTTGGGAAAAGTTCAGGAAGTACTCATTGAGGGCTCTTCCAAAAAATCCACCGAAGACTGGATGGGTAGAAATTCGCAGAGCACGGTTGTGGTTTTTCCTAAGGAAAATTATAAAATAGGGGATTTAGTGAATGTTGAAGTTTACGATTGCACATCGGCCACTTTAATTGGAAAAGCAATCAGATATTCAAACAACAACTGATGGTATCATCAAAAAAGTAATTTCTATTGAAAGGAATTTAGAGCATGGAAAGCATACAGAACATTAAGCAAAGATTTGAAATTATAGGCCAAGACCCAAAGTTGAACAGGGCTTTGGAAAAAGCGATACAAGTTGCCCCTACGGACATTTCGGTCTTAGTAACCGGTGAAAGTGGTGTGGGTAAAGAATCCATACCCAAGATTATTCATTCCCTATCCCATAGAAAACACGCCAAATATATCGCCGTTAACTGTGGCGCCATTCCGGAAGGGACCATAGACAGTGAACTTTTCGGCCACGAGAAGGGAGCATTTACAGGTGCAACCCAGACCAGGAGCGGATACTTTGAGGTTGCCGACGGTGGAACTATTTTTTTGGATGAAGTAGGAGAATTACCCTTAACAACACAGGTCCGTCTTTTACGGGTACTGGAAAACGGAGAGTTTTTAAAAGTAGGTTCTTCCCAAGTTCAAAAAACCGATGTACGAATCGTGGCCGCTACGAACATTAATATGTTCGAGGCCATTAAAAAGGAAAAATTCCGGGAAGACCTTTATTATCGTCTGAGCACAGTAGAAATTAATATTCCCCCATTAAGGGAAAGAAAAGATGATATTCATTTATTATTTAGAAAATTTGCCTCGGATTTTGGTCAAAAATATAAAATGCCTACCATTCGTTTAGATGAAAATGCTGTGGCGCTACTTTTAAAATATAGATGGCCCGGGAATATTAGGCAGCTAAGGAATATTGCCGAGCAAATCTCCGTGCTAGAAAAAACTAGGTACATAGATGCCGCGACATTAAGTGGCTATCTACCTAGTAACTCTACTAGTTCCAATTTACCAGCGGTGGTTAACCAGTCCAAATCTGAAAGCGATTTTAGTAACGAACGTGAAATCCTCTACAAGGTTCTATTTGATATGAAGGGAGACTTGAACGACCTCAAAAAACTGACCATGGAACTTTTAAAGCATAACGACTCGCAAAAGGTTCAGGAGGATAATGAAAATCTTATCAGAAAAATTTACGGTGGGGATGACGATGAGATAGATACAGAGGAGGAATCTGCAATGGAGTTTCTGCAACTTCCAGAACCTGTTATAGAAACTAACAATGTGTCAAGCTCATCGGGGGATAAGTATCACTTTGCGGAAGAGATTGAAGAAGAGGAAACCCTATCTTTACAAGAGAAAGAAATAGAATTGATTAAGAAATCGCTTGATCGGAATAGGGGTAAAAGAAAGGCAGCGGCAGAGGAACTGGGAATATCCGAGCGTACGCTGTATCGAAAAATAAAGCAGTACGATTTGTAGTTGGAAGAACTTTTTTTTAAACTTCTAAACCTATAGTATTTTATGAAATTGAAGGATTTAAAATTGATATTATTCGCCATTGGAGCCGTACTGTTTAATGCGTGTGGTGTCTATAATTTTACAGGAGGCAATGTCGGAGAGGCACAAACTTTCCAAGTCAATTATTTTCAGAACTATGCCACTCAAAGTCCGGGCTCCATATTCGAACCTGGTATGGATAGGGATTTTACACTAGCACTACAAGATAGAATTTTGAACCAGACAAGTTTAGACTTGGTGAACAGCGGAACGGCAGACTTACTTTATGAGGGTGAAATTACGGAATATAGAATATCACCAATGTCCGCGACCGCTCAACAGACGGCAGCAGAAAATAGATTGTCCATAAGGGTTAAGGTGAGGTTTTACAATCGCACTAAAGAGGATTCCGATTTTGACCAAAGTTTTTCTTTCTTTTACGATTATCCCGCAAATACACAATTGGCCGCGATAAAGAGCGAAGCACACGAGGTGATTTTTGAACGTATCACGCAGGATATTTTTAACGCTTCACTCGCAGATTGGTAAACCATTATGAAGGTAACGGACTTTACATATTTGTTGCAACATCCAGAAAAGGTGGTGGACCCCATCCAAACAAAACATCTGGAAGATATAGTAAAGGAGTATCCCTACTTTCAAACGGCCAGGGCCCTTCATTTAAAAGGTCTTAAAAACCTCAACAGCTATAAATACAATAAGGTCCTTAAAAATACGGCAGCCTATACGACCGATAGGGACGTACTTTTCGATTTTATTACCTCAAAGAATTTTCTTCAGACTGATTTTAAAAAGGTACCCGAAGCCGTTGTTGAGGATCAGATAAAGGCGGAAAGACACATCATTGAAGAATCCATCGATAAACCCTTACCCCAAGACCAAAAAGACGCCGATCAAATTCTTGATCCAGAACTTTTCAAATCTAAAGATCCTGAAGTAAAAGAATCAAAAACGTTACAATTGGGAGAGCCGCTCTCTTTTGACGCCAATGAAAAATATTCCTTTACTGAATGGTTAAGTCTTGCATCTAATAAGCCACTGGAAAAAAAGGATGAGAATACCGGACAAAAACCCAAAGAATTCCAAGCCCCAAAGGAACCAGGGAATACGAAAAGGAATCCGTTAGTAAAGAAAAAATTTGAGCGGATTGACAAATTCATTGCAGAGAATCCGAAGATAGTTCCGCAGGAAAAATTCCCAAAGAAAATTGATGTCTCCGCCTCCATAAAATTCGATAAAAATGAACTGATGACGGAAACCTTGGCAAGGGTTTACCTGGAGCAGAAAAAATACAAAAAAGCCATCCAGGCCTACAAAATTTTAAGTTTGAAATATCCGGAAAAAAGTGGTTTCTTTGCAGACCGAATTAGAGCGGTAGAAAAAATTCAACAAGAAAATAAGTAAGTAAAATGAGTACATTTTCAATATTCTTGATACTGATTATCATCGTTTGCTTTTTACTGGTTTTGGTAATTATGGTCCAAAATCCTAAAGGTGGCGGATTGTCCTCTTCCTTTGGCGGTGGAGGCAACCAAGTCGTAGGTGGCGTGAAGAAAACCGGTGACTTTTTAGATAAAAGCACATGGACTTTGGCAGGTATCCTGATTCTATTAATATTAGCATCGAACATCGCATTGAAGGGAAATTTCGGAGAATCGGATTCCAAATTGCTACAAGGTGACGATATAGAAACTACGGTACCGGAAACACTTCCAGAAGAAGTGACACCTCCTGTCACAAATGAAGGTACTCCTTCAGACAGTTTGTAGAAAAGTGATCAAATAAAATTAAAAGATGCCAGCAAAATGACAAGCTGGCATTTTTGTTTTACAATATGTCAGTTTTCGGGTATTGGCATAATTTCTGCCACTTAAGGATATAATTAAAAAAACAATTTTAAATTTTTAATACTATGGCTAAAGTAAATATTAAACCATTAGCGGATAGAGTTCTTATTGAACCTATGGCAGCTGAAACCAAAACGGCTTCGGGAATCTATATCCCTGATACGGCAAAGGAAAAACCTCAAAAAGGTAAAGTAGTTGCCGTAGGACCAGGAACCAAAGACGAAAAAGTGACCGTTAAAGTTGGTGACACTGTTCTATATGGCAAATATGCTGGTACTGAATTGAAACTTGAAGGTACAGATTACTTAATGATGCGCGAAAGTGACATCTTGGCTATTATTTAAGTAATAACCAACAAAAGGCTTTCGACCTTAAAAAATCACAATAAAATTAAATTAACAATTTGACTTTTGACTTGGAGTAAACTACTTCGGTCATGAGCTAAAAAACGTAAAAATGGCAAAAGACATAAAATTTGATATCGATGCACGTGACGGACTCAGAAGAGGTGTTGACGCATTGGCAAACGCAGTAAAGGTAACCTTAGGACCTAAGGGAAGAAACGTAATCATTAGTAAATCCTTTGGTGCGCCACAAGTGACCAAGGATGGTGTAACCGTTGCAAAGGAAATAGAATTGGCAGATGCTCTTGAGAATATGGGAGCACAAATGGTTAAGGAAGTTGCTTCCAAAACCAATGATCTGGCAGGTGATGGTACTACTACTGCTACTGTTTTGGCTCAGTCCATCGTAAAAGAGGGATTGAAGAACGTTGCAGCAGGTGCAAATCCAATGGATTTAAAAAGAGGTATTGATAAAGCTGTTGAAGCCATCGTAAAGGATTTGGCAAAACAAGCTAAAAAAGTTGGTGACTCCTCTGAAAAAATTAAGCAGGTTGCTTCAATTTCTGCCAATAACGATGAAACAATCGGAGATTTGATCGCCCAGGCTTTCGGAAAAGTAGGTAAAGAAGGAGTTATTACGGTAGAAGAAGCAAAAGGAACGGATACGTATGTTGATGTTGTAGAAGGTATGCAGTTCGATAGAGGATACCTTTCCCCGTATTTTGTAACCGATTCAGAAAAAATGGTTACCGAATTGGAGAATCCTTATATCTTGTTATTTGACAAGAAAATTTCTTCAATGAAGGATTTACTTCCTGTTCTTGAGCCAGTAGCACAATCCGGAAAACCATTATTGATTATAGCGGAAGATGTTGACGGTGAAGCATTGGCTACTTTGGTAGTAAACAAACTACGTGGTTCATTAAAAATAGCTGCCGTTAAAGCTCCAGGTTTTGGAGACCGTAGAAAGGCAATGTTGGAAGATATTGCCATTCTTACCAAAGGAACCGTTATTTCTGAGGAAAGAGGTTTCTCCTTGGATAACACCACTATAGATATGTTGGGTACTTGTGAAAAAGTACAGATTGACAAGGATAATACGACTATCGTAAACGGTGGTGGAGTTGCAAAAGACATTAAAACACGAGTAAATCAGATTAAATCTCAAATAGAGACAACTACTTCTGATTACGATAAGGAAAAACTTCAGGAAAGATTGGCCAAATTGGCCGGTGGTGTGGCCGTACTTTATGTAGGTGCTGCTTCTGAAGTAGAAATGAAGGAGAAAAAAGACCGTGTTGACGATGCATTACACGCAACAAGAGCTGCGGTGGAAGAAGGTATCGTTGCCGGCGGCGGTGTTGCCTTGGTAAGAGCTAAAGTTGTTCTTTCCAAAGTGGATACAGAAAATGAAGATGAGGCAACTGGATTGCAAATCGTAGCGAGAGCTATCGAATCACCTTTAAGGACCATCGTAGAAAATGCAGGTGGTGAAGGTTCAGTCGTTGTTGCAAAAATTATTGACAATAAGGGAGATTATGGCTATGATGCCAAATCAGAAAAGTATGTTGATATGATGAAAGCCGGTATCATTGACCCTGCGAAAGTTACAAGGGTAGCCCTAGAAAATGCGGCTTCTGTTGCGGGAATGATATTAACGACCGAATGCGCATTGACGGACATTAAAGAAGATGCTCCTGCTGGTCCACCAATGGGTGGCGGAGGAATGCCAGGCATGATGTAGTCCGTTTCATAGACAGGCGGTTATAAGCTTGTTTACGGAAAAACAATAATATAGAAAACCGCTCACGGAATTCCGTGAGCGGTTTTTTTATGTCTTTTAATCAAGCCTCCCTTAACAACAGTCGTTGGTATGCCGCGTACTGTTTTTGGTCTATAAGATTCAGACAAATTGATATAATTCCGTATCATTTATAGAATATTATTATTCCTAAACTTGGCACATGAAAAATATCAACTTATTTATTTCAATTTTTGGCCTAATCGTGATTTCTGGGGCACTAATTTCATTTATATCCACTGGAAATGAAAATGATGATGCTATTGTAGTCATGGGTTACTATGTCCCCGAAAAAGATTATCACCCAGACCAGCTCCCTTTACAACAGCTGACCCACATCATATTTTCCTTTACGAATGTAATTGACGGAGAGATGAAATTTAGGGACGAGGAAACGGGAGAAAAACTACGTCAGTTGGTTGAACAACGAAAGAACCATCCTCACCTTAAGGTAATGATCGCTTGCGGCGGTTGGGGCGCTGATGGCTTCTCGGACATGGCGCATACAGCAGAAAATAGGCAGAAATTTATTCAAAGTGCTGTGGCTTTTAACAAAAAATATAAGCTGGATGGTTTGGATATTGATTGGGAATATCCAGCAATTCCCGCGGCAGGCACCGGGGCAAGGCCCGAAGACAAACAGAACTTTACATTGCTCATGAAAGAGTTGCGCCAAGCATTGCATACTTTGGAAAGAAAGCAAATCTTAACGTTTGCATCGGCAGGTTGGAAACGATATTACGAAAATATAGAGCTTAAAAAAGTAATGCAATATGCAGATTACATGAATGTAATGACTTATGACCAAGTTGGCGGTAACGCTCCCTACACCGGACACCATACAGCACTTTGCCTTATTGAGGATAAAGATGTTCAAGGAACTCCAGCATGGAATTACGTAGAACAGCGACGAGCCGATAAGAGCCCAGGTGCCGCCAATTATGGACCTAGATCGGTAGAAAAAATTATTGACTTTTGTATAGAACAGGGTGTGAAACCAGAGCAATTGGTAATCGGAGCGGCATTTTATGGCCGTGCATGGAAAGGTGTTCCCCCGGAAAACAATGGCCTTTACCAACCTAATACAGGATCCTACATTGGCTGGAGTGGGTATTCCCAGATTCGTAAGGAATTTGAACCCAACACCAATTACAAAAGATATTGGGACCCTATTGCTAAAGCCCCCTACCTATACAGTGCCAAGGACAGCGTATTTATAAGTTATGACGATTCCGTATCTGTTCGACTAAAAACCGAATATGCCATAGAAAAGAAAATAGGAGGAATTATGTTTTGGCAGCTCGGCAACGATACCAAAGATGAAAAAAGCTTATTAAAATCAATTTACGAGGCATCCCTGAAAAATTAATATTTCGAATTTTTTGTCATATGAGATATAATGCACAGATTGAAATTCTAATTGTAGCCCTCCTCTTTGCTTCCTGTTCCAATAGTGATATTGTTTTATCAAAAAACGGAACTTCTGACTATGAAATAGTTCATTTAGGTAACGCTTCAGAACGTGAATACAAAGCTGCAACTACACTACAGCACTATATTTATGAAATAAGTGGTGCTAATCTACCGGTAGTAGATGAAAGCTCACAAACCGCAGATACCCCAAAAATCTATGTTGGGAATATAAAGGACGACCATCTAGAACCTCAAGAGGTTCGCATAAAAACAGAAGGGGAAAACATCTACATATCGGGTGGTTCCGAGGAAGCTACTTCCAACGCAGTTTTTGAGTTTTTGGAAAATTATTTGGGTTGTAAACGGTATGCACCCAACGTTGAACACATACCGATTTCTGTTACCATTACCTTAAATACAATTGATTACAACTATACCCCTGATATTGTTACGCGTACTGTTCATTCTAGACTTTTCTACGAAAATGAGGAATTTGCTGAGCGGCATAAAGTAACCACGGAAGCATTCCCTCATTATGCGCCAGAGGCAAAAGTTCACACCTTTCATCGCTTTATGCCAGAAGAAATATTCTACAAATCCAATCCGGAGTACTATGCTTTACGGGGCGATAAAAGATTGCCCACCCAATTATGCCTGACCAACCCCAGTGTGCTGGAAATCGTTAAGGATTCCGTTTCGGCGCTATTTAAAAGAAATCCAAAAGCATCCGTAGTTTCGGTAAGTCAAGATGATAATCAGCAGTATTGCCAATGTGAAAATTGCCGTGCCATCGATGAGGAAGAAGGTAGCCCGGCGGGTACCATGATTTATTTTGTAAACAAAGTGGCCAAAGCTTTTCCAGAAAAGACCATATCTACACTAGCCTACCAACATACAAGAAAACCACCTAAAACAGCTCCCTCTGAAAACGTATTGATCACCTTATGCAGTATTGAATGCGATAGAAGCGGAAGCATTGCTGAAAAATGTAAAGATTTTGCGGATGACCTGTCCGGATGGAGCAAGCTGACCGATAACATCAGAATTTGGGATTACACTACACAGTTCACCAACTTTTTAGCTCCTTTTCCCAATATGCATACCCTACAACCCAATATTAAACTATTTAGGGATAACAATGCAAAATGGGTATTTGAGCAGCATAGCAATAATCCTAGCGAACTTTTTGAACTTAGGTCCTATTTAACTGCTAAGCTCCTATGGAATCCTGATCAAGATTTTGATGCGTTGGTAACAGAATTTACAGACGGCTATTACGAAGAAGCAGGGACGTTCATTAAAGAATATATTGACCTGATACATTCAAAAATCCAAGAGGACGAAGATTTCTTCCTTTTTTTATATGGAGACCCTTCTGAAGCTTTTTCCTCGTACCTAAATCCAGAATTCCTCCAAAATTATACGGAGTTGTTCAATGATGCTGAAAAAGCGGTATCCGACAAACCTGAACTTGTCAATCGCGTTCAAGCAGCACGAATGGGAATTGATTTTGCTATCCTAGAAGCTAGTAGAAAAAACCTAACCCCCGACTATAGTTTGACAATTACCGACGAAAACGGTTCGCAAATAACCAACCCCAAGGTATCAGTACTATTGAATAATTTTACAAAAACAGCTAAAGAAAATAACATCACCTTAATGAACGAAATGGGCTTCACGGTCAGTGAGTACGGGGCCAACTATATGTCGGCATTAGAAATAGCGAAAAGAAGCAACAAAGCCAAAGGGAAAACTGTGATATCACTTACCAAACCCAAAAAATATGCCGATGAAAATCCAATGGTACTTACCGATGGTGCTTTAGGGGGTAACAGTTTTTATGCCAACTGGCTCGGTTATGAAGGGAATGATTTGGAAGTTGTGGTCGATTTAGGTGAAACTCAGACCATCAATACAATATCCATGGCTTTTCTACAAGTAACCAATCATGTGGTATTCTTTCCAGACCTCGTGCGATATTATGGCTCAATAGATAATGAGAATTTCATTCTTTTGGGAACTATAAGAAATCCTAAACCTTTAGTCAAGACCAGCAAAGTCAACGACATCCATTATTTTGATCTTGAGATGGAGTCACAAAAATTCAGGTATATCAAGGTAGTCGCAAAGAACACTGGAACGCCTTACTGGCATCATGCCGCCGGATTACCTTCATGGATTTTTGCAGACGAAATAATCATTGACTAAAACGATTCTATCGTGAATAGTTTATAGCTATTTTCCTAAAACATAAAGCCACACTAAAAATATCAGCGTGGCTTTTTAAAATTGCATTCCTTAGTAAACTATTGTCTAATTGTGCTTGCCACTATCATCCGAATTGTCCTCACGATATTTGCAACACGGATGCACACTTTCATAGGCTTCTTCTGTTGCTTTAAGCTCCTTCGTATCATGACCTACAGCAACTATAGCAGTTTTAACCTTCATAGCGTCCGTTTTACGCTCATCTATAATTAAGGACAAATGATGGGTAGGAATATCCCATTGTGCGTACTTTACTCCTTTAACCCCTAGTGCTGCCTTTTCTATTCGCACTTTGCACATGTCACATTTACCATCTACTTCCATGGTTATTTTTTTATTCTTTTCCTGTGCATAGGTAAGGGCCGTAAAAAACCCTAAAACCAATACTAACAATACTCTTTTCATACTATTTAAATTTTATATCGAAATCCTAAATAAAACATTCTGCCCATAATCGGCGCATATATAATACTCGTATCAAAATTCTCGCCAAAAGGGTTCTCAGCGCCCAAAACCGGATTTGGTTGTCTAAAATTAGTCAAATTTTCACCGCCTAGATAAACTTCAAACTTTTCGGAAAAGACTTTTGTAGCTTGAGCGTTCATTAAACTATATCCTTCTGCGAACTCCCCAAGCCTAAATTGCGGAGGGTTAACATCCGTATTGGGCAAACGCTGCCTACCGAGTGTATGCAATGTATAATCGAACTTCCACTGTGCACTATTCTCTTTGAGCTGGGTCTCATAACCCAAATTCACGAAGAACCGGTTTTGGGCTTGTAGCGGTTTTTGTAAGGAGCCATTTCTGTAATCAGTTCTTACATCGTAGTACTTATACGCCATGCGTAAATCCAGATTCGCAAGGATTTCGTGATTTACCTCAACTTGAAAACTATTCGCATAACTTTTTCCATCTAGGTTATAGAACAAAATTGCCCTTGGGTTTTCCCAATCCACCACGACTTGATTATTAAAATCGGTTTTGTAATAGTCTAAAGTGATATTTCCCTTTCTATTTAAAAAGATGAACCCTTGTAAAAAACTAACACCATAATTCCAGGCATCCTCTGGTTCAAGCCCGTACACGCTACCTTCTGTTGACAAAATTTGGATTTGTCTGGAGGAACCGAATAATTGTTGATTTTCTGCAAAAATATTCGCTGCCCTCCTACCCCTACCGACCGACCCTCTGAGACTACCGAGTTCCCAAGGGGTATAGCGTATATGTAATCTTGGAGTCAGAAAAGTACCTAAACGATTATGTGTATCCACTCTAAGGCCTGCCGTGAGGCTTAGCTTTTCCAAATTCTCATATCCATACTCGAAAAAGGCCCCTGCAGAGATATCTTCGCGACCAAAATCCTGTGCATTTACCAACTCGTCATAACCATCATAGGCAAAGGTCAATCCCGTTTTGAACTTGCTCCGAGTATCGCCAATAATAGAGTTAAAGATGATATTGGAATACACACTATTATGCTCAATATCATACTGATTAAGGCCATAATAGGATTCTTGTAAATGATTGCTATAGGATGCCTGAAAGCCAAAACTTTGGAAGGGAAGTTCCGGAAAAACGTAGCCTAATTTTACAGAAGAATCAAAACGGCGTGTGTCTATTTCGCTTCCCCATAAATTCGTCGTAAATTTATCGGTATCCGGATTAAAATCTGTTTGACCCACCTGTTTTTCATCGTTCAAAAATCGGAAATTTATAAAACTTACCCAGCCGGTTTCAGGGTTTTGAAACTGCCATCGGCTCATGATATTGATCTGTTCCGCTAAAGGGGCATCCAAGAACCCGTCCCCGTTCCTATCCTCTTTTTGATTTCTTAAGTTTGCGTGAACATACAGACCAGAGCTCCATTTATCGGATAGTTTACTATAGAGGTGCGTATTGAGTTCCAAACGGCCATTTTGATTCGCGTATCCGTTTACGAACAGCCGTTTATCCGTTAATGGCTTTACCAATTCGGTGTTAATTTGACCCGAAATACTTTCATATCCGTTTATGACACTTCCCGCCCCTTTGGTGATTTGAATACTTTCTACCCATGTGCCGGGTGTGAAAGTTAAGCCGTAGGCCTGTGAAGCACCTCTAACCATGGGTATGTTTTCCTGTGTAATAAGCAAATATGGGCTGGTAAGCCCTAACATTTGAATTTGCCTGGTACCTGTCAGCGCATCAGAAAAATTAACATCAATGGCTGGGTTGGTTTCAAAACTTTCCGAAAGATTACAGCAGGCGGCTTTTAAAAGTTCTGCGCTGTTTACCGTTATCACATTTTGAGCGCTGAAATATGTTTTCTCCACTGCGTCCCTTTTCTCCTGCACCACAACTTCGTCCAATTCATTAGATGGGTTTAGGAAATGGTATACTTTTTTGGGCTCATTTATAGTCAGGGTATCTGTTTTAAAACCTACGTAACTTATTACTAATTCAGTATATCCCTCTACATACAAAAGACTGAACGAACCGTCCTCATTGGTCATGGTTCCCGTTTGAGAATTTAACCAATACACATTGGCCCCGGACAAACATTCCTCTTTTGGCTTAAGACTGGCGTCTAAGACTTTCCCTTCCACCTTATCTTGTGAAAATAGAAAAAATGGTAGAACAACAAACAGCCAACAAAAAAGGCGTACACTACCTTTCGACAAAAATTTATTATTTGCTAGCATCATCAAATTTAACGTGAAGCCTACTGGCCAATCGTGTCTATTACGGCACCACAAGTCATCATTGTTTCACCATAGTAAGGATTTCTAATATTCTCATCCAGACTTAACCAAAGGGCTCCCTTATTATTGTTGGCCATAGGGCATTTTTGAACGAAAAGCTTTTGCGAAAAATCATTCACGTTCATTGCAATAGCTATCATATTCTCATTAAGCAGAACAAAATGGGCACGTTGATTTTCAAGATTTTTGTTTCCTGAAATAGCATCCAACATCTCAATACTTTTTTCCACATGGGACTTTTCCATTTGACCTAAGTCCTCCTTTTGCAACTTATTCATTTGTTGTGATGTTAATTTTGCATACTTCGAAACTTCGTCCGAATTAGAATCTACGAAGGCGTCCTTCATTTGCAAATAGGGCAATAGTGCCTCCTTCAAGACACTCTGGAAATTCTTAGGGAACTCCATTTTCATTTCAGACATTTCATTCTTCATTGCGTCTCGCTCCTGATTCATCATTGATGCCTTACCTTGTAGTTGAGCTGCTGCATCTACCGTAAACGTTCCGTTGGTCACTATTTCGTCCCCATCCTGCAATCCAGCAACTACAGTGTACATGTCGCCATTTCGATTACCAAGGGTTATTTCCTGCATTTTGAAAATAGGCTCATTAGCATCGGTCTTTATATAAACTACTGAGCGCTCCCCGGTCCACATGACCGCGCTTGCAGGAATTACCAATTGCTCTTTTGAATCGGTCGACTTGCTCTTTATTTTTCCGGTCACAAACATCCCAGGCTTAAAGATTCCCTTATTGTTGTTCAAATTGGCCCGTACCGTTACCGTTCTGGTTTGGGTATTTAGTACAGGGTCTATGAAGGTTACCGTAGCGTCAAATTCCTGATTAGGATAAGCATTGGTCGTAATCTCTATTTTTTGACCTATTTTAAATTTTGATATTTGATTTTCATAGGCGTCAAATTCCGCCCAAACAGAATTCAAGTTACTTACCTTAACTATCGGTTGCCCTTGTTTTATGTAGTCGCCTTCGGAGGCCATTTTTTCGGAAACCGTTCCCGAAATCGTTGCATATATCGGGAAGTTCTCCTTAACGCTACCGGACTCCTCAATACTATTGATTTGGTTTTCTGAAAGCTTCCATAATTTTAGTTTATTCCTTACTGCCTTGTAGAGTGCCGGTTGCGATTCTTTTAATGAAGCCGCGGTAATCAATTCTTGCTGCGCGGCAATCAAATTAGGGGCATAAATAGTGGCCAATAATTGACCTTTCTTTACTTCTTGACCTTCATAGTTTACATTCAGTCGTTCTATTCTACCGTCAAAATAACTAGCTTGAATGGCATTTTCTTCCTCGTTCATTTGAATTTTTCCTGATAGCGAAATCATACCATCATTTTCAGCTGTTCCGTTGCCTACGATAGTGGTACGAATATTGGCCAATGCCATAGCATTCTTAGTCATTTTAATTTCGTTCAAAGCCAAGCCTACGGCACTGGATTCTGCCGGTATTAAATCCATTCCACATATAGGACAATCCCCTGGTTCCGGCTGCATGACCTGTGGATGCATTGAGCACGTCCACATTTGATCTGCACTTTCTCCGGCATGATCATGGTCCGACATATCCTTATCAGTCATCGTATCGCCGGTCGTACCTCCGAAAATCAACCAACCAGCAAACAGCCCTACTAGAACTGCAATACCGATGTATAGCATATTTTTTTTCATATCGTTTTATTTTTATTTTCCCAATTTTAAAATGTTAATTGCGCCTCGCATAACAACGACGAAAACAATTGCCCCAATAATCAAATCGGGTATTCTTGAACTTGTCCAGAGCACCAATAAGCCAGCAATGATTACACCCGAATTGATGATGACATCATTAGATGTAAAATCATACTGGCTTGCATATGAGCCTCCTTGCTCTTGGATTTTTGTAATAGATAAAGACACAACCCGTTTGCCGCAAGCGCTAGAATTGATACAATAATCATTGTTTTGAAATCCGGTATTTCAGAAAGATTAATAAAGCGTCTTACAACCTCTATAAATCCAATTATCGCAAGTACCATTTGAAAATACCCCGCGGTCGTTGCGATATTCTTCTTTCGCACCATTGAGCCCCCTATGGCGAAAAGACTTAATCCATACACGAAAGAATCAGCAAGCATATCTAGACTATCGGCAATGAGACCCATAGACTTAGAAATAATTCCCGTTGCCATTTCAATTCCGAAAAAGACAACGTTTATTAGTAAAACAGCCCATAGTGTTTTACGCTGATCGGTTGCCTCTTCCACAACAAGTTCATCATAAGGTTCGGAATAAATCAATTCATCATTAAACTTTAAATCTGCAATAGCGGCTTGAATATCTTTTAGATTACCATTGTGGAAAACTGTTAGTTTCCGATTGGGCAAATCAAAATCCAGCTTTTTAATCTGGACATACGAATCCAACTTCATCCGAATCATTGCTTCTTCAGAAGGGCAATCCATTTTAGCTATTTTGAAAATTGATTTATCCATAAGGTTATACCTATTCGCTTTCCAATCTTTCAATCATTCTTTTCATCTCCTCAATTTCTTTTTTCTGTGCCTTTATGATATCCTCTGCAAGCTTCTTTACCTCTGGGTCTGTAATATCCGCACGTTCGCTGGTTAATATCGCAATAGAGTGATGCGGAATCATAGCTTTCATCCAAAGCACATCACCTATAATAGGGGCCTGCGTTCTTACTAAACCTAAAGCTCCCACGAAAAGCACTAAACTTCCTACTAGAATTCCGATATTCTTCTTTTTATCATTGTACATTTTGCGCATAAAGAACCACATAATAACCGCCATAGTCGCAATACCGAGACAAACCATGTAAAAGCGAGTTAAACTAAAAAATACATGATCCATGGTATAGGTGTTCAAATACATGGTGATGTACATGGCCACAAAGGATAGTCCTAACATGATAAAGAACCTGGTGTAATTACCGTTATTCATTTTGTCCTGATTTTGAGTGTCGTTGTTTTCCATTTTTCCTTCCATTATAGTTAATATTAATTTTTAATTTTTCTAATGGTAGGCGAGCTTACGAACCAAAGTAAAAAGCCACTAAAAACTGTTATTAAGCCCATCAATGAAAAGGCCCTGAGCACGAAAGTGTTGAAATCGTCCCTACCCTGGTAGTCCATCGTGTGGGTCATCCATAAAAAATCGAACCAGCGCCAATCGCGATGACGTACTGTTTGAAAAACACCATTCTCAATCGCCACGTAGGCTTTTAAATTTTCATCGGATTTATATGAAATCTCGTAAGCTGGTAATGGTCTTCCGCGGTACTCGTGGTGGTCGCCTACAGATTCAATCCGTTGTATTTGGTCAAATTCTAAATGGGCCAACATATAGCGTTCTGCCACCTTGATTGCTTCTTGCTCTGTAAGCTCCTCTTTCTTTATTCCTGAAAGCGCATTATAAAGCACAGTCTCATTAATCCAGTAGTATGGCTTACCTGCAATTTCAAGTAGTTCTAATGATTTAATCGGTTCTTGAATCTTTAGTTGAAAACTTCCCAATAAATCTGAAAATGCAAGTTGTTCAGGAATCTCTTTTTTGAAATGGTCGCCGTGAATCTCGTCGATATCCGTCCAACTAAAATACATTCCGCTAATCGTCCACATTAAGAACTGAATACCCAAAAAGATACCCAAATACCTATGTGCTTTTCTGATTTTTAAAGCTGTCTTTCTTTTAACCATATGCTTATCAATCAATTTTTGAATTTCTTAACCTGAGGGCATTCGCTATTACTGAAACAGAACTGAAGCTCATAGCCAGTGCCGCAATCATAGGCGATAATAGAATTCCGAAAAATGGGAACAACACTCCTGCCGCAATCGGTACACCCAGCGTATTATATATCATAGCAAAAAATAGATTTTGCTTGATGTTCCGCATAACCTTGTGGCTTAGGTTTCTTGCTTTTACAATACCGTGAAAATCGCCCTTTACCAAGGTTATCATCGCGCTTTCTATAGCGACATCGGTTCCTGTACCCATGGCTATGCCCACATCACTTTTAGCCAGAGCAGGCGCATCATTTATACCATCGCCTGCCATTGCAACTACGTAACCTTGTTCTTGTAGTTTTTTAACCTCGTCCAGTTTGTCTTCAGGTAACATTCCCGCTTTGAAGTCGGCGAGATTGACTTCGCTCGCCACAGCTTGTGCGGTGTCGTGATTATCTCCTGTAAGCATTATTACTTCGATGCCTTTTTCCTGTAATTCTTTGATTGCCTTGGCACTCGTTTCTTTTATTTTATCGCCAATAACCACATAACCTGAAACTTCGCCATCAATGGACAAATAAGAAACTGTTTTTCCTTGTTTCTGAAAAGATTGTGCTTCGCTCTCCATTTCAGGTGATAGCTTAGCATTTGCATACGCCATCATTTTGGCATTTCCCAAATCGAGCTTCTTACCATCAACTGTTCCTTCTACGCCCTTTCCGGTTACTGCGCTAAAGTTTTCGGTTTTTGATATTTCGACCTTCTGCTCCTTTCCATATTTTACGGTAGCTTCGGCAAGGGGATGCTCGCTGGAACTGTTTAGGGATGCGATAAGATGCAGTATTTCGCTTTCGCGAAAGAATTCTCCAAAAGCGCCGATTTTCTCAACCGTAGGTTTTCCCTCTGTAATAGTTCCGGTCTTATCCACGATAAGCGTGTCCACCTTATCCATTTTCTCTAATGCTTCCGCATTTTTAATCAACACACCATTTTGTGCGCCTTTACCAACACCTACGATAACGGACATCGGCGTTGCCAATCCTAACGCACACGGACAAGCAATAATCAATACGGCAATGGCATTTACAAGGGCAAATACATAAGCTGGCTCTGGTCCCCAAATTGCCCAGACAATAAAGGTGATGACCGCAATGATTACTACCACGGGTACAAAATAGCCTGAAACGGTATCTGCCAATTTCTGGATAGGGGCACGACTGCGACTGGCATCGTTTACCATTTGTATGATTTGGGAAAGCAAGGTTTCGCTACCTACTTTTTCGGCTTCCATCAAGAAAGACTGGTTCCCGTTAATGGTACCGCTACTTACTTTATCTTCTACAGTCTTATTTACTGGAATTGGCTCTCCCGAAATCATTGATTCATCTACGGTAGTTTCTCCTTCGGTAATTTTGCCATCCACAGGGATTTTATCTCCTGGCTTCACTCGTAATATATCTCCTTTTTCAATCTGGTCTATGGAAACTTCTACTTCGTTTCCATCCACTACACGTACTGCCTTGTTAGGTGCAAGTTTTAATAATTCTTTTACTGCTGAATTGGTTTTGCTATGTGCTCGGGCTTCCAAAACCTGACCCATTAATACCAATGTGAGGATTACAGTGGCGGCTTCAAAATACACATGAACCGCACCGGATTCTGTTCTAAATTGTGCTGGGAAAAAGTCTGGAAACAGCATCCCGAAAACACTGAATAACCAAGCCACGCCTGCACCTATACCGATAAGTGTGAACATATTGAGATTCCACGTTTTGATACTTCGGTAGGCACGTTCAAAGAACATCCAAGTGGCGTAAAACACCACAGGAATCGAAAGGCCAAATTGAATCCAGTTCCACCATTTCTGTTCCATTATATCGTAAAGCGGATTATTGGGAACCATCTCACTCATAGCTATTAGGAAAATAGGAAGCGTAAAGGCTACTGCTATCCAGAATTTCTTGAGCAGCTTCTTATAGGTTTTCTCTTCCGCCGAACTATCTGCTTCCATTGAGACTAAATCCATTCCGCAAATAGGACAAGCGCCAGCTTCATCTTTAATGACTTCTGGGTGCATAGGGCATGTCCATTGTTCTGTAGTAGTTGCAGATAAATTAACTTCTTCCACTAAATCCATTCCGCATACGGGGCAGTCGCCTGGTTTGTCGTAGGTTTTATCGCCTTCGCAATGCATAGGGCAATAGAATGTGCCTGTGCCTTTTCCTTTTGATTTTTGCTTTTTCGCGGAAACGGAATCATCTTTATGATGATGCTCGCCTGGTTTGTGAATACTGTACGAACCGCCATCTTCTTTCAATGCTTTCTTAAATGTTTCGATGGGAATATGGGATTCCATTTCGATAGTCGCCTCTTCGTATTCTAAATTGACCGAAACATTAGTTACACCTTCCACTTTTGAAAGTGTCTGCTCCACGTGATTTCGGCAACCGTTGCAGGTCATTCCATGTATATGATAGGTGTGCTTCATTTTTATTGAATTACGAATTTTATAATCAAACCTCCTGCAAGCCATATATAGCAAATGAACGCCGCATATTTTAAGATGGTTTCCAACAATTGGCTTTTTGGTGCCATCTCACTCATTGAATGGTCAACATCCTTTTTCTTGTAGAAGCCTAAATAAATCAGATAAACTGAAACCATTAAAAAGGCGATGTTTAAAAAGAAGGTGTAGTCAATCTTAAAGTGTTCTTTATCCTGAATTTCTACCTGCGATGGTTCTGGCAGTATACTAAGCAAGTCGAAACTATAATGTAAAGCCAATGATGTTCCAATCAAAGCCGTAAACAACAGGAATAAAATGAAAAATGACATCTTCCATCCGTAGTATTTTGCGTTGATGCGTAAAACGGGAAAAACGACCAAGTCGCTAAAAATAAACGCCATAACTCCCGCAAAACTCACGCCTTTTCCGAACAGTAACGCTGCTAAAGGAATGTTTCCCATTGAGCCGATAAAAGTCAAAAACGCGGCAACCGGACCGACTACAATATGTTCCAGAATCTCAAAAAATGAGAAATCGGTATTGCCCTGTCCACTATTGATGAACAAGGTCTGAAAAAAGGAATCCGGGACAAAGGAGGCTACAATCCCAGCAATAGTGAAGCCTACAGTTACATCCTTCCAGACCATCTGCCATTCCATTTTATACTTCTTGGCTACCCTGGCCCAGCTATCCTCCTTTTGGATTTGCTTTTTCCAGTCTTTAGGATCGTCCATTGCATCTTTATCCTCACCTTCAAGATTTTCCCGAGCTTTCTCAATAAGCTTTTTCGGGTTTATAATACGTATGAGGATCCAACAAATTCCAATTAGTAAGAGACCACCAGCATATTCTCCCACCACGAACTGCCATCCTAAAAAGATGGAAATAATTATCCCAAGTTCTATGACCAAATTGGTAGAGGCCAGCAGAAAAGCGATAGACGAAACAAAACTTGCCCCTTTTTTGAATAGGGACTTGGTTCCGGCCAAAGCCGAAAAACTACAGGAACTGCTTATAAAACCAAAGAACGTTCCCAAAAGGACACTTTTGGATTCATCTTTCCCCATAGCTTTTTGCATCCGTTTTTCGGTCACAAAAATCTGTATCATACTACTGATGATGTAACCTAAGATAAAAGCCCACAAAGCCATCCAGAAAAATCCGGTAGAAGTATAGGCAGCCTCTCCCCATTGTTTTAAAAAATCATTCACCTCATCGTTATTCTATAGTTTCTGTAACCTTACCACATTTTAACATTTTCTCTCCATAGTAAGGGTTTAAAATTTCTTCATCCGTTGACAACCAGTAACCGCCCTTATTGTTAAATGCCATAGGGCAAAACTGTTGATATATTTCTCCGTTAGAGATTGTACCATTAACAATCGTTGTCATCTGCTCTGTAATATCCGAAAAGACCGTTCTTTGAATTTCAATATCATCGGCTTCCACTACCTTAGAAACCATACTCCTAAAATTAGCATCATCGGTATTTTCCAAAAGCATTTTTGCACCTGATCGTGCTTCATTAACATTCGAATTTACCAATGCGGTTTTAATATGAATGTAATGTTGGAATTGTTCACTTGTACGCGCATCATTAAAAGCCAGTTCAGAATTCGATTGTTTTTCGTGCGTTGAAATAGACTCTTTTTTGGTATCCTTTGGTTCGTTCTTGCAAGAGATAAGTCCTACTGTAACCAATAAAAGTAATGCTGTTTTTTGTATTGTTTTCATAGTTATTGTATTTATAGATTATTGATTTATTAGATAATTAATGATGGCCGATTTCGAATAATATAGCTGTACCGACTCCACCAAATTTGTTTGAAATTTTAATTGTAGTTCCTGAATATCGAGTATGTCATTAAAATTAATGGTTCCTGTCTCATAGTTTTTTATCAGGATCTCTTCGGCATCTTTTGCCTGCTTAAGGTTCTTTTCTTGGGTGTTAAACTGAATGCGTGCCTGATTTCTTTGGAATTGCGCTCTGCTCAAGGCGGTCTGCAATACATTGAGTCGATCTTTCTTTAGTAGTTCAATTTCTTGCCTGCGTAATTCATTCTGTTTGGTAATGGATTTGTAGCGGTTATTAAAAATAGGAATGGAAAGGGATACCATTGGCATGAGTATATCCTTGCCGTTGTCCAAAGGATTCATGTCCGTCCTTTCCGCAACCGGAACATAATCCAACCCAAAACCAATGTCCGGTGCACCTTCCTTTTTGTTGAGCAGTTCCGATTGTACTACGGATTCATACAGCCGATCATATTTAAGCAGTTCAGGATTCAATAGCAAACTGTCCGCAGTATATAAGGGGTCTTCTTCAGGAAGCTGCAACTCCGAAATAGTTTCAACAGCAATGCTTTCCTTTCTGTTCAAGAGGTTATTAAAGCTTGCCTGTTCCGCTAAATATACCTGTTGCAAGACCTCCTTTTTCTGCTGTAGTTCGTTTTGCCGGATTTGCAGGCGAAGTACATCCACTGCGGATGCATTACCTACTTCCACCGATGTCAGCGCCAAGCGCTCATAAATTTTTAATAATTGGATGTTGTCTTCCAAGATTTTTTGCTCTGCGTCTATTGCATATAGCTCATAATAGGATAGGGCTACCGAGAGTGCTAGTTTACGTTTGACGATAACAATTTCCGCGTACTCTGTTTCGGCCATGGAACTGGCGTAATTCTCACGAGCGGTAATTGTACCGAACCACGGCACCATTTGTGACACGGAAAATCGGGCACGTTGCGCACCTGTTCTTGTTTCTGGCTCACTTACAAAGTATCCTGCACTAACCGTTGTATTGGGCAACGTGTTTACTTCGTTTACTTTCTCATGGGCGATATCATACCGTAATTTATAAGCCTGAACTTCAGGATTGTTCGCTTCTGCTTCCTGAAGGTATCCTTGTAAATCCTGAGCTTGCGTAAACACAGAAATAAACAACAGGCCAAAAATTGAAGTTATACTTTTCATTTGCGTAAGCTTTTAAGTTGAAATTCTTTTTTCCAGCTATACAATACGGGAACAATAAAGTAGGACGTAATATCTATTATCATCCCCCCAAAAATGGGTATGGCCATCGGAATCATGATATCACTTCCTTTTCCCGTAGAGGTCAATACTGGTAATAGGGCAAGAATGGTAGTTACCGTAGTCATTAAGCAGGGCCGAATGCGTTTTCCAGCGGCCTGCAAAGTTGCTAGGCGTATCCCTTTATTATCCGTAGGATTTTCTTTGTCAAACGTTTGTGTCAGATAGGTGGCCATGACCACGCCATCATCCGTGGCAATACCGAATAAGGCTATAAAACCTACCCAAACCGCCACACTCAAATTGATGGTTCTCATATTGAACAAATCTCGCATGTTCTCTCCGAAAAGACTAAAATTGAAAAACCAGTCCTGCCCATAAAGCCATATCATAATAAAGCCCCCGGCAAAAGCCACGGCAATGCCGGTAAACACCATAAGCGACGTAGCAACGGAACGGAACTGGAAATAGAGAATCAAAAAGATAATGACCAGGGCCAGCGGTACTATTACAGATAATGTTTTTTCTGCCCTCAATTGGTTTTCGTACGTTCCAGTGAAACGATAGCTGACACCTTGGGGAACGATCAACTCACCATTTTCGATGCGTTCTTTAATTAGTTGCTGTGCATTTTCGACCACATCTACTTCGGCAAAGCCATCGAGTTTGTCAAAAAGAACATAGCCTACTAAAAATGTGTCTTCACTCTTTATGACCTGTGGCCCTTGTTCGTACCGTATGTCCACCAATTCGCCCAAAGGGACAGGACTTCCTTTCGCAACGGGTACGTAAATGTTGCGTAGATCTTCTGGATTTGCCCTAAGTTCTCTCGGATACCTTACACGCACCGCATAGCGCTCACGACCTTCGACTGTTTGGGTCAAAGGCATGCCGCCTACGGCAACCTGCAGGATTTCCTGCACATCCATAATAGAAATACCATATCGCGCCAGCTGATCTCTTTTAATATCAATGAGCAAATAGGGTTTGCCCACAATACGATCCGCAAAAACAGCTTGTTCCTTAACGCCTTTAGCTTCCTTTAAAATTTCTTCTAACCGCAAACCGAAACTTTCAATGGTCTTCAAGTCAGGCCCTTTTACCTTAATGCCCATTGGAGCGCGCATTCCGGTCTGTAACATTACCAATCGCGTTTCAATAGGTTGCAGTTTTGGCGCTGATGTCACACCAGGCAACTTTGTGACCCTCACAATCTCATTCCATATATCATCAGGACTATTAATTTCGGGTCGCCAGTTGCGGTAGTATTCGCCATCTCCATCTTCAATAAGATCCTCGCGGGTAGCGGAGGTCGTCAGCGAAGCTTCATCGTAGTTTATATTTTTATCAATCTCATTGTTCGGGTTAATGATATACTTGTTGTTCTTCAGTACAAATAGTCCGTCGTCATTTACCCGATAGCGCTGCCGGTCTCCAGCAGCGTTGCGCATATACTCAGATTTATACTGTATTACATTTTCGTACATGGAGAGTGGTGCAGGGTCCAGGGCACTTTCCGTTCTTCCCGCTTTACCGACCACCGTCTCAATTTCTGGAATGCTCGCTACGGCCATGTCCAATTGTTGCAATACCCGCTTATTTTCTTCGGCACCTGCATGCGGCAACGATGTTGGCATCAACAAGAACGAACCTTCATTGAGTGCCGGCATGAATTCCTTTCCCGTGTTGCTCATGATAACAATGCCCAAAGTAAGTACCGTTGCGGGAATGATTAGAAATAGCATTCTGTTTTGTAGTGCCCATCGGAGGATACGTTCGTAATAGATCCTAAAAATTGAGAAGACACCCAAAAGACCAAAGCAGATGATGGAAACAAAAACTAGGTTCATAATAATGCTTCGGTCAAAGCCCAACGGCCGCCAATATTCTGCAAGCAGCAAGACAATCGCAATAGCAGAAATGATAATGTTCAACGTATTCTGGTTGATTATGAACCTACGCTTAAAAAGCACTATTGGATACTCTTTTTTTGCCTTGAGCGAAAAGAAGAAGCCACTACATCCAAAAGCAACCAAAACAAGACCCAACCAAAAACCAAATACCAAGGCGAGAATACCCAAGAGTATAAGAATTCCATTCAACACAAATGTTGTACGTTCCCGTAAACTGGTTTTTCGAAATAGGAATGCTGCAACGGGCGGAATTATAAACAGTGCAATAATGAGCGATGCCGTAAGCGCCATTGTTTTGGTAAATGCCAGCGGTCGGAAGAGTTTTCCCTCCGCACCTATCATCGTAAAGACCGGCAGGAAACTTATGATAGTTGTAAGCACGGCCGTAAGAATGGCACCTGAGACTTCGGCGGTAGCATTGTAGATGATTTCATTAATTGTATATTCCTCTCCCAATCCAGCATTCTGGTCTTTTGAAGTGCGGAAGCGTAACTTTTCATTCTCTAAATGACGTATCATATTTTCAGCGAGAATTACCCCCACATCAACCATTGTACCTATGGCAATGGCAATACCTGAAAGCGCAACAATGTTTGCGTCTACATTGAACAATTTCATAGTAATAAACACCATTAATACCGCCACGGGTAACAAACCTGAAATGAGAATGGATGCCCGCAGGTTGTAAACCATAATAATAATGACGAGAATGGTTATGAGAATTTCTAAAGTGAGGGCCTCATTGAGTGTACCCAGTGTTTCCTGTATGAGTTCTGTGCGGTCATAAAAAGGTGCTATCGTTACTTGTGATGTACGACCATCGGCCAATTGTTTTGAAGGCAAACCTGATGAAAGCTCAGCAATTTGGTCTTTGACATTGTTGATGACCTCCAAAGGGTTTGCGCCATATCGGGCCACCACGACGCCACCAACAACTTCCGCCCCTTCCTTATCCAGAATGCCGCGCCTTGTTGCGGGACCCAAATGGACCTTTCCGATATCCTTGATTCGGATAGAGGTGAAATTTTCTGAAGCGACTACCGCATTTTCGATGTCTTCAATGGATTTTACATAGCCTAGACCACGAACAAGATATTCGGCTTGGTTCATTTCCAAAGTCTGTGCACCGATATCTTGATTGCTCTCTTTTACCGCCTTGACAATATCAGTTAGACCAATATTGTATTGCCGCATCAATTCGGGGTTTACGTCCACTTGATACTCCTGAACGTAACCACCAATGGATGCCACTTCAGAAACACCACTTGCCGAAGAGAGTGCATATTTTACATAATAATCTTGAATGCTTCGCAACTCCTGAAGGTCCCATCCACCCGTAACATTACCATCTGTATCACGACCTTCCAATGTGTACCAAAATATCTGACCTAATCCGGTGGCATCGGGACCCAAAGCGGGATTAACGCCCTCTGGTAATAATCCACTGGGTAATGAATTGAGTTTTTCAAGAATTCTACTACGTGACCAATAGAACTCTATATCCTCTTCAAAGATGATATAGATACTCGAAAATCCGAACATTGAAGAACTTCTAATGGTCTTTACACCAGGAATTCCCAATAAAGAAGTCGTGAGTGGATAGGTAATCTGGTCTTCGATATCCTGAGGCGAACGTCCTTGCCATTTTGTAAAAACAATTTGCTGGTTTTCTCCTATATCGGGTATGGCATCAACGGCCACAGGGTCCGAGGGTAATAGACCTGTATCCCAATTAAAGGGTGCATTTACTATGCCCCAACCTACCATTAAGGCCAGAAGTAAAACCGCAACTAGTTTGTTTTCTATTAGGAATTTTATGCTCTTATTCAGCATGTCATTTGATTATTAAACGATTAGAACCCTATGTTTTGATAAACATGAATACGAAATTGTGCCCAGAACGGTATTACCGATGGGCTACATTTCAACGTTTTTAAATCAAATAAGAAAAGTCTGATCCAGAACTACTATGTCCCGTATTAGAGGAGGTGGAGAGTAATCTCTAAAAGCAATACTATTTTCACTTACGTCTTCAAATAGATTTAGATAAGTATAAGTGAATGCTGTGATAAAATTTTGATGCTCAAATGAGAAGTTATCCAAAGATATATTTAAATCTTCCTGTCCATCAAGAACAAACTCCAAATCCGTGCAGCAATCCATTTCCATTGCCATCATTGTATCGGTCTCAAGAGAATTTGCCGTATCCATGCCACAAGTTTTGGCATCATCAAAAAAAGCAAAATCTACCAGATGGTCACCACAAAAATGCATGTCTACGGTGAAAGACATCGTAGAAAATAGCACCAAAAGGGCCATTGCAACAGATACTATTTGACGCAACATTTGTTTCATCTCTATTGCAAAACTACAAAATTTTAACTTTTATTGTACTGGTCAACATAAGTTTATCGCCAATTGAGCAATGATAAAATCCAAAGGCTTCCATACATCGTTCTAAAAAGCTTTTGTTAAGATTAAAAATTATGAGCGTAATTTTTAAATTGAATAGCTTTGTTAAAAAATATAGGCATGTTTGATACATTACGACCAAAAGTACTAGCAATAATTAATTCAGAAGCAGATACAACTGAAAGGCTACAACGAATTTGTGATCTTTTGAGAGAAAATATCGGACATTACGATTGGGTAGGATTCTATTTTAAAAATGGTGATAAACCGGAACTTAAATTGGGACCTTATGCAGGCGAACCAACGGACCATACGATTATCCCTTTTGGTAAAGGTATTTGTGGGCAGGTAGCTAAGAGCAATCAAAATTTTGTAGTGCCAGACGTTAAGGCACAGGATAACTATATAGCCTGTAGCTTTACGGTAAAAGCAGAAATCGTTGTGCCGCTGTTTGTAAACGGGGAAAATGTGGGTCAAATAGATATTGATTCCAATACTGCAGACCCGTTCACGGAAGCCGATGAGCGCTTCTTAGAATTCGTAAATGCAGAGGTGGCTAAAATTCTTTAAAACTTTACGCTTTTTGTTGATAACCTAAGACATTTACTAGCTGCAAAAAAATTACTTTTGTTTGCTTATTAAAAACATTTAAGCATCCTACAATGAGCAGTTTAAAAAAAGCTTCCTCAGCCCTTATTTCCGTATTCCATAAAGATGGGTTGGAACCAATTGTTAAGAAATTTCAAGAATTGGGAATTACCATTTATTCTACTGGTGGTACTGAAAAATATATAAAAGAATTGGGGATAGCCGTTGTTCCCGTAGAAGAGGTTACCAGTTATCCGTCTATCCTGGGTGGACGTGTAAAAACATTGCATCCGAAGGTCTTTGGCGGTATTTTGAATCGTCAGGATCACGAAGGTGACGTAGCCCAACTGGAAGAATTTGAAATTCCCCAATTGGATATCGTCATCGTTGATTTATATCCCTTTGAAAAAACAGTAGCAAGCGGCGCATCGGAACAAGATATTATTGAGAAAATAGATATAGGTGGGATTTCGTTGATTCGTGCTGCTGCCAAAAATTACAAGGATGTGCTTTGCGTTTCATCCATGGAAGATTATAAGGATTTTCTAGAAGTGATATCCAACGGAAAGGGAAGTACTACCATTGAGGAGCGCAAACGTTTTGCCGCAAAATCCTTTAATGTATCTTCTCATTACGACACCGCCATTTTCAACTATTTTAATAAGGACCATGACTTGGCCGCTTTAAAAATTAGTGAAACCAAAGGTAAGGTGCTGCGTTATGGCGAAAATCCACATCAGAAAGGATTCTTCTTTGGGGATTTTGATGCCATGTTCTCCAAGTTACATGGAAAGGAACTGTCCTACAATAATTTACTGGACGTAGATGCGGCTGTAAACTTGATGGACGAATTCAAAAACGATGCCCCAACGTTCGCTATCCTAAAGCACAATAATGCCTGCGGATTGGCACAACGTGAAAACCTGCATCAAGCCTATGTTGATGCATTGGCCGGGGACCCAGTTTCCGCTTTTGGAGGAGTTTTGATAAGCAATAAGGAAATTGATAAGGATACTGCGGAAGAGATTCATAAGCTTTTCTGCGAAGTTGTCATCGCACCCAGCTATGCGGACGATGCGCTTAAAATTTTAAAAGGAAAGAAAAATAGGATTATATTGATCCAGAACGAAGTGGAAATGCCAACCATGCTGGCCAGAACATGTTTAAATGGAACCTTGTTACAGGAAAAGGACCATAAAACAGATACTGCCACAGATTTGGACCAGGCCACAAAAGCAAAGCCGTCCGATCGTGAAATTGAAGATTTACTGTTCGCCTCTAAACTATGCAAGCACACAAAATCCAATACCATTGTTCTTGCCAAGAACAAGCAGTTGTGTGCTAGTGGCACGGGACAAACCTCTAGGGTGGATGCTCTGAACCAAGCTATTCATAAGGCAAAGAGCTTCAATTTTGATTTAAACGGAGCGGTTATGGCCAGTGATGCATTCTTCCCTTTTCCGGATTGTGTAGAGATTGCTGACAAAGCAGGAATTACCAGTGTCATTCAACCTGGAGGTTCCATAAAAGACCAATTGAGTATAGATTATTGCGATGCAAATGGAATTTCCATGGTGATGACGGGCACACGTCATTTTAAGCATTAATTTTACTACTTTTGTCGATGATTTACACCCCCTAATCCATAACCAAACAAATTTATATGGGATTTTTTGATTTCTTGACCGAGGAGATAGCGATAGATTTAGGAACGGCTAACACCTTAATAATTCATAATGACAAGGTTGTTGTTGACAGTCCCTCTATAGTTGCAAGGGACAGAATTTCCGGTAAAATTATTGCAGTTGGTAAAGAGGCCAACATGATGCAGGGAAAGACCCATGAAAATATAAAAACCATTAGGCCTTTAAAGGATGGTGTAATTGCAGATTTTGATGCATCTGAAAAGATGATCAACATGTTCATTAAGAACATTCCCGCACTTAAGAAAAAATGGTTTCCACCCGCTTTACGTATGGTCATTTGCATACCCTCCGGAATAACAGAGGTTGAGATGCGTGCTGTAAAGGAATCTGCGGAACGAGTTAACGGTAAAGAAGTTTATCTAATTCATGAGCCAATGGCCGCAGCAATAGGTATCGGTTTGGATATCATGCAGCCTAAGGGAAATATGATTGTAGATATAGGCGGTGGTACTACGGAGATTGCTGTTATCGCCTTGGGAGGTATTGTTTGTGATAAATCGGTAAAAATTGCAGGGGACGTTTTCACCAATGACATCATCTATTATATGCGCACCCAACATAACCTATATGTAGGGGAAAGTACGGCAGAGGCCATCAAAATAGAGATTGGTTCCGCCACGGAAGATTTGCAATCGCCACCCGATGAAAAATCGGTTCAAGGACGCGACCTGTTGACCGGAAAACCCAAACAAGTTCAAATATCCTATCGTGAAATTGCCAAGGCGCTTGACAAATCCATCCTTCGTGTGGAGGACGCGGTTATGGAAACTTTATCACAGACTCCACCGGAACTTGCCGCTGATATTTACAATACCGGTATTTATTTGGCCGGTGGCGGATCTATGCTTAGGGGATTGGATAGGAGACTATCGCAAAAAACAGATTTACCCGTATACATTGCAGAAGACCCATTAAGGGCTGTAGTAAGGGGAACCGGAATTGCTCTCAAGAACTTAGATCGCTATAAGAGTATACTGATCAAGTAGAATCTTTAAATTCGTATACCCCTTTACCATATTTACTAGGCGGTAAAATTGATTTTTGAAAATTCAGAAGTGAATGCAGCAGATAATAAATTTTCTGATCAGGTACAAAATCTTCTTGTTGTACGCTTTCTTGCTTCTCGTTTCCATAATCTTTACGGTACAATCGCATTCTTACCATCAGTCTAAATTCTTTAATTCTTCCAATTATATTTCCGGAAGCATTTATGAGACCGCAACAAATATCACCTCCTACTTCAAATTAAGGGAAGAAAACAAAAAGCTGGTCCGAGAAAATCAACAATTGCGCTTTCAACTGTACAATCGGGAAGAAAAGATGGGCTATTCCTTGGGCGACTCAACTTTACAAAACTACACGGTAACACAGGGGAAGGTTATAAAGAACAGTTATTCGGATCAACGTAATTACATTACCATAGACAAGGGAAACAATGACAGCATAAAACAAGATATGGGTGTCATTACGGGGAAAGGAATTTTAGGTATCGTAGAGAACACCTCCGCAAATTTTGCAACGGTACAGAGCATCCTTAATGAAAAATCCAATATCAACGCAAAAATCAAGAATTCCAATCATTTTGGCTCTTTGGTTTGGGACACCAAGAACTATAATGTAGTGCAGTTGATAGATATTCCAAGACTAGTTCCTTTGACTATAGGTGATACCATCGTTACCGGGGCTATGAGTAGTATCTTCCCCGAGAACATTCCTATAGGTACCATAAAAAAGTTTGATTTGGATAGCTCTAAAAGCTTCTATTATATTGATGTTGCCTTGTTCAATGACATGACCAATATTAAGAACATCTATATCATCAAGAATTTGAACAGGCCAGAAATCCTTGAACTAGAAGCGGAAATTCAATGATCAATAGCACTTTTTTCATCAATTTGTTCAGGTTTGTTATGCTAGTCTTGGTACAAGTACTCGTATTTAACCGTTTGAATTTCTTCGGCTTCATCAATCCCATGGTGTATATACTATTTATTTATTGGTATCCCATTAAAGAGAACAGGACTATATTTATTGGTATAAGTTTTCTTCTAGGTTTTCTTATTGATATTTTTTCCGATACCCTAGCGATAAATGCAGCGGCCACAATCACCATTGCCTATTTAAGGCCAACTATCATGCGTTTTGTTTTTGGAGTGAATTATGAATTTCAAAGTTTTAAACTAAACAATACGACCAAGGCACAACAATTTACTTTTTTGGCGTTATTAATTATGATACATCACATGGTATACTTTACTATGGAAATTTTTAGCTTTGCCAATATCTTAATGATATTACAGAAGACCTTGGCGATAGGGGCCGCATCTTTGGTGTTATGCCTATTATTCGGCTCCTTGTTTAGTACAAAGAAAGAATGAGAAAAATTCTTTTATCATCCATCATCATCATCATCGGAATAACATTTCTGAGCAGGCTTTCCTATCTTCAAATTTTTAGTTTTTCTCCCGATCAGGTCATGGAGGACCCAGCTATAAAGGCCATTTACGATTATCCGGAAAGAGGGTATATCTATGACCGAAATGGAAAACTTCTTGTAGGAAACGACCCGGCGTATGACGTTATGGTCATACCTAGGGAAGTAAAACCGCTGGACACGCTGGAATTCTGTAACCTTTTGGGTATCGAGAAGAATCAGTTCATAGAAAAATTACATAAGGCCAAAGTTTACTCGCCAAGATTACCCTCAGTATTGGTACCACAACTTTCCAAAGAGGACTACGCCAAGCTTCAAGAAAAAATGCGGAAGTACCAAGGTTTTTATATCCAAAAGCGCTCGTTAAGATATTATGACACCCAAAGTGCCGCCAATGTACTAGGCTATATAAGTGAAGTAAACGAAAGCGATTTAGCAAAGAATAAATATTACGTACAAGGCGAGTTAAAAGGCAGAACAGGTATAGAACGTTATTACGAAGATTTACTAAGGGGCAGAAAAGGTGTCCAGTATATTCAAAAAGATCGGTTTAACCGTGATATAGGCCCATACAAAGACGGGGCATTGGATACACTTCCAGAACAAGGAAAACAAATAAGTGTTACACTGGACAAAACCTTACAGGAATACGGGGAGCGGCTAATGCGTGGTAAACGAGGCGGAATAGTGGCACTTGAACCTGCAACCGGAGAAATCCTGTCTATGATTTCCGGTCCCACCTATGACCCTTCTTTATTGGTAGGTCGCAAACGCTCTAAAAATTACACGGAACTCTATAATGATACCATTGCCAATCCCACATGGGATCGTTCCATACATGCGCAACAACCACCAGGTTCGCCATTTAAAACATTGAATGCACTTATTGCGCTACAAGAGGGTGTTCTGGATGAAGCCACTACCATACGCTGTTACAACGGGTTTTACGTTGGTAAGAAAAAACGAGGATGCCATTGCGGTGGAGGTTTACGTAACATGAACAGTGGTATTTATCAATCCTGCAATGCCTATTTTGCTGGAACCTTCCGTAAAATTTATGAGAAGTTCGACACAACTGATGAAGGTATGGATGTTTGGGAAAAACACATGCGCAGTTTTGGCTTAGGGGACTATTTAGGTTATGACCTACCGTTTGGTCAAAAAGGAAGAATTCCTAGTAAAGAGTATTATGATAAATGGTATGGTGACAATAGGTGGAGTTCCTCGTATATCATATCAAATGCCATAGGCCAGGGTGAGATACTCGCTACCCCTGTCCAATTAGCCAATATGACCGCCGCGATAGCCAATAGAGGTCATTATTTTACCCCCATATTCTGAAAAAGGTAGAGGGAAAAGATATTACGAATCCAAAGTTTACAGAAGCTAAGCACACCACCATCGACCCCGAGTATTTTGAGCCCGTTGTTCAAGGAATGGCCGATGTTTACAAAAAAGGAACTGCCAGATGGGTACAAGTACCTGGGATAGAAATCGCAGGTAAAACAGGGACCGCAGAAAATTTCACCAAAATAGATGGTGTTCGCACACAACTCACTGATCATTCTGTATTTGTTGCCTTTGCTCCGGTGGACAATCCTAAAATAGCGATTGCCGTTTACATAGAGAACGGCTATTATGGGTCAAGATATGCTGGACATATTGCCTCATTGATGATAGAGAAATATTTAAAAGGAGAAATTACCAGAACAGATTTAGAGAAAAGGATGTTGGAGAAGACCTTGGAACATGAGTATGCAAAACCATATAGTGGGGAAGAGTTCAAGATAAACGAATATGTCTGGTAGGAGTATTCTCAAACGCATTGATTGGTTTAGCGTTTTTCTTTATGCATCCCTAGTATTGATCGGCTGGTCCAATATCTATTCCGCGACCTTTATAGAGACACAGGATTCCCTTTTTGATTTAGGCACCCGACACGGGAAACAGCTTTTTTTTATTGGAGTAAGTTTTCTCGCCATTATTGTTATAATGGGTCTGGAAGTGAACTTTTATGAACGTTTCTCCAGTCTTTTCTACCTGCTTTCAATAGTTTCCTTATTGGGACTTTTCATATTTGGCAAGACCATCTCCGGGGCCACATCTTGGTATGATCTAGGGTTTTTCAATTTTCAACCATCGGAACTGGCGAAAGCGACAACTGCATTGGCTCTGGCCAAATATTTGAGTGATATACAAACCGATATCAAAAGAAGAAAAAGACCAACTCTATGCCCTGGCCATTATATTGATACCGGCCCTACTCATAATTCCACAACCCGATCCAGGAAGTGCATTGGTTTTCTTCTCCTTGATTTTCGTCATCTTCCGGGAAGGATTACCGTTATATTATTTGGGAATCGGTTTTGCGTTTATTATGATTTTCGTCTTAACACTTATGTTCGGGACCATCTGGATTGCGATAGGCCTTGCACTTTTGATTGTGCTATTGTTCGGTTTAAAAAGAAAAAAGTTAAAAGTTCCCATTTTACCTTTGATTACCACGTGCGTCGTAGTCATCTTATTTTCGCTATCCGTGAATTTTGTATTCAACAATGTTTTTGAACAACGCCATAGGGACCGTTTCAGCTTATGGTTACGCTTGGAAAAAGACCCTGTTAAACTAGAACAGATAAGAAAAACCATTGGATATAATACATATCAATCGGAAAAAGCGATCGAGTCCGGGGGATTCTTCGGGAAGGGATTTCTTGAAGGTACTCGCACCAAGGGTGATTTTGTACCTGAACAGGATACCGATTACATCTTTACGACCGTCGGAGAAGAATGGGGATTTGTGGGGACCGCGACTGTTATCATTTTATTTTCCTTGTTATTCCTAAGATTAATCTCTCTTGCAGAAAGACAGAAAAATGACTTTGCCAGAATGTATGGTTATGGGGTAATATCTATTTTGCTCGTCCACTACTTCATTAACATCGGTATGGTGATTGGAGTACTGCCTACCATCGGAATTCCGCTACCCTTCTTTAGCTATGGGGGCTCGGGGTTATTGTTCTTTACCGTTTTACTCTTTGTCTTTCTGAAGTTGGACACAAACCGACTCAAAGAAAGTTTTTAGAATTCCCAGTTTCGGGAATATACTTCACCTTCAATCTCCGCCTGTTCCCTCTCATCCATTTTTTCAAAAAAATCGATACCGGTACGCTTTTCTATTTGGTCAATGGGAACCGTAAAATTCTGTAAAGGTCTGCTCTGTTCCTTGTTAGGAATGATGAATCCCAAAACATCCCATTCGTTAGTCCTTTTTTTTGCGATTACTTTATAGAAATATTTAGGGACATCTACGTCTTCTTGGCCTATCTCCTCCAGCCCATCCTCCAGAATTCCTCCCGTTATCACATACAGATGATTATAATTTTTTGCCCAAGAACGGACCTTCATTTCCAGTCGGTTCCAGATACCCGCGTTAAATTCCCTATCCTGTGGACTAATGTTACTGGTATAAAATGTTTCATTGTACGCCATCTCAGAGAATCTTCTATCCCCGGCCGGGCAAAGATGTCCCCTGTCGTAACCGGAGCCTTTGTAGTTACGCCAATCCGCAGATTTGCTTTTCACCCAAGGATCTTCAATAAAATAGGGCCTTTTTCTATCATCATAGGTCAAGTGCTCTTCTTTTAACTCGTAAGCCACCCATTCTGCTTGTTCAAAAGGTTCCTTATAAGATAACGAGAAATATGAATGATGTACTATTTCTCCAGTTGAGGAACTCGGATAGAGTTCTTGGGGAAAGCCATTTGAAATGACCTGGGCCTCGGTTGTTGAATAGGTACTTGGGGTGTAGAAATTTTCGAACAACCAGAATCCTACCACACAAACCAAAATTAAAACAGTATAGATTTTTCGATTTTTTGCACGTATTCCCATTGACCAAATTTAGCTTAATTTTGTAAGAAATATAGGCTTATCTCGACTCATAAAACGGTATTTAACCCCAAAAATAAGTAAGGAAAATTATGGTATTAACATGGAAGGACGTCATTCATTTTTCGGTCAGCGGAAATCCGGAACCGGACAAAAGGGTAGAAAAAACTGAAAGTGAATGGAAAGAATTATTAACTCCGGAAGAATTTAGGATTACAAGGAAAAAAGGTACGGAAGCACCGCACACCGGAGCACTTTGTAGTGTGCATGATGCTGGAAAATATGAATGCATTTGTTGTGGCACGCCATTATTTGATTCTACTATAAAATTTGAATCTGGAACGGGATGGCCAAGTTTTACACAACCAATCAAAGAAAACGCTATTAAATATAGTAAGGACAGTTCATTTGGAATGGTAAGGGTTGAGGTAATGTGTAATACGTGCGATGCGCATTTGGGACATGTGTTTCCAGATGGTCCAGAACCCAGTGGGTTACGCTATTGCATTAACTCGGCATCAATGAAAATAACAAAGGAGGAACAGCATGGATAATTCAAATAGGACACTTGCCACCATGGGAGGAGGATGCTTTTGGTGCACTGAAGCCGTATTTCAAGAAGTAAAGGGAGTTTCTTCGGTCGTTTCCGGATATACCGGAGGAACAGCGCCCGGCAGACCAACTTATCGTGAAATTTGTTCCGGTCTTACAGGTCATGCAGAAGTAATTCAAATCACGTTTGATTCTTCAGTAATCTCCTTTGCGGATATTCTGAGGATATTCATGACCACGCATGATCCTACCACCTTAAATAGGCAGGGAGCGGATGTTGGAACTCAGTACCGATCGGTAATTTATTATCACGACGAAAATCAGCGCAAAACTGCTGAATCCGTATTGAAGGAAATGGGCGAATATTATGATAACCCTATTGTAACAGAACTGAGTCCTTTAGGTATCTTCTATGACGCCGAAGACTATCATCAAGATTACTACAAGAACAATCAGTCTCAGGGCTATTGCCAGGCTGTAATAAATCCTAAACTGTCCAAATTGAGGAAATTACATGCTGAAAAGCTTAAAAAATAGGCACAAAAAAACCGCTCATAGAGCGGTTTTTTTATTCTTTCTGACTAAATTTTAATCCTTAACGCTAGCTAATTTACCATTCTTAATATTGTTCAATTTCAAATCTTGAAGTACATTAACCGCTTCCTCGACATATACGTCCTTAGCTAAATTTGTGTGCCAACGGTTTCTCTTTTCCCTTAGCACGGAGTCTTTTGTAAAAAGCTCCTCTTCATATCTTAGAGACTTAAAGGTTAATTTAGAATCATAATCCGAGAGTGTTTTAAAATAGTCGGACTGTTCTTTATCTTTTTCTTTTTCCTCTTTATATGTTGTATAGTTCAAGGAAATCTCGGTTTCGTCCTGCTCTCCCTTCAACCACTTGGCGTTCTCCTCTATAAGTTTAATCTGAGGATTGGCTTCCATTCTTCTCTTACTATTGGCAATCGTTTGTTCGTAATCGATATACCCATCCCAAATTTTATAATCTGCTGGGGTAATTTTATCCCACTTTAACGGATTGGACTGATCACGCTCCCCAAGGTCTATATAACTGTACTTATCCGGAACTACAACATCACTCTTAACGCCTTCCAATTGTGTGGAACCTCCATTGATTCGGTAGAACTTCTGTGTGGTCAACTTAATAGCTCCCAAATCACCATGTTCGTTACTACGTACTATGTTATCCAATGGTATCACATTCTGTACCGTTCCCTTTCCAAAGGTCTGTTTACTTCCAATAACTATAGCCCTTTTATAATCCTGCATAGCAGCTGCTAAAATCTCGGATGCCGATGCGGAAAGTTCGTTCACCAGGACTACCAATGGCCCATCCCATTGAATTCTTTCATCCTTATCATCATATACATCTTTACCCTTTCCACTGGAACGTACTTGTACAATCGGTCCATCTTTTATGAACAATCCGGCCATTTCCACAACGGTTTTGAGCGATCCCCCTCCGTTGTCCCTTAAATCCAGAATCAGACCTTCTGCACCTTCTTGTTTTAATCTTTCTACCTCCTTGGCCACGTCAGAAGCGGCATTTCGTTCACTGTAGTCCTCAAAATCAACATAAAACTTAGGTAGGTTGATAATTCCAAATTTTTGGTCCCCCTTAATGATATTGGCCGATTTTGCGTAGGATTCCTCTAATTCTACAACGTCCCTTGTTAAAGAAACCTCTTGTAAGGAACCATCCACTTTGCGCACGGTCAAATCTACAACAGTGCCCTGTGCTCCCTTTATCAATTTTATGGCGTCGTCCAAACGCATCCCAACAATATTAATGGGCTCCTCTCCATTTTGTCCTACCTTAATTATCTCATCACCTACTTCCAAACTTTGATCTCTCCATACCGGTCCACCGGAAATGATTTCGACAATTTTGGCTCCTTCAGGCTTTTTCTGAAGACGTGCACCAATACCTTCAAATTTACCCGACATGTTCATATCAAATTTCTCCTTATCGTCCGGTGCAAAGTAAAAAGTGTGAGGGTCAAACTCGTCCACAATCGTATTGATATACTGTACGAACCAATCCTTTCGTTCCAAATCATCAACAAAATCAAAAAACTCATCTAAGGTGGCCTCTGTAGATTTTCTTGATTCCATCTCCGCCTCTTCGAGTGAATGGGCACTATGGTCATGATCGTCTCCAACGGCATCGGCATCTTTCTCCATATGACTAATTTTTGAATCATAGGTTCCTAATGTGGCGTATTTCAACTGCTTTCTCCAACGCTCCTTTAGATCGGATTTATCAGCTGCGAACAACTCTTTGTCATATTCTATACTGATGCTTTCGTCCTGGTTATAGTCGAAAGGTTCGTTTAAAACATCTTTATAGATATCCTTGGCATCCTCCATGCGCTGTATTAGACGCTCGTAAACCGCATTGAAAAATGTTATATCAGTATTTTTTATTTGATCATCTATCTGAAACTTATACTGTTCAAATTCAGCAATATCAGATGCGATGAAATATCTCTTGGTAGGGTCGATTACATCAATGAAATCCTCGAAAACACTAACAGAAAAGTCATCATCGATGTCCTTTGGTTCATAGTGTCCTTTTTCCAAAACGTATGTAATCAAATCAAGGAGTAATTTATCCTTGTCGTCGTTCTCAAAAGATTTATTCGTAAAACTACATGAGGCAACCGCCACGAGCATTACAATTAAGAAATAGGCTAAATTTCTTCTCATAAAATTTTCTTTTTTATTCTTCTTCAAAATCCGGGAATTTGCATATTATGTTGACGTTTAACTACATCACAATTCTCTAAGATACAGAAAAAACCATGCCAATAAAGGCATGTAGATTTAAATTTTTGTTAAACGCACCAATTTCAGGATGCTATTTAAAAACGTATTTTTACGGCAATAAGTATATACGATGGGAAAACCTTTGATATTGGTTACCAATGACGACGGAATAACCGCCCCAGGTCTCCGCGCATTAATATCCTACATGAAGAAAATTGGCGATGTAGTAGTGGTTGCGCCGGATAGCCCGCAGTCTGGAATGGGCCATGCCATTACACTGGACAGTACACTCTATTCCAAAAAGATGAAAATTGATTTGGACGAGGCTGGCATAGAGGAATATAGTTGTAGTGGAACACCGGCAGACTGTGTTAAATTAGCTTTACAAGAGCTATTGAAAAGGAAACCGGATATATGTGTAAGTGGCATAAACCATGGTTCCAATTCCTCAATCAATGTAATCTATTCCGGAACAATGAGCGCGGCAATCGAAGCCGGCATAGAAGGTGTTCCTGCCATTGGTTTTTCATTATGTGATTACAGTTGGAACGCGGATTTTTCGCAAGCCGGCAATTTTATCCAACAAATAGTCTCAGAAGCACTGGCTAATAAAATGCCTAAAGGGGTCGTGCTAAACGTAAACATTCCTAAATTGACGGAAAAGTATATTAAGGGAATTAAAATATGTAGACAGGCAAAAGCCAACTGGAAAGAGAAAAATTTGATAAGCGTACGAACCCAATGGGTAAGGATTATTACTGGCTTACAGGTGAATTTGAACTATTGGACAAAGGAGAGGATACGGATGAATGGGCGTTGTCCAACGGTTATATTTCCTTGGTCCCTACACAATTTGACCTTACTGCCCACCACGCAATTCAAGAAATAAATACATGGAATTTAAATGAACACTAAAAAGGAAATTCTTATAGGAATTTTGGTAGGTATTATAGCAAATACTCTGGGTACTTTGCTTTACATTTTACTTTTTTCCGATTTGAGTATATCGGAAACTTATCAAGCGGCTGTAAAGCAAGGTCATGTTGGCAGTCTCTTGGCTTTAGGTGCCATTTTAAACCTCGTTGCATTCTTTGGCTTTTTGAAAATAAAAAGAGATCAGAGAGCCAAAGGGGTTTTAATATCTACCATTGTTACCGCTCTGATAATTCTCTACTACAAGGTTTTTTAGAATGAAATACTACATTATAGCAGGAGAAGCTTCTGGAGACCTTCATGGCTCCAACCTAATCAAAGCTTTGTTGCGTGTAGACCAAAAAGCAGAGATCAGGTGTTGGGGCGGCGATTTAATGAAAGAAGCCGGTGGAGATTTGGCAAAGCATTATAAGGAAATGGCCTTCATGGGTTTTATTGAAGTTGTCTTGAACCTGAATGCGATTTTTAAAAACATCGGTTACTGTAAAGAAGATATTTCAAATTTCAAGCCTGACGTAATCGTATTTATTGATTATTCCGGATTCAATCTGCGCATCGCCAAATGGGCCAAGGAAAAGGGATTTACAACAAATTACTATATCTCACCTCAAATTTGGGCCTCTAGGGAAAGTCGCATTGAAAAAATTAAAAGGGATATTGACGCCATGTACGTAATACTTCCTTTTGAAAAGGAATTTTACGAAAAAAAACACGGGTATCCCGTTCATTTTGTGGGTCACCCATTACTAGATGCAATTTCCAACAGGCCGCCTTTGGATGAGAGAGATTTCAGGAATGCAAACCAATTAGATTCGGGTAAACCCATTATTGCATTACTGCCCGGTAGTAGGAAACAAGAAATCCAAAAAATGTTGTCGATTATGATATCCATCACCCCGGATTTTGAGGACTACGAGTTTGTTATTGCCGGAGCCCCGAGCTTGGACAATGACTTTTACGAGCCTTTTCTTAAAGGAAAAAATGTAAAGTACGTGCAAAGCAAAACCTATGATTTGTTATCGATTGCAACGGGCGCTTTGGTCACTAGCGGGACTGCCACTCTTGAAACCGCTTTGTATAAAGTACCGCAGGTCGTATGCTATAAGGCTAACTGGATCTCCTATCAAATTGCGAAACGCATAATTACTTTAGAGTTTATTTCATTGGTCAACTTGATATTGAAAAAGGAAGTAGTTAAAGAGCTTATACAGGATGATTTAACAAAAGAAAAGTTGACCAAAGAGCTTCAACTTGTTCTATCAAGCAAACAAAGAAACTTAATACTAAAGTCTTACGAAGAACTTACCGATAAATTAGGAGGTTCGGGTGCGAGTGAGAAGGCTGCTAAATTAATTTTTCAAAAGGCTCAAGGCGGAAATTAGTTCTGTTTGTAATTTTCAATTCTATCAGGATTTAGCGTATATCTAAAATAATTCTATAATTTTGATGTTCAAGTAGTAGAGACAACACTTGAAATTCATGCGCAAACTATCTTTTTTATTATTGTTCATAGCCATTACAAGTTGTGGTACCGGTAAAAAAAGTAAGTTGACCAGTAAGGAAAGAAGTATTTCCGTTGCCGCTGCGGATAATGCGCGAAAGGGAAATGAAACACCCGTTAAAAAAGAAACAACGGAAACTCCACCATCCTATGGCCATCTTACGAAGGCTGACGGAATAATTAATACCGCCCTCACGTTTTCAGGCGTTCGTTATAAATTTGGAGGCACCACCAGAAACGGAATGGATTGTTCCGGATTGCTCTACGTTTCATTTGCGGAACATGATATAAAACTGCCAAGAACCTCAATCCATATGGCAGAGGAAGGTAAAAAAATAAGAATCAAAGATGTAGAAAAAGGGGATTTGCTATTTTTTAAGACCAGCAAAGGCTCAAAGCGCATCAACCATGTAGGCATGGTGGTTAAGGTAGAGAATGATGAAATTAAATTCATCCATTCTTCTACTTCACGCGGTGTAACCGTATCATCTCTGCGGGAAGGCTTTTGGAACCACGCATTTGTTAAAGCCACCAGAATCCTATAAATGAAATTGCTGGCGTTCGTACCTATTAAATTAACGCTACTTCTTATTCTGGGAATTCTTTTAGGGTACTATTTTCCGTTTGATATTCGAATTGCCATAGCAACCACTTTATTTTTTTTCGTAGTTCTTGGCATCCTATTTTTTACCAAGCCAAAAAGTAATTCATCTTTTTATGGGTTTATCGCAGCGCTTACTACGATTACCTTAGGTATTTTTATAAGTATACAGGCCCAACCATTACATCATAGTAGCCATTACAGCAATTTATCTTTAGAAAGACAGAAGCAGTGGCAGCTAAAAATAACCGAAGTATTAAAACCCACCCAGTTTTCTGAACGTTATGTAGCCGTAGTAAACGGATTAAATAGCACCCATACTACCGGTAAAATACTTTTGAGCAGACCGGTGGATACTACTCAGAAACCATTGACAGTCGACGATGAAATTTGGGTATTTTCAGAAATTCTACCCATTAACCCACCTTTAAATCCACACCAATTTGATTATAAGAGTTATTTGAAGAAGCTGGGTATTTACCACCAATTAAAATTCAACCATTCAAATTTCATAAAAAATGAAAATCCGGAGTGCACAATTTATGGCTTAGCAGCTGCAGCTAGAGGCTATATCATCAAAAAATTGAAACAGGCTAATTTTGGTGCGGATGAATTAAGTATAATTCAAGCCTTATTACTTGGGGAACGTTCGGATATTTCAGCTGAAACCTATAACGATTATAAAAATGCGGGTGCCGTGCATATATTGGCCGTTTCTGGGCTGCACATTGGGATACTCCTTTTATTGATCCAGTTTCTGCTTCGCCCTTTGAGAAATAGAACAATCTCTTTACTCATTAGTGTAATCCTCTTATGGGGTTTTGCCTTTGTTGCAGGCTTGTCCCCTTCTATTATCCGAGCCTGCACCATGTTCAGTTTTGTAGCCTACGCGCTATACTTGAACAGGCCTAGCAACACCTTTAATATTTTGGCATTGTCCATGTTCTTTATCCTATTGTTCATTAATCCCAATCTGCTGTTCCAAGTTGGTTTTCAAATGAGCTATGCAGCAGTTTTTGCTATTGTCTGGATTTATCCATTGCTTCAAAAACTATGGTTTCCCAAGAATAAAATTTTACGCTATTTATGGCAATTACTTTCGGTAAGTGTTGCAGCCCAGTTGGGGGTGCTCCCTATCAGCATATTTTACTTTCATCAATTTCCAGGATTGTTCTTTATTTCCAACCTTTTAATAGTGCCTGCGATGGGCTTCATTATAGGGACTGGTATATTGGTTATATTTCTGGCCCTTATCAATCTACTACCAGACTGGTTAGTGCTGCTTTTTAATGAATTGATTGGATGGATGAACAGTATTGTAGGTTGGGTAGCAGATCGGGAAAGTTTCATATTCAAATCGATTTCCTTCGATTATGGTCAATTGGTTCTTGCCTTTTTTGTAATCGGCATGTTAGTTTATATGTTGCAGCAAGTTAGTTTTAAGCGCATAGCTGTTTTCTTGATTGCCTTGTTTTCATTTCAATCATGGACCATATTTCAAAACTATGTGGCCTCCTCAACAAACGAAGTTTTAGTTATGCATCAAACTAAAAATTCGATATTACTCCATAAGAGCGGAAAAAAGCTAGATGTCTTTACCAGTGATTCCAAAGCTTCCGAAAGAGCGATAGCGGATTACCGGATTGGAGAGCGGATTGATAGTGTCAACTACAGCGCTTTAACCAACAGTTATGACGTTCTTGGTTTACCGCTGTTGGTCATTGATAGTCTGGGAGTATATCCAAAACAGGGCTCAGGTCAAATAATTCTTTTGACCTATTCCCCAAAACTGAATCTTGAAAGACTATTTGGAAACACTCGACCAATACAAATCATTGCCGACGGAAGTAATTACAAAAGCTACGTAGAACGATGGCAAGAGACTTGTAAAAAAAACAAAATCCCTTTTCACTATACAGGCGAAAAGGGAGCTTATTTGTTTGAAAAGAAATTCTAGTGAACGTTACCCATTAATTTTTTAATTAACGGTGAGGCAAGGAGCACTAAAATTCCGGCACCAATTGAGTATTTTGCTATCAAATCAAAACCATCCGTATAAACGGTAAGTGTATCAAAACCACCAATATTTTTATCGGTGCTTTCTATGGCCAACTGTTTACCAATGAAACCAACGACCTGAAAAGCAAATGCAGATGACAAGAACCAAACTCCCATCATAAAGGCGACGATTCTCTTTGGCGATAAATCGGTTATCTTAGATAGTCCAACTGGAGACATAAAAAGTTCTCCAACAGAAAGAAGAAAATACATTAACAGCAAATAAGTGAATGGAACCAGGCCATTTTCATTGGCACTTGCACCGCTAATTGCCAGAATGTAAAAGCTTATCCCCGCAAATAAGAGACCCAATCCAAATTTATAAGGTGTTCTTGGATTTTTATTTTTTTTACTCAAATAAGTCCACATCATGGAGATAGGAATTGCCAATATAATTATGAACATGGAATTAAGTGAGTTGGTTTGAGCCGCAGACATCATTGTCAATTCCACATTACGAGCGGCAAATAGAGTGATGACACTCCCCGATAGCTCGTGAAAACCCCAGAAAATTGTCATGAAAAATGTTATGAGAACAGCAACAAAAAGCTTCTTACGTTCATCTAAAGTCGCCTTTATCATGATACTTCCAAGGTATATTAGAATAGCTACTGCAATTAATTTAAAAATTATATTGACAATATTCTGATCACCTAAAAAACTTCCTTCAGGACCGAGAGATTTATACGCTGACAATAAATAGGCGATAATGGGCGCTGACAAAACAGTTAGGATAGGGATCAGAACCCCTTGTTTTATACCCAACACTTTTTTGTTCATTACTTCCTCGTTGGGAGGAAGGCCTCTATCCCCAAAAACATTTTTCCGTATTCCGCTCCAAAAAAATAGAAGCCCTGTAATCATACCAACTCCCGCTAATCCAAATCCATAGTGCCATCCGTATTTGTAAGCAAGCCATCCACAGAGTAAAGGTGCAATCCATCCTCCTATATTTATTCCCATATAAAAAATCGTAAACCCCGAATCCTTTTTTGGATCTCCGTATGGATATAAAGTTCCTACGAAAGTTGATATGTTAGGTTTAAAAAAACCATTACCCACAATTATCAGAGCAAGGGCTAAAAAGAATGCCATATTATTCTCTATTGCCAAAACAAAGTGACCTATTGCCATTAAAATTCCACCTAGGAAGATGGAATTTCGCATCCCAAGAATTTTATCGGAAATCTGACCTCCTATGACTGTAGATGCATAAACCAATGAACCGTAAGATGCATAAACGGCGGCAGTAGCAAAATCGCGCTCTGCTAATGCTTCAAAAATTACATTTACCATGTAGAGCGTTAGCAATGCCCTCATACCATAGAAACTAAATCGTTCCCATAGCTCGGCAAAGAACAAATAAAATAACCCTACCGGGTGTCCGAACAATTCTTTTTGATGTGCTGGTTTAGTATTGGTCATAATCGTATCGGTTTTTTAAAACTTATTTTGGTCATAGTTTTTCCTTAACAAAATTGGTAAGCTTATTAAACAGGTGAATTCTGGTATTACCTCCCTTAATACTATGGTTTTTATCCGGATAAATGGCCCAATCGAACGGTTTGTTCGCCTGAACTAATGCTTCTATCATACGCATTGTATTCTGGACATGAACATTATCATCTCCTGAACCGTGTACTAATAGATAGTCTCCTTTAAGTAGTTCTGGGTAATTGAATGGGGAGTTATCATCATAACCTTCCGGATTCTCGGCTGGTGTACGCATAAACCGCTCCGTATAAATTGTATCGTAGAAACGCCAAGATGTAACGGGTGCTACTGCTATGGCCATTTCAAAGGTATCATTGCCTTTAAGAATACAGTTGGTAGCCATGTGCCCGCCAAAACTCCATCCCCAAATACCGGTCCGATTTTCATCGATATAATCCAGTTCACTTAACTTTTTGGCAGCCGCTATTTGATCCTCGGTCTCATATTTCACAAGGTTCAAGTAAGTAACTTTTTTAAAGTCCCTCCCTTTAAAACCTGTTCCCCTACCATCTACACAGACGACGATATAACCTTCTGAAACCAACATTTGATGCCATAAGTCCCTATCGTTCATCCAAGTATTGGAAACATTTTGGGAACCTGGACCACTATATTGGTACATAAATAAAGGATACTTATTGCCTGGGTCAAAATCCAGCGGCTTGATCATGTACATGTTCAAATCGTATCCATTGACCCTTATAGTAGAGAATTCTTTAGGACTTGTTTTATAATTTTCAAGCTTCTCCAATAGGGTCGAATTATCCTTGATATCCTTTAGCTTTTTTCCAGTTAACGCTTTATGTAAGGTATAAGTTGGTGGGGTTTGGATATTTGAAAAAGTATTGATAAAGTAGGTAAAGTCCGCACTAAAAGAAGCCTCGTTCTTTCCACTTTCAACTGCAAGAGATTTTTTCTTTCCCCCATTGCTCTCCACACTATAGACCCCTCGATTTATTGACCCGTTCTCCGTAGACTGATAATATATTTTGTCCTCGTTCTGATCATAACCATAATAATTGGTCACTTCCCAATCGCCCTTAGTAATTTGATTCATTAGTTTTCCACTGGAATCGTACAAATAAAGATGGTTCCAGCCATCTTTCTCACTGGTCCAGATGAAACTATCATCCGCCAAAAAAGTGAGGTTGTCCGTAATATCCACATAAGCAGCATCTCTTTCCTCCAACAGCAGGGAAACCATATTATTTCTTGCGTCCACCATTTGCAACTTTAAATGGTTCTGATGGCGATTAATCGTCTGCACACTTAAGACGTTGGCGTCATTCATCCATTTTATTCTTGGGATGTAATAGGACTCTCCCAAATTAATATTTGAGATTGCTTCTGAAGATACATCGTATAAATGCAAGCTTACTTTGGCATTCTCCTCCCCCGCTTTTGGGTATTTGAACACATATTGACTTGGATACTTTTCCGTTCCGTACACATCCATAGAAAATTGTGGTACGTTGGTTTCGTCAAATCGTAAAAAAGCGATTTTGGAACCATCTGAATTCCACTCAAAGGCACGTACGAACGCAAATTCTTCTTCATAAACCCAATCGGTTACCCCATTGATAATCCTATTCTTTTCACCATTACTCGTAATCTGTTGGGTATTGGCAGTAGTTAAATCCATCAGAAAAAGATTGTTATCCAAAACATAGGCCACTTTCTGTCCGTTTGAGGATAGTGTAGGTTCTTGGATTTTAGAATCGCTTACTTTTATAAGTTCTTTCGAATTGACATCATAAACATAAAAGATACCCAGCGTAGATCGTCTAAAGATAGATTCCATTTCTGTTGCCAGTAAAATTTTTGATTCGTCATCACTAAACTGGTACGATGTAAAACTAGAAATATCAGGTAAGTTTGCAGTTGACACCAAAGTTCCGGTTTTTTCTAAAGTCTCGTAATCATAACTATCTATGGAAACTGCACCGGTAGCTTTATTTGTATTTAGTACGGTATACTGTCTACCGTTTTTCATTGAACGCAGCACCTCCAAACCTTCGGTATTGAACTCTCCTTCATAAATCGCTTCAACGGTAATCTGCTTTTTTTGAGCGGTAATGTAAGATTGAAAACATACTGCAAAAACAGCCAAAATGAATATTTTCCTCATAAAAAATGTCAAATTTTTAAATCTTTCAAGTTTACCACTATTTCGGTAAAAAACCACGGAATGCATTGAAAAAAGAAAGAAGTTGTTTGGAATGCGTGGGGTCTATTTCCAATCAAGTCAATATCCTTATCTTTACTTCGGGATACCTAATCCACAACTATAAATTGAGCCATATCGTTAGTAATAGCGGTAAATAGTATCCAAAAAAATCGAATTTATGATAAAACCAATAGGTGGTTTTTCAAAACTCTCCAAAGCAGAAAAAATAGATTGGGTAGTCTCCAATTACACCTCAAACCCCAAAGAGTCCAAGAAAATTCTTGAAACCTATTGGAACTCCGGCATCAAATTGCAACAGCTTCATGATGAGTTCATAGAGAACACCTTGACCAACCTATACATGCCCTTAGGCATTGCGCCCAATTTCTTGATCAATGGAAAATTGTATGCCGTACCCATGGCTATTGAAGAGAGTTCGGTGGTAGCGGCGGCCAGCAAAGCAGCAAAATTCTGGTTAAAAAAAGGTGGATTCAAGGCTCAGGTCCAAGGCACTGAAAAAGTAGGACAAGTCCATTTCATTTTTAAGGGGGATTATGAAAAATTGAAACAATTTTTTGAGTTAGTAAAGCCAAAACTATTCGAGGCGACCGCTTCCCTCACAGAAAGTATGAATAAAAGAGGGGGTGGTATTTCTAAAGTAGAACTACGGAACAAAACCAAGGAATTACCAGACTATTATCAACTGTATTGTACGTTCGAGACGAAGGATGCCATGGGGGCAAATTTCATCAATAGCTGTTTGGAACAGTTTGCCACGACCCTAAAAATGGAGGCCCTTCAATACATACCATTTTCTGAAAAAGAAAAAGAGATTGAAGTGGTGATGAGCATCCTTTCCAATTATGTTCCCAATTGTACCGTAAGGGCAGAAGTTAGCTGTCCCGTGGAGGAATTGGAAATTTCGTCTAAAATATCCCCCGCCTTATTTGCTGAGAAGATGGTAAGAGCGGTGGACATTGCGAAAAAAGAACCCTACCGGGCAGTAACCCACAATAAAGGAATTATGAACGGTATAGATGCCGTTGTGCTAGCAACGGGTAATGATTTTAGGGCCATAGAGGCTGGTGTACATGCTTATGCCTCTAAAGACGGTAATTACACAAGCCTCACCCATGCCGAAGTGAAGAATGGTATCTTCAAGTTTTGGATAGAAGTGCCGCTGGCCTTAGGTACGGTTGGTGGACTCACCAAATTGCACCCCTTAGTCAAGTTGAATCTGGAAATTCTTCAAAACCCATCAGCTCCAGAATTAATGCAGATTATGGCCGTAGCAGGATTGGCTCAAAACTTCGCAGCTTTGAGTTCTCTGGTTACCACGGGGATTCAAAAAGGCCACATGAAAATGCACCTTATGAACATTTTAAATCAACAGGAAGCTACCGAAGAAGAAAAAATCCTTGCCGTTGAACATTTTAAGAACAATACGGTATCCCATAGAACAGTTGAAGATTTGCTGACGAGTTTAAGGAACCGATAACGATGCAAAAATTTTATAGTCACGGAAAATTATTGCTTTCTGGCGAATATGCCATTTTGGACGGTGCATTAGGGCTTGGGCTTCCCACAAAATTCGGCCAGCAGTTAAAGGTTGAAAAAAGCGATTCACGAGCATTGCATTGGGTAAGTTTAGATCATGAATCCAAGGTCTGGTTTGAAGCGCGTTATAGTTTAAGTCCGTTCAAAGTTACTGAAACCAGTGATCCTGAAATTTCCAATAGGTTAATTCAGATTTTAGCTGAAACAAAACGGTTGAACCCGGCCTTTTTGACAACCAACCAAGGTTACCAGGTTGCAGCCCAACTGACGTTTCCAAGAGATTGGGGCTTAGGCTCCTCTTCCACTCTGTTGAATAACATTGCCAATTGGGGCAAGGTCAATGCCTATAGGTTGTTGAGTGCTACCTTTGGAGGAAGTGGCTATGATATAGCCTGTGCTCAGCACAAACTTCCTGTACTATATCAGATAAGTAAGTCTCTTCCCCTCGTCCAGGAAGTAAATTTTAAACCATCATTTAGTAACGAATTATATTTTGTTCATTTAAATCGAAAACAAAATAGTCGGGATGCTATCCAGCATTATTCAAATTTAAAAATTGATAAGGAGGAGCTAATCAATAAGATATCCAATGTAACAGAAAAACTCGTCGCCTGTAGTTCTTTGAACGAGTTTGAGAAATTACTTAAACTTCATGAAAAATTGATTTCCAAAGCTATTGGATTGATTCCGATTCAAGAACGCTTATTCCCTGATTATAAAGGAGTTGTTAAAAGCTTGGGGGCCTGGGGCGGTGATTTTATTATGGTCACGGGAGATGATGAAACCCCTAGTTATTTTAAGGAAAAAGGGTTTAGTACGGTAATCCCATATGCTGAGATGATTTTATAAAAAAAGCCTATATTAAATAGAGGCTTTTTTATGCTTTAAGAATCTAGGAATTAATAAAAGGTCGCCCTTTTGTCCTTGATTTCAGCCGCTTCTTTCAACGCATTATAAACGGCAGTATTCACACTGTTCGCCGCGTTACTTTTTAAAGTATTGGCGTACGTGCTATAATTATCCAATTTTGGCGCTTCCGTACGTTTTACGATTTCTATTTTGAAAACCCCAGTATTCCCTTCAATCAAGTCGGATGTTTCGCCTTGGTTCATGCCGTAAGCGGTCCCTACAACCGCAGGTTCATTACCAGCTCCCGGAATGGTCGGTGACTTTACCGTCAATGCCGATGCCGTGGACACAGTTGAGTTATTATCCTTTGCTATGGCATCCATGGACTTTCCTTTGTTGGCAGCAATAATCGTAGCCGCTTTACGCTCTTTTCTGATGATTGGCAAAACTGTGGGTGATGCATCTTCGGCACTCATGAGGCCTTCGTCATAACTTCCGGTTAATTGTACCACAGCGTATCCATTATTGATATTGAATCGCTTTATGTCGCCTACTTCCGTGTCGCCGTTAAAAGCCCACTGTACAATATTACGCTGTACTCCTAAGCCAGGAAGGTTTTCATCCAGTTCCTTCAATTTGTTCACTGGTCGTACCGTATACTCGTTTTTCTTCGCTATATCCGAGAAAGCGCTATTATCATCAATAGTTTCCATCTCAAATTTCGTGGCATCGGTAAATAACGTATTAATGGTTTCCTCGGAGGGAACAATCTCCCTAGACAACGTAGCCAATTGCACAATATCCTCTTTATCGTCAACCTTAATTACATGAAATCCAAATTCCGTTTCCACTAATCCGATAGAACCTACACTATTATTAAATGCAAAATCATTGAATTTAGGAACCATTACCCCTTCTTGAAAATATCCCAAATCTCCACCATTTGGAGCGGAAGGTCCATCAGAGTTATCCCGGGCCAACTCTGAAAACACAACCCCAGACTTTTTGGCTTCTTTCAAAAGTTCCTTAGCCTTAGCTTCAGCTTCTTCTTTAGTTCTTTTAATTTCCGGATTAGCCCTAGTCGCTCCTTCGTATGTTAAAAGAATATGACTGGCTTTTACAGAGCCATTAGGTTGCCTATCCATCATTTTGGAAATCTTGTACGACCCACCTTCTTTATAGGGGCCATATATTTCACCCACGTTTAAGGTCATCAGGGTATCCGCAATGCTTGGTGGAAGATTCTTTTTAGCCTTGTAGATAGTATCAAATTTCGTATCCGAATATCGGTCTAAAAACGCAACCATGTTTGTGGTATTCCTAAATCCCTTTATAGTATCGTTACGATCAGTCTGGGCATTGTATTCCACGGTATCGTCCAATAAGGCGGTAATCTCTTCCTTAACGGCAGCATCATCAGCTTCGGATGGACTTTCCTCAAAATAGACATATTGTAAATCACGGGCAGGTTCTTGCTTAAACTCTTCTTTATGCTTACTTACATAGTCGGATATTTCACTTTTGGTCACTGTAATCGTACTGTCGGGTATAGCGGTGTATGGAACTCGTACATATTTGATATCCATTTTCTCGTTCGCTAGCTTGTAATCCAGCTCCCCTTCTTTAAGTGTGGCTCCAACACCCGCTTTTACCAAATTAAAATAAGTCTGTTCTTTGGCCAACTGAATAATTTCTTCTTCTGTTTGTAACCAAACATCATACTGTGCCGGATTATTCGCTTTCCAATCCGCAACTGTTTGTTTAAAACGATTGGGGTCGAAAATTCCGTTTTCATTCTGGAATTCCGGATTCTGCGCGTAACCGGTTGTCTTTAGAAAATCTATAATCTGGTCTTGTTCTATTCCTATACCCAGTTCTTCAAACTGCTCTCCCAGAATGGTATTCCGTACCTCTCTTTCCCAAACTTGGTTCGTCAATTGCATAGAAGAGACCGTAGGACCCATTCTTCTGGAAGCAGTTTCTACTTTTTGCCTGAATTCATCAATAGAAATTTCATTTCCATTAATCTCCGCAACGGAAGAACCTACTTTTTCCCCACCAAAGTTACTACTGGTAAAAACACCGGAAATTACGAATGCAAAAAGTGCCAAACCGATGATAAGAATCAAAACTGTGGTACGTTTTCTTATATTTTGTAAAACTGCCATCTTAAAGGTATAATTAAATCAGTTGGCGAAATTACCATTTTTAATTGAAATAATAAAAACTAAAACTTAAGGAAAAAGGGATTGGAAAAGGGCTAATCTTCCGATAAAACCTCCAAGGCAACCATGTCAATTTTTGTACTGGAAACCTCTAAAACTGTAAACTTAAAATTCTCTAATTGAATTTCCGATTCCTTCTCAGGGATCTCACCCATTCGATGAACCAACATACCACCCAAGGTCTCGTAATCATCCGTAGTAGGCAGATTTAACTTGTAATTTTCATTAATATAATCTACTTCCAATCTTGCCGAAAAGAGATAGTGGGTATCGTCTATTTGCTCTTCTCTAAGATCGGTACTATCATGTTCGTCCTCTATTTCACCAAAAAGCTCCTCTACGATATCCTCCACCGTCATGAGTCCAGAAGTGCCTCCGTATTCGTCCAGGACAACGGCCATACTTTTTCGTTTCTTGATCAGAACATTCAATATGTCCTGAATGAGCATCGTTTCGGGAACAAACTCCACCGGAAGTAGAATACTTTTGATTGTTTTTGGTTTTTTAAATAGTTCGTAAGAGTGAATGTAACCAATGATATTATCAACAGTGTCGTTGTATACCAAGATTTTGGAAAAACCGGTCTCCGTAAAAAGTTTTGCAAGGTTCTTTGGGGTCTCGTGCATTTCTACTGCAACGATTTCCGTACGTGGCACCATAACCTCCCGTGCTTTTACAGCCGCGAATTCCAATGCGTTTTGGAAGATTTGTATTTCCGTATCAATTTCATCTTCCTTTTCAACCGTTTCCATCTGTTCCGTGATGTAATCCCCGAGCTCTATTTTACTAAAGGCCAATTGCACCTCGTCACCCGATGTGCCAAATAGGTGTTTCAGTATGAAATCTGAAATCCATATGATAAAATCCGAAATAAGCGAAAAAAGGGCATAGAACAAATAAGCGGGTATGGCCAGTAACTTTAATAGACTGTTGGCATAAATCTGAAAAAGCACTTTTGGCAGAAACTCGGCTGTTATTAAAATTACAAAGGTGGAAATGAGCGTTTGGGTCAGAAGACTAAAATCGGTAAACATGAGCCTAAGAAAAGTATTGGAATAGTCCATGGTACCAAACCACTGCATGAGGACTTCCCCCATAAATAGACCATAAATAACCAGAGCAATATTATTGCCGATTAACATAGTGGCAATAAATTTTGAGGGTTTCCGAGTTAACCTAGTAAGCACTTTAGCCAAAAATCCCTCCTGCTTTTTCTCTATTTCGATATGAATTTTATTGGCAGAAATAAAGGCTATTTCCATCCCCGAGAAAAATGCAGAAAAAAGAAGCGACAATACAATAATTATGGTTGGACTTTCCAAAGTTAGTTTTGGTTATCCTTTTGGCGTTGCTCAAATTTTTTGCGGTAGGTTCTTCTAAAAAAGAACATAGCAGTGGATATGACGGCGAAAAAAATAAAAAGGTAGGCCGAATTACGATCTGTATTCCAATCCGTAAAAATCCTGTAGATGGAAAATACGGCTACAATTAAATATAAATACTCTGTATATCTTAAAATTTTAATCATCTATTTCTTCCTTGATTAACATTAAACCATAGGTTTTATGCGCGTTTAAAAAACTAAGGTCTTTTTTTATATCCATTCCTTCCCCATCCATTACCGTTCCATCCTCCGGATTGGTAAACCTAAACTTCTCCTGTGTAAAAGCCCATTCATTTCCCCTATCGTAAAATAATTGAGGAGCTTCTAATTTTTTACCATCATGTCCTTTAATCACAACATTGCCCTGAAGGTCCACTAGCGCGGTAGCGGCGTAATATATTCCATAATCGGCTTCAATAGTGGTCTTTTCATTTTTTTCGTTGAAAATTTCAATTAATAGTCCTTTTGGAAAAGTTTGATAGGGAAATATTAAGTTTTCGAAATCATTGCGTAACGGTCCTGAAAGTACAGCAAGTACTTTGGACGAACCTACACCTTCCGAGTTTATTTTTTCAGGTGTTTCGGTATAAGTAAGCACAAAGTTCTCGGCTACGCCTTGCGGATAAATTTTCTTCTGCGCTTCCTCACCTACACGTTGGTAACCATCCTTACAAGAAAAAAAAGCATTGCTATGGAAAATACCATGGCAATGCCTTTTAGTGTATCTGAAAAAGGTTTTATCATTTTACAAAGTAGGAACTTTTACGCTTCCCCCTACCCAACAGGAGAAAGAAACTGTTTTACCGGCCATTCCAGAACTAAAGATCATCTCTTTAGTAGGAGCCTTGGCGTTGTAACTAGCAGCTGATTGACTAGCAGAACTGCTTAAAGAGGGGTCTACTCTACCGGCCCGTCTAGCCATATCGGCAGCCTTCCAATACATGGCACGTTTTTCAAACGGAGTGCTACCACAATCATTGGCACTTGTTGCGTAGAGGTTAGCAATCAATAAATAAGCCCTACCGTTAGCCGGGTTGGCATCAATAGCTTTCTGGGCATAACTTCTTGCGGTGGACTTGCTTCCTTTTCTTTTATTGATTACGGCAACTTTGTACGCAATTTTGGATTTTTTGATGTTATCCGTTTCCAAAGTCAATGCCTTATCAAAATCTGCCATCGCTCCGCTAGAGTCACCACCTTTCATTTTTAAGGTACCACCATAAACGTAGGCATCTGCCGAGGGGTCTAACGCTAATTGTGCTTCAAAAAGCTTTTGGAACATTGGGTCGTCCGTACATTCCTTGTTGAACATAAGTCCTACTGCTCTTTTTACCCAAACTACATCGCTTTTCTTCTCTTCAAAACTTTTTTCGTATAATGGTATTAAGTTACTACAGTCAGCCAAAGGACCTAATTTGGAATCGATACTTCCCTCAATTTTACCATAATTCTCAGAATAAGAGTTATAGGATTTTAAAAGTCGTTTTTCTTTGGATGTTAACGTACCTGCTTCCTCCTTTGGAAGTAATACCGCAATTTTCTTAGTGATTCCATCATTTTCTACCTGAATTTTATCCGTTACCGCATCGTACACATCAAAAACTTCCTGTAAATCTTTTTTCCCATCATTATATAAATCCACCAGGCTAGAAAAATAAATATATAAAGCTTTGGGGTTAGTAAAGTTTTCAGCATCCTTCGTGAAAGCATCATCCATCATTTGATACATCTTGGCGTCGTCCGCCATTTTGTTATCGTACATTACCAAGGCCTTATCGATTTCAGTTTCTGCATAATTAGTTTTAGAAGCAAAATGCTTCATCTTATTGTCATACAATCCCATTAATTCAGTGGTAAATTTCTCCTTGTCCGCACCTGTTGCCTTATCAACTTTGTCCTTTAGAATACGCTCACCGTAAACGTAGATGGCGTTGTTCAATTGTGGACATGTTTCATAAACCATTTTCCAAGGCTCGTAAGCCGCTTCATAATTTTTAACCTTGGCGTGTTCCGAAAATATGGAAAGATTGGTCATACATTCAGGATTTTGCGCCTGAGCATTACTTACCCCCATCATTCCTAAGAACATAACTGCCGTGAAGTAAAGTTTCGTTTTCATCTTGCTAATTTTAAAGTGGTTAATGTACTAAATTTTTATTAATTTATTTTCCTTTTTACAAACCAACGGTCATTCAATGATAAACCAACGTTGATTTTTAAATAACTCTCTTCTATGAGATTGGCCCTTGTTGTTCCACGCCTTCCTAGTTCAAAACCAAGATTAAGATTGGAATAACTTCGGCCCAGCGGTAACCCTAAACCAAAAGTTATGCCAAAGTTATTTATATCAACATCATTGACGACCATTCCGCTCTTATCCAATCTAAGCCCGGCACGATACGTAATTCTTTTAAAATAGCTCGTAAAAGAAGTGTGGTCTGGCGTAAAAAACCCTCCCAGCGCAAAAGAGCTAGCGTCTTTATATTCAATGTTATCCGCTCCTAAAAAGGTATTTTCAAAAGAACTTAATCCTTGAAAACTATACTCCCCACCAATGAACCATTTATAATCTTCCCCGTAACCTATTCCTAAGGTCGTGGTCGTAGGGATTTTAAATTCGGTATTCCTAAGGTTCTGGGAATCGAGGTTCACATCTATTTCTTCAATATTGCCCCCCGTGGCCAAGGAAAAAGAACCAACCTGTCGTTCATTCTCAGAAACCAGGTTTCCTTGGGTATTTACTCTTATAGAACTATGTAGCCTGTACTTTTCCTTAATAATGGGACTATAGTTTAAAGCGTAGTTAAAATCAAACCCGTTTACTTTAGAATTTCTTCTATCGAACGTACCAAACTGTAAATCTTCTTGCTGCTGTAGACGCTCACTCTCTAAATTCCCAAAATTGAAATTTGCAGTAACTCCTATACTTAAATCTTTCAGAAATTCGTATCCAACCGAATAATATACCTTATTTAACCCCCCAGAACCGTTGAAAACATTGGTCAACGCCTGGCCATTAGCAGTTCTTTCATCTACTAAATTATATCCTACGGATGAATAGGGCATCAGGCCAAAGCCCATACCAAGACCTTTTCCAAGGCTAAAACCAAGGGCTACATAATCCAAATTAGTAATTGAACTATTTTGCTCCTCCGTAAAACTCTTAAGTCGAATTTGTTTGTTGGAGATACCTGCAGTGTACGTAACCAGACCAACCTTTTCTAAGGCCTTTAACCCCAATTCCCCATAGGAAGCAGGGTTTTGCAAATTTATATGGATACTATCGGCATAGACTCCAATACTCCCCATCATTTGATTTTCTACTGTACTGGTATTTCTTAAATCACCAATGCCAAAAAAGGAATAGGGAGAAATTGTACCATCCTGAGCGTACGCACCCATATAGGAAAAGCATACAATTGCAATTACAATTTTTTGATCATCTAATGCTTGTTGTATTCCAGCAAATAATTAAGTCCTTTCAAGAGGAATTTGGAATCCGCAAAGATGGTATTTTTTAGTCGTTTAGACAAAAATTGAGCATCGCCCCCTGTTAAAATAACTGTTAAATCTTTAAAACGAGATTTGTATTGGTTGATAACCCCATCAATCTCATTGGTAATGCCATTAATGACACCGCTATGCATACAGTTTTCCGTAGAATTACCAATATAATCCAATACCTCTTTCTTTTGGAGGCTTGGAAGGTTTGCGGTATGTTCATGCATTGCAGTGTACCTCATCTGAATGCCCGGAGAAATTGCCCCGCCCAAGTACTCGTCAAAATCGTTGATGATATCATATGTGATACAACTACCTGCATCTATAACAAGAGTGTTGCTATGTGGAGCCCTGTAATAAGCGGCAGTTACCAGCGCCATACGATCAACCCCCAAGGTTTGCGGAGAAGTATAGGAGTTTTTATAGGGTATTTTGGACTGACTCGATAATGAGTGAACCTTACAAAAAACCGAAATCACCTTTACATTTTCCTCCGCCAGAATCCCTACATTAGAGACAATAGCTCGGTTGATATTGGGGTATCTCTTGAAAATATTCTTAACAGCATCTAAAAAAGTATTTTGGTCCACAGCTTCATCGTGAACTAGCGTTTTTTTCCGAAAGATGGCCAGTTTAATTTTTGTGTTGCCGGCGTCTATGATTAGGTTCATGGTACAAAGATTATAAATAAGTAAAAAACAGCAGCCTTTTTTCCCTTTTTTGTTTGGATATCCTAAATTTGAAATTATATTTGCAGCCGCTTAACGGCATGGTGCCTTAGCTCAGTTGGTAGAGCAATGGACTGAAAATCCATGTGTCCCTGGTTCGATTCCTGGAGGCACCACATAGAAAAACCGCATATATCTGACATACAAGATATTGCGGTTTTCTTGTTTTTTAAAGGGACAACACGAGGGGCGACATTTCCATTTTTAACCTATCTAAATCCTGTTTAATTCAAGTTTACACTAGAGTATTTTATCCTTTTTCCTAGTCAAAAATTAAAAAACCTCAAATTTCACATAGGGGATATGGTCAAAAATGAACGTTTTTATGCCAATTATACCTATGGTAGTATGAGACAGGGGATAGAAAATAATTTTTAGAAGAAACCGAAAAAAACCGCATACTGGTGTATAGCACCCAAACTACATACTTATAAAAAGGCTCTTTTTAAGAATAAATAATCATTTTGGTCAAATCACCTAATAGAGACAAGTTTTCTAACATAAATTGATGCCAAGGTAAACTATCGACACCCTACAAAAAAGGTATACGGGCGCATAGATTTAAAAAGCGGGGAAAACGGCTATATTCTAACATGCCAAAATTGATATATTTACATGGTTTAAGGGTAGGTTAACACACAAGCTCTCCCCCTTTTTTAAAGCGAAAATTTGAAAGTAAACAAAGTATTAGACATAAAAGATTACGGAGCAGTAGATTTAAATAATCCAAGAGAAGCTTTAGACTATTTTATTTACCTTACAGGAGATGAATTTAGGTTGGCAAGCTTAACTCTACATTTTAGTCTAGACAATTATTCGTTGTCCACCTATAATGAAGAATACTTAGAAAAGGAAGATTATTTTATGAAGTATATGTTGCCATTTCACTTTGGAGGGCAGTTTTATGACACTTTTATAAGCACTAAGGAAGTTTTTATTTTTAATAAGTACTTTTTTGAAAATAGTAGCTCAACCGATATTGAAAAAAAATCAAAACTCAACACCACTATTAATAATATTAAGAAGCTCTTAGACATAATTTCTAAAACTACCAAGAGAAACGACTTTAGTTATAAGGAAATTGAAGAACAGAAGCTAATAGCTAGAGAATTTGAAATTGAATTTACTAATAAGATGGTTTGTCATGAATATACAGATGATAAAACTATAGTTATTAAATCGTATCCATATAAATTGTTACTCTTCTGTTTAGGAGTTGATTTAAAAAGAATTTTAGAAAAAATTTATATCGATTTTGCCGCCTTCATAGTATCTCAATCTTTTGAAGATATAGAAACGAAAGTAATTTCAAAAACAAACCCATTTCCAAGAATATTTAAGGACTATAATTCTTATGTCTTATTTGATAATCTAAAAGACAATATATGTACTACTCAAAGAACAGAATTAGCTGATTATAGCTTTGTTTTCAGAATCTTACAACGGGACAAGTATCTTTATGAAAACGTACAAGAAAGAGAGTTTCGAGAATTTATATTTTCCAACTATCAAGTAAACTTGGAAAAATTAAAAACTCTCAATAATTGCTCTCCTCAAAAAAAAATTGACCTCTACAATCTTACCAGACAACAAAGCGAACCCAGATAGTACGTTTTCGTTTCTAACAGGTGTGTTCTGTCAGCTAATCTTGCACTATAAAATTATAAAAGCAAGAAAAAATGAGAGAACAAAGTTTTCAAATGATAAATCTGTCAATGGATGATTTATCAAAGCTAATTACAAGTTGTATTTCCGAACAGTTTAAAGTTATTAGGGAGTACAATCACTCCAAACCATCAGAAAAAGAAAAAGAGATACTTTCTGTAGATGAAGTTACAGACCTCTTAGGTCTCAGCAAGACAACCTTATGGAAATACCGCAAAAATGGCACCTTGCCAGCTAAAAAGGTTGGAAGTCGAGTTTATTACTCCAGAGCTGAATTGTTTAACTTTTTAAACAATGCGGGATAATGGTAGATTTAATAAAGTACTTTCTAACTAACAGGGAGTTAGCCGTAAAGAATATAGAAGATTCAAATAACGTGGATTTAAGAATATGCATTAACTCTAAAACTGGAGAAATTTTAGATAAGCGAACAGCATATTATAAAAATATGTTTATTGAAATTACTGAAAATCGAGCCACTCTAAAAGGGAGTATTCATAAATATTTTAATGTTATAGAAGATTATGGAGAGCAAAATTTTAATGATTTTAGCTATTGTGATTTCAAATATGCGATAAACAATTTGCAAAATACATTTCATATAAACGATGAAGAAACTCACATAACTAATTTGGAATTTGGGTTAAACATTGACATCGATATAAATCCTCAAAAACTCATTGACAATTATATTTTAATGTATGACTTCAAACCCCCTAATAGAAATGAGAAGTTTTATGGTAAAGGAGATTATCTAGAATTTAAAACAACTGACTACAGCCTGAAAATCTACAATAAATCGAAACAAAACTCTTTAAAAAATAGAAACATACTCAGGGTGGAGCTAAAAATAACTGGGGCGAGGTATTTAAAAAAACATTTTAGCATCTACTCCCTAAATGATTTGGACAAGAATAGGTTTAAGCGGCTATTTGAGAAGCTTTTAGAGCATTTCGATAAACTTCTAATAGTTGACGCTCTGAGTATAAAAAATCTCAACAGAATAGACGAAATGATACTTTTTCAAAATGGCATTAGCTCATCTTATTGGAAAGAGTTGAAAAATGCTGAATCTTATAAATTTAGAAGTAGGTGTAAAGAAGATTTCCATAAAGTTTTAAAAAAACACAACCTACTTAAAACAAAAACTATGTTGAAAGTCCAATTAAAATTTAAATACAAAGAACTAATGAATTGCGATTGTGCAATATTTAAAAATGTTGCTTAGTATAAAGAGGGGAATTGTAAGTAGTTATATAGTTTACAATTCTTCCCTTACAACACTATTTTTCACAGCTTATATTAATTATCTAACTCAAAATTCAAAAACAAAAAAACCATATAATTTTAAAAAAATTAAAGAACATTACAGAATCACACAACTCATTTCTAACGTTTCTTAGTAACTGACAAATTGTATGTAGCTCCTAAATAAAATCCTCTCTCAATCTTTTCAAAAGTTGGAATAGCAGTAACCGAAGCAGGAACAAATAACCCTTCAGAATCCATATCTACAGAACCTGATAGTATTTTTATTTTTGCAAGACTCATTCCCACATTTAAGGCTACTTGATTTTTCCTGCCAAAAATGAAGCTGCCACCGATTAGATATCTTGTTTTACCGTCTAATGGAGACAATGTAGCCCCCATGCTTAATCCTGCTTTAAACGAACTAGCAAATTTATATGATACGTGCCCTAAAGCCCCAAAGGAAACATCAAAATCTCTCGTATCTTCTTCAATTATATTAGTTCTAGTTGTATCTCCTTCTCTCCCCATAAGAAAATAAGACCGCTCCACTAAATCTGAATAGAAAAATCCAGTAGTAAAATCAAAACTTAACCCACCTGAAGAATAAACGGAAAAAGGTTTTTTAAATAGAGTGTCATTAACATAAGTATTAATCAAAGTTATGTCGATGTCTACACCATCTTTTGAAGGACTAAATTTTATTGACTTTGTTTTATTTTCAGAAGTCTGAGATTTATGGATGAAGTTTGAGTATTTACGAAAATCCTTTTTACCCATTTCTTCAGCTAAAAAAACTAATTGAGAATATGGCTCTAGTATATCTGAATTTGGCTGTTTTAGTTTTTCTAAATAAGAATAAAATAAAGATTTGCTAGACTCAATGTATTTCTGATATTCAATAATTTTGTTATTCAGGGACTCTAGATAGTCATTTTCTTTAATCAACTTATAATTAAGAGAATCTCCATCGGCTTCTTTCAAAACACCAAACTTCTCCAAAACGTTCTTATACATGTTTTTTGCAATACCATTCTCAGACGAGTAAATGGTTTCATTATACAAAGAGTCTGATTTCTTCTTTAAAAAGACCAAAGATGTATAATTGTCCAGTGCTCCTTTATAAATAGCCTTCAAATATTTAATTGTGTTATAGTCTGGGTCACTATCCTTGCCCTCATCCATTGTGGATGATTTACTTTCTAGCTCCCCTGATTCAGTAATCCCAATAAAGATAGGCTTAATGATTTCTGGAGTTTTTGATGAAAAGACAAAAGGCTTAAATTCTATTTTTGAATTTATTACGGCAGTATTTAACCCCTTAATGAAGACTTGATATATCTTACCTTTTTTCAGTTCGAGACTCCTTTGAAATTTTGGTTCTTCATTATCATCATTTTCTTTGTTTAATTTTAATTGCTTCTTATCCTTGTCGTATACTAGTTCTATTTGAGCCTCAATTTCTTTCTCCTTTGGAGTATTTGCTGTTCCCTTTTCTATATTTTCGACTTCTGACTTTTGTTTTACATCTTTTTTTTGTTGAGAGTAGGAATGGACAAATGTGAAAATCATTATTACAGTAAGTAAGTTTCTTATTTCCATAATCTCTATTCTAATAATTGTTTTACTCTGAAGTTTGCAACTGTTAAAGATGCTCTATTCAGCAATTTCGAATTGTTACTTTTACACGAACGACTTATATCAACATTCCCCATGGGTATACTTTTATAGGTTACGTTAGGATTTGACCAATATGGAATTCTTTTACTCCTACAATTCGAATAGCTCATAACTGTCCTCCATGGTCGTGAAGCATCGCAGTATTCATAGCCATGATTAAAATCGAAGGGCGTTGGTTTCTCATCATTTTTGCAATCATGCCTTCCTCCCATAAGGTGAGCAACCTCATGTCCAAATGAATAATATCCTGTAGCACAGCTTCTTTTTACTACGCAATAGGCATTAGGCGCAAATTTTGATGATATTTTTTTTGTATCCCATAAGCCCTGCCACAACTTCCAGTTAAACTCTCAACTATAAAAACTACTATATCAGCCTTAACTTGATTCCTTCTACCTTCTACTTCCTTATTTTCTTTTATCCAAATAACGTCACTCTTAGAACTACCAGTTTCCTCATAATTTAGTTCCATAGTTCCTGCCAATCTCAATCTATGGGATACATTACTATTTTGATAGGATAGATTTGTTTCCGTAAGCGCTAAGCCTATTTCTGAATTGATATAAGAAAGGCCTCCAGACGCTGTTTTCGACTTTCCAGTATAACAAACTAATACATCAATGAATTCATTTGAATCTTGCAGATTGCCCTCATCTTCTAATTCATCATCATCATAATCGAATTCGTATAACGGCTCGTCTTCGTCAAAGAAGGTTTCTTGGTTTATTCTTTGAATACTATAGCTCTGATTATCTTTCCTTAACTCGTATTTAGTTTCATCAAAATAAAATGAAGCACTATAAATTGAATCAGATTTATAAATAGTAAATGAAGAATTTTCTTTATCCAGAATACCATTCCAAAGCTCATCGTTCGATTCCAACTTTTCTACTTGTTGAACAGTAAACTCCAAAGTATCGCCAAATAATTCTGCTTTAAACGAATTATTTATGGACAGAATTTCGGGATTAAAATCCACTTCTTGATAACCAAGAAGACCTTCAAGCTTGTCAAAATCCTCTTCAGAATATAAATTAATTGAATCCTCAAGGATAGCAAGCATGCCTCCATTGTTTTTAACTAATGCCCATTGTCTGGTACCCAGAGTATCTATTTTAAATGGTAGTTCATAGCTTCCAACTGAGTCTTTATCCAAAAAAATCGAAGGCAATAATTGGGTGTTATTTTTATCCTTTCCTTTAAACAAAAGGATTTCTTCTTGAGGTTCTTCTTTTCCTCTATTTTCATCTTCGTTTTTTTTATCAAAAAAACCACATGAGTAAAATATCATAACTAGTAGAAGTAAAATAAACTTAACATTGAAATTCATAAAAGATTTAAATAATAGTTTCATAATGAAAATTTTAATCCAAAATCGTGAACAATAATTAAAGTTTAAATACCCATTGGCGGGTATTTTCAACATCTATATTGTTAAATATATACTATGGGGGAAGTAAAAATGTAGGTGATGAATTATTTTGAGGAATCTAAATATAACAAAAAATTAACAAGAAACCAATTACTATTATGCATGGCAATTTGTAAGAATCACTAAGCCAAAGAAAGAAGGTCGAAACTTAATTAAAATTATGCTTTTGTTCTTTACTACTTCTTGGTATACGCGTAGGTAGTTTTTGACGAAAATATCAACGCAAGTTTAAAATATAGTATTTATAGTGTTATTCAACTTTAAAATTAAAGTTGACTGATATTAAAAAAAGAACAAAATATCCAAACCCAATCATGAAAATGAATTTAAAGTCCCTTAATGTTGCCTTAAAATAGTATTGAACTTTGTTAGAATATTTTTTAAACGAGTAATACATATTACTAACCCTAAATTCGCCGCCATCAAAAGTTAAGTAAGTGCCGAATGGAGTGGTTAAATATATTTCTGAAACCTTTGCACCATAAGACACTTCCCTGGTAAAAGATACTTTGTCATTGTTATTCTGAGAAGTTGCACTAGGTTCTTCTAGATAGGAAAATTTGCCAAAATGCTCAATAGTAAATACAGTTATTAGACCTAACACCAAACATGTTATAATAGCTTTTATCGTTTTGGAGCTTACTTTAATTGTTTTCTTTTCATTCATACTATTTCAACATACCGTATAGTTTTTCAAATATAAAAGTAAAATTCAATACAGGGCTCATATGCCCTCTTTTTAATGACTCCAAAAATCTATTTTGTAATTGGACTAATATTTAAGGATGCCATTAGCAAAAGAAGAAAATAGCTATTTAAAAAAACTTGGCAAACGTATTGTGGTAATCAGAGAAAGTAAAGGCATAAAACAAAAAGAGCTTTCTGATTTGCTGGATATGGATGATGGTTCCTTAAGGAGGATAGAGTCAGGCAGAACTAATCCAACAACTACGACTCTTTTAAGTCTATCCAAAGCCCTTGGCGTTGAAATGTCAGAATTATTTCAGTTTTAACATTTTAACGCATAATTCACTTTCCTGCTAAACCTAAGTAAAAATTTTCTTACATTTAAACGTTGTTTTACATAACGACCTCCTCCCTTTTATTAATTTTAGCTCAGTACATCTTTGATGTGAAAGATAGTACGGTAATTTTTTAATTTAAGTAACCAAACATTAAATAAGCGATGCACATAACCAATTTAAAATTATGGAACTATAGAAAATATGGTAGCCTCGCACAGTTCGATTTACAAAAACCAAATTTGAATTTAGGTTTTACCAATGGATTAAATGTTTTAATCGGAGAAAATGATTCTGGCAAGACTGCAATAATAGATTCAATAAAAACTGTTTTAAAAACTCATAGCTATGAATGGATTAGAATTGATGAGCAAGATTTTTTTAGCGGAACAAATAGATTTAGAATAGAAATTGTTTTTGATGGCTTAAGCAATAATGAAGCAAAGAATTTTACTGAATGGTTAGGATGGTATGGAGAAGGAGAAGATGCAAAGCCATTTTTAAGGTTAATATATGATGTGTCCAAAGTAAATGGCAGAATCATTAATTCAGATATAAAGGCTGGAGTTGATGATGAAGGTTATCAATTAACTTTTGAAGCAAAGGAATACTTAAAGTCTACTTATCTAAAACCCTTAAGAGACGCCAAAAATGAATTAATTCCAAAAAAGAACTCTAGGCTTTCTCAAATACTTCAAGAGCATAAGGCATTTAGCGGCGACGATAACACTCATCATTTAATTACAATTTTCCAAAGGTTCAATAATTCTATTAAAGAATATTTTGAAGGAAATGATGGAGAGGGCAATCAATTAGTTGCAGACCAGAATGGAAAGGATTTAAAAGATGAGATAGATAAATATTTAAAATCCTTTTATGATTCAACAAAAGAAACAGAAATAAGTGTTGTTAAAGCTCGTCTTAAGCAAATACTAGAAAAGTTAGAGTTATTGGTTAAGGACGAAATTAACATTGGTCTAGGAACTCTTAATAGGCTTTTTATGGCTTCAGAATTATTACATCTTAATAAACAAGATTGGTCAGGGATAAGGTTAGGCTTAATAGAAGAGTTGGAAGCACATCTTCACCCTCAAGCTCAAATGAAAGTTATTGAGTCCCTACAAAGACAAGATAAAGTTCAACTTATTCTAACGACTCATAGCCCAAATCTCGCTTCAAAGGTAAAATTGAAAGATATAATTCTCTGTTCTAAAAATAGTGCTTTTCCAATGGGAGAAAATTACACTATGCTTAGTGGGGATGATTATAAATTCCTTGAGAGATTTCTAGATGTAACTAAAGCTAATCTGTTTTTTGCTAAAGGGGTAATAATAGTTGAGGGTTGGTCTGAAGAAATTTTAATTCCTGTATTGGCAAAAAAAATGAAATCATTAGGAATCATAGAAAAAGATTTAACAGAGGCTGGAGTTTCAATTGTAAATGTCGGAAGTACTGCATTGCTGAGGTACTCAAAAATTTTTGAAAGAAAAGAAGAACCTTATATCGAAATTCCTATTTCAGTTATCACAGATTTAGATTTAAGTCATTATTCAAAAGATTTATCTATAGATGGAGATGGAAAGCCTAACAAAGATGAAAAAGGAAGAAAAATATACAATTACAATAAGTTAACAGATACCATAATAGTTCCTTTAGAGACAGTTGCAATTAGAGAATTGGTAGAACACTATGAATCTCAAAGTATCAAAGCCTTTATAACAGGTAATTGGACTTTAGAATATAACCTCTATAAATCTGAAGGATTGAAAGATGTATTTATAGAAGTCGTTAAATCAATTCATTCAAGAACAGATTGGGAAACTGACCCAGAAATGGAGTTAGCAAAAAAATTAATAAATAAAGGGCTAAAAAAATCAGAAATAGCATACCAAGTTGCCCAAAAAATTGAAGAAGATATTAACTTAGAAGAGCCTCAAATCAATTTCTCTGAAACAGACTCTATGCAAGCATTATTAAAAGCCATTGTGTATGCCTGCAATAATTAACATTACCGATGAGGATATTACTTATTCTGAAAGCATATTATTAAAGGAGACTCAAAAATTTGATGATGAAAGGGTAGATTTTATTAAGAATTTTGACACACTTGATTTACAAGCTGTTCCTGGTAGTGGGAAAACTACAGTTTTGCTTGCTAAATTACTTATTCTTGAGAGGTATATGCCTTTGAAAAAAAATAGAGGTGTATTAGTTCTATCACATACAAATGTAGCTATAGATGAAATAACTGAAAGAATAGGGAAGCATTGTCCTAAACTATTTTCTTTTCCAAATTTTATAGGAACTATTCAAAGCTTTGTAGACCAGTTTTTAGCTATTCCTTATTACAATACAATTGTTAAAAAAAAACCATATCGTATTGATAATGAAATTTATGACGAACAAATTGAAAAATACTCTTTGCCCTATGGAGCAAACAATTGGGTTAATCAGAAACGTGACCCATTAAAGTTTTTGAAGGATTTAAGACTGGATGAAAACTCCCTATTAACATCTGGAGTTAATAAAAATGCTGAAGATTTTGAATTAAAAAATCCAGAAACACCCACTTACAAAGCTCTAGTCAAAATGAAAAAAACGATTCTGACAAGAGGTTATTTGCATTTCGACGATGCATATTTACTTGCATTTAAATCTCTTAATGACTATCCGAAATTAAAAAAATTCTTCAAAAAAGGTTTGAGCATGTTTTTGTTGATGAGATGCAGGATATGGATAAGCATCAGTATGATTTACTAGAAAGAGTTTTTTATGATGAAGGAAATGGCAAATCATTTTACCAAAGAATCGGAGATAAAAATCAGGCTATTTTTAATGGGGAGGTTTCTTTAGAAGAAATTTGGAATGATAGAGAAAATATTTTAAAGTTAAAAGGAAGTCATAGGCTTACTAGTATTAATGCTGAGGTAGTCAATTGTTTAATATTAGAAAGAGATGAAAACTATGAAGTAATTGGATTAAATTCTGGAACCATTAAACCTCATATATTAGTTTATACAGACGATAGTATCGATAATGTAATTCCTTCATATTCTAAAATAATTAAAGAGTTCATTGATTCAGATGAGATTAAGCATGACGACAAAAAAAATATAATGTTGTTGGATGGATTAAAGAACATTCTGAAGACCACAAAACTAGCATAAAAGATTATTGTGATGATTTTGAAGTAAGTAAGTCCATTCAAAAAATAGATTATTTGAATTTAGATACATATCTAAAATTATGTGACAAATCGAAAAGGACACTGGAGCCATATAGAAAAAACATTTTAAACGCTTTAATCAGAATCCTTAGATATGAAGATGTTATTAACTTAATAACTAATAGACCATACACTAAGAAAAATTTAATGACTTATCTTAAAGTAAATTTCTTTGATGAGTACGAATTGTTAAAGCTTAATTTATTTAACTGGTCTATAGCCTTGATTAAAGGCAGTTTCGAAAATGTTTATCAAGAAGTAAAAAATTACATTCCTAGTTTCCTATCAATTTTTGAAAAAAATATTATTAATTCAATTGACTTTGTCAATAATCCTAGTGATGAAATAGTTGTTGAAGTTGATGCTAGTAATCAATCTCGGAATACCGTTAATCATCATGGATTT